>JBIKUS010000199.1:0-13242 GCA_044347425.1 Vampirovibrionales bacterium | reverse complement strand
AGCTGGGTTGATACTCCACAACTTGATCCGGAAGACAAGACCACACCTACCGTTGACATTTATCACAACTACATGAAGGGCATTACTGGGAAGCCTGAATGGCAAACACTTTCGCCGCAAGAAAGAAAGGCTATCGAAAGTAGGATTCGCAGGGATTATTTCCCTGGTATTCGAGACTCTGACATCTTGCAACACAAGCAAGACAATGCTCCGAATTTCTTTAGCAGATGGATTGGCTACCCGCTCCAGTCGCTCTTTGGTACTGATCCAGCGAGTGAGCGTAGGCGCAGGGAAGATGAAAGCGTCTACGAGTCGTACACTCCAGTTCCAATACCTCAGACGACTCCAGCTACTCAGGGCAACAAGAAGCCTAATGAAGAAAAAAAAGCTAGTCCTCCACAGCAGTTCTATTATAGGGCTAGATAGGAATATAAAAAGAATTCATCAACTCAATATAAAAGGATTGAATAATGAGCCGGATGCCATTTAGTTACACTCCACGACCGTTTGTGCCAAGTAAGTCTAGTCCAGATTACGACGAGCCTGGTGATTCTGATGATGCTGGCATGGCTGGAAACATCTTATCAGGTGCCATGAATGCTATTAGTCTGCCAGGATCTATGGTGCGAGATGCGATCTCGTTTTCCAATCCATTCGATCAGTTGTTTACTCCGTTCAGTGATAAGAATCGAACTAGCGGAGCACAGATTTCTCGCTACTGGATGGGTGGCGACGAAAACTCTGGTGGCAATCAGATGGCTGGAATGATCATCGACATGCTGACCGATCCGGTCATGTTGGCTAGTGGCGGTACTGCTGCCGCCGCGAAGCTTGGGGCCAAGGCAGGCATGTCTGCTTTGAAAGGTGCTGGCAAGGTCGCTGACGTCGCGAAAAAAGGATATATGACGCGATTTGATGCGACAGTTCCAGGTAAGATGCTCGCCAAGAATAGACCTTACGAGCAGGCTTTGAGCAAAGCAAAGCAAATTGAAGATGATTTAGTTACACGCTATGGAAGTAGAGATACTTGGGATCCGACTAAAGGTCAGGTTAATAGACAGTTTAATCCATCTGTTAGCCAGGATCGTCGCGCTTACCAAGACATGCTAAAAGCCGAGCGTGATTCGTCAAGATACAAATTTGATTACACGGCTCCGGACGAAATACGACGGCAATCGATGGCTGCTTACGGAGCGGATCCTTATCTCGGTGTCAAAGATACGGTAATGCCGATGGCAGGATCAGCAAGAGATGCTCTCCGTCAACTTGGGACATCTATGTACGGAGGAGTGGCTGACACTCTGAAGTACGGTGCCGGTGGAATGACGAATCTAGCTGGCAGAGGTCTTGGTTTAAGGACTGGCAGTGCAGCTCCTTTCCGTCAGCGTGATGCACTCGGGCAAATGTATGCGATGGGTACTAACGCATTGCAGACTGCGACTGGTCAGCGTATGGCAGAAGAACAGTCGATGGAAGACATGATTGTTCAAGCTTTGATGGAAGATCCTCAGCTCATGGACGATCTGTTAATGGCAATGGGTGGTGATCAGTCGGAATACTAAAAAGGGATTTTGTAGTGGATCCACTAAACGTCAAGCAAGCATTGCGGGCTCTCGTTGCTAACACACCTCGGGAGCCTGCTCCTTTTGATGAGCCAGAGCGTGACCCAATTAAGAAGCTCGGTAGAAGGATTCAGGCTGACATAGTTAAGGAAGCCCCTCCTGGCTTACTTGAACGAGCTGGTAGTACAGCAGCCAGTGGGTTGTCTGCCGTTGGTAATTTGCTTGATGTTCCTGGCTCGATGGCTAGAGACGTACTCACTTGGCTTCCTGGTGGCCCAAAGCCAGCCAATCCATTCGATCAGCTATTATCGCCATTTAGTGAAAAGAACCGAACCACAGGTCGTGACCTAAACCGTGGCTATGGTTTGTCCGGTAAAGAAGACACCATGCTTAACTTTACTGGAGGCATGGCAACTGAAATTCTGACCGACCCTCTTACGTACTTGACGTTTGGTGCTAGTGCTCTGACTAAAGGTGGTCGAGCAGCCAAGGCTCTTGGTATCATGGATGCTGCGCCAGAGGTAGCCAGTCGTGCGTTGGGCCGAAAGGTTGGTAAGCGAGAAGCTCGCCATATAGTCACACCAAGAATGCTGTTATCGGATCCGAAGCTAGGTAAAGCAGATTTACGTTTGGCTCTTGAGAACCGCATGCGAAAAGAGTTCGGCTTATCTGAGGCTGACATGGATCGTCAGCTAGGTGGTCTCGCAAGAATCAATTTGCCATTTTCTGATAAGCCATTCAGCTTTGGTGGTAAGCCATTTACATGGGGCGGCTTGACCGACGAATACGGAGTTATTGGTGCTGGCAAAATACGAGGTAGAGGTCGTCCTCTCCCTTCACCAGAGATCGAAGTTCCTCCACCACGAGGCGATGAAGGTGACGGCTGGGGAAGTATACCTGATGACCCTACTCCTCCACCAAAAGGTGGTGGGTCTCCTTCCAATTTAAAGCCAGTAGATAACTTACCTCCACAGGCAAAGCCTCCTATTCAGCCAGCGGCTGGTACTAAATCTCCAAAACCACTGCCTAAGGATCCAGTTACCGATGAGGCGAAGGTGGCACCTACTGTCAAGCCAAAGCCAGACTTTGACTACACGCCGAAGGAGTTGGATGCGTTACGCGATTTTGGTTATTCCGACATCGAAGATGTTTCCTATCTCAAAGATACAGCCAAGGAACATAAAACAAATCCAGTACGCATACTCGCAGTTGAGTCTACTGTTGATAATTTGGTTCAAATGGTTGACAAAGAGGGCTATCCTTTTTTAAAGGCTCTCGATTATATCGACAGGCATGTGAATGAACGATTAGACTCGCTAGGATTACCTGATGCGTCGTTACCAGAAATTGATTACGCCAAGAAGTATGCTTCGGTCATTGATCGCCCTGTAAATTTCAACGACATCGTGCAATACGGCAAGCAGCAAGTCGCTGACACTGCAAAGGGTAAGCAGCAGCAAGAGGCTGAGAGAATCTTTAAGAAGTTCGGTAGCATTGATCTGGATGAATCCGCCTACTATCGAGCTGTTTTGGGCGAGGTTCCTAAGGCAAAGAAACAAAAGAGTCTTATTAATGAAACCGGTGTTGAGGGAAAGGCTCCTTCTGCTGTAGATGCTAGCCCAGAAATACCTCCAGTAAAGCTAAATGAGCCGTTCGTTCACAATACGCGAGTGATGGTTATTACTGAGGTAAACGGTGTAAAAGTTCCGTTCTATCTCAGCACTGGAGAGGGAGGAAAGAAATCAGTACCTACTGGTAAATGGTATCCTTTCTTTGGTGTTGGCAATGATAAGTGGATCAACAAAGGTTCAGAGAAAGCAATTAATGATTTCTATGGCAGTCCCTCCCTGAGAGCTAAGGCTGAAGAGCTAAATAACTCATTAGGACCAAATTATAAAATTAGTCAGCCAGATTTGCCGATTGCATTTGATAACACAAAAAAGCTTTCTGGTGATCGACGCTACGTTGCCGCTGATGTTAATGAGGGATTTAGCCCAGTTAGCTGGCAGTACGCCGCAGACAATTATAAGTTACATGATGATTACATTAGCAATGCGGTAGCGAGGATTGAAGGACGAAGTGCTGATCCTAAGAGTGCCGCGCAATCTGGTGCTGATGTTGCACCGAAAGCTAGAACCTACAAGCGAACCAGTGATGGTGACTATCTATCTGATGACGGCAGGGTTTCTGTTGTCAAAACAGGCAGTAACAAATATGAGCTATCGATCGACGGCGTTGCGATAGAGGATTACCCAACTCTGGCAATCGCCAAGAGGCAAGCTGAGATCCAAATCAATAAACCTAAAAGCAAAACACTCTTTGATGAAGAACCAAAGCAGACTGGTTATCAAGCGACTATCCGTAATAAAGCTAAGAGACCAGAGCACGGCGACGATAGCGGAATAAAAGAAAAATCTGCAAGGACAATCTATGTAGATGAACGAGGTAGTGGTCTTTCTGCTGCTAATATGACTGATGTCGAGGATGCACAGATAATTTTTCATCCTGACAATACAGTTTCACTTGCTTGGCGAAACCCAAAAACAGGAAAGCTCAGCGCTTCAAAAAGCACAGTTAAAGTTCCATACTTCACGGAGCCAGCAGTAGGTTTGCAACCTCTGGAGGTTTGGAATAAGTCAGATTCCAAGCCAGATATTCCGGTCGAAAGTGTCGAATCCTACAAAGAAATGCACCTCGGAAACAAAATTACTGAGATTACCAAAGATACACCTGCTAGGTTTAAGACAGCCCGAGGAAGTGAGTACACGATTCTTGATACTGATTCTGCAAGTGACCTTAAGCTCACAAATAAAAAAGCTAAAGACAAAGATAAATCGTTACCAAGTCACGAGGCTCTTTTTAGAGAAGACCCTGAACTGTATCAGAGATGGAAGGATGGAGAGGTAGAAGAGTTAAGTCGCTACACCAACAACCCAGAGCACGATGGTATTTACTTCGACTGGGTTGATGCTGGACTAGGATATCCTTGGCCTAGACTTGTTCGAGGTAATGAGAGCGTATGGGAGAAAAATCGATTTTACGTTCAAAACGCCGCATCAGATCTGAAGCTAGAAGATTACGTTAAAGGGCCTGCTAAGCCATTGCCTCGGTCGCCTAAGTCGAAAACTGAAAAGCCAGTAGTCGTTAGCGAAAAGGCGAAAGATCTAATTGATGCAGCATCGGATAAAGCAGATGAGACAGTTGTCCCTGCTGTAGATAAAGCCAAAATTGCTCGAATCGACGGCTGGGTAAGGTTCTTGGGGAATGCGACAGAACCTAAGACGCAGCGACCTAAGTACTCGCCTAAAGAGATCGAGATCGCAAGGCAGGTTGCGTACGGCGACATAGAAAAGGCACTCATCGAGGAGCGACAACTAAAGGCTCGAAACGCTGCGCCGAGAATTGGCGTGATGAAGTTTGTTCAGTCAGCCGTAGCGAATAAGATACTGCCTGAAGGAGCGGTACAGGAAGCTAGTCAATTCGCAAGAAATTTGATAGTCAAAGAGCAGCTATCAAAAATAAATCCCGAATCCATTAAGACTGCTGCACAAGCAGAGATGCTGGCGACAAGAGATATATTTACAGAGCTTAGTCAAGAAGATAAGGCCCTCTTCACTGGCTCAAAAGATTTTGGCAAACAGGTCGGTGAGGCATACAGAGACATCCTGGCTAAGGGCCAGGTGTCAAAGCAAGCTAAGCCACCTAGTACTCTGGAATCCGCTGTTGCGCAATCCATCGATGACAGTCCCGCATCTGGTTCCACTACAACCCAGATTAACCTTAATACGCTAGAAGGTTTGCCCGATGACGTAAAACCAATCATCGGAGAAATGACAAGCAAGATTGGTAAGCGCTTGTTTGATGACGTAAAGGTAGAAATGGGAGGCATGGGAAGGAGTGCGGATGTAGCGGGAAGCTATGACTTGAAAAATGTATCCATTCGGATCTATGATGCAGCAGTCAAAGCGGGTGAAATCGATAAGACACTAATACATGAGCTTTGGCATCACTTATCGACATACCTTCCGGAGGAAGAAGTCCGTTCGATCTATAGAGAATATGAAGACATACTTGCAAATTACAAAATGAATCGGTCAGGGCCAATTCCGTATGAGCTGAGTAATGTCGACGAGTACTTTGCGTTTACACTCACGGAACTTACTAAGAAGTATGTTGGTCGCGAAAAGCCAGTGACACTTATTGGCAAGACGTGGGCTAAGATAGTTGATGTGTTTGAGTACATCTGGGATGCGATTCGCCAAACACTTGGCTACGATCAAACTAAGGCCATCATGAAGAAGTTCCTATCCGGCAAGAAAGCAGATGCCGCTAGAGTTTCTGATCAAGCAATGGCGATCCGTATGGCTAAGAAGGTTGATCCGCGCGATCCGACTGGGATTTTTAACAGGAGTCTTAATGCGAAAGTCGAAGACATAGGACTTGGCGACATCGATTTAGAAAACGGCATACTGTACTCCATGCTGGATGAAACTGAATCGTCTGTAAAACAAACTACAACAAAAGCGTTTAAGAAATGGTTCGGTGACTGGGAGAAAGATCCAAAGAATGCGAGTAAGGTTGTTGATGTAGATGGTAAGCCGCTGGTGGTTTATCATGGAACGACTGCACTAGAAGACTTCTCTCGTTTCAGTAATCCATACGCTGAGGACATGAGTGGTAACTTCCACATGTTCTCTGATAACCCAGAATATTCTGCCAACTTTTCAGACGGCAAAAATGGCAGGATTTTTCCAGTATATCTTGATATCCGAAACCCACTTGACCTAACCTCTCTTCCTAGCAGGAGAGGCGATGTGAGGATTAAGCTGGAGAAACTTCTTAGACAGGCTGGCTTTGAGGATCCAGAATTACTTAAGTCGATTCCGCACGAGCGTGATTTGTTTCAGTTTATAAATCATGGCCAGATGAAAAACGGAAAAACATTCCGACAGAGATTGGCAGATGAAGCAGAGAAGCTAGGCTATGATGGGATAAAATTTAGCGATGCCTTTGGAAACCTAGAGAAAGGTGACATTAACGGCAACACTTTCGTGGTATTTGATAGCTCGAAAATCAAGTCTGCTACTGGCAACCGTGGTACGTTCGATCCAAAGTCCGGCAACATACTTGAATCAAATGCGCCACCTGCGCCTGCGTCTCTAACTTCAGAGCAGATTGCCGAACAGCTCTCCGGGTTTCGATCCGCCAAGATCGGCAAGGGAATTGATACTGCTGCTCAAACAGTACTTGACTCCGCACTAGGTCGATCTCTTACTGCTCTGTTTGATCAAAGCGTTCTTGGGCAGCTATCTAAGGCTGGCCAAGAAGCAGCACGATTGGCATTCACTGGATACAGAAACGCCATCTATCGAGAGCGTATGTATATGTCCAAGTTCCTAAGGACTTGGTACGAGACTCCAAGTATTCGCGAAGATGAAATCATCCGATCTGAGCTTGCTCCTATCGATGAGTACATTGCACGAGCAAACGGAAACAAAAAGGAAGCTGCTATCGCACAGCTCGTTGATGCAAGAAAGATTCAAAACCAACGAGTCAATGACATTAGAAGGCTTCTTGAGGTGGGCATTCGGGATAGTGAAGGTCGCATCATACGTGAAGCAATACCTGTCTCACCGGAGCAGCTTCCCTCGTGGGTGCAGCCTCAGCAAAGGCAGCAGATTGCGGACATGATAACGTCGTTCAGATATAAAACTCTGAATATGTTGCGTGATGAAAATGCAAACGGCGTACTGACTGAGGCAATTGATGGATACTTCCCTCGTCTGCTGTCAGAGCTTCCTGGTAGCAGCTCTATGCCGTGGAATCCAAACTACGGCAAGCTGCTTGATCCTGGTCATCCTAATCAGAAGAAGCGAACATCTTATCTGGTTGGCTATAGTGACGGGACTTCTGTCATTAACGATATTTCTGTCGACCCACAGTTCTCTGGTAAGCACACAGCCAAGAGAGTAAAAGAGAAACTGACTCGCAAGGAAGTTTTGCCGGAAGCAAGACTGCTGTGGCAAAAGTATGGGGAACGACTCGATCCAAGGTACGCCGAGCTTTCATTCGATCAGTTGATGCTCGAATCTCCAGGTCTAGCGGAGAAGGTTGAAGGGCTCACAAGATCCATGATGGAGCTTGATCCTGCTCACGCGAAATTCCAGATCCCACTTTTCTCAAACGACCTTTTTTCTGGGTTTGAGTTGCGGCTTGAACATCATCATCGATCCATAGCTCACGCCAAGGCTATCCAAAAGCTAATATCAGATCATGCTACATCCAGAACTATGCTCGACTACGACAAGAACGGTGTCACTATCAGCAAGGTTCTTGAGAAATCTTCCTATGATGATCCAAGACCAGTCAAGTTGGTACTTGGTAACATGCCGAAGAAAACTATTCTGGAAGCTGATAAGACTTTCTGGAATACTATGGTTGCGAATCGTGCGAACCTTATCAAAAAAGCACTTCAAGAAAATAAAGACTTCGTGATTGACTTAGATGGGCAACGAGTACCTCTTAATGTGCAGCAGGGAACTGCGATATTTAAGAACATCATCACTCCAAACAAAAAGTTTAACACGACTAACTATGACCTGATGATTCAGCACAATCCAGCCGATCCATCAGATCCAAGTGCTGCACTGTTTTTTGCTGTTATCGACGATGGTATACCACAAGAACTAAATGTCAGCATACCTAACCCTCTTAACGCTACTGAAGCACGATATCGATCGTCACTGCCTGACGATATCCTAACAGAAATGATTGTTGTCCCTGAAGATGTAGCAGAAGCTATTGGTAAGTTCGTTAAAGGGCCGAGGTCACTTGAGGAAGTTAGGCCGATGATTCGTGGCTATGACAAGCTTACGAATATGTGGAAGATGATGCAGACGGGTATGTTGCCGTTTCTCTCCTTCCACACTCGTAACCTTGGCAGCGGTCAGGCATCTAATTTGTTTCTAGGGACACAAATAGATCCACGGTTTTCCGAGTTTAACCTTGCCAATCCAATGACCTATATTAATCCACTGAGGTCTGTATTGGAGCCAATGCGTGATGCGCATCGCATTGCAACCGGCCAAACCATTCCAGGTATTTCCGAGGCACCAATCTTTGCTGGCAAGAATCTTACCGACGAACAGGCTACCGAAGAGCTACGTAAGATCATCTACGCTAATGCTATCGTAGGTGAGAAGCAAGGTATCTCTGCTGAGCAGTTGATGGATACGATTGGGACTGCTGCTACTCAGTATCCAGGTGTTGACGGTTCAAGAAGTGTCAATCCTCTGCGTGGGCAATTCTCGCCGCCGGTGCCTGAATCGACCTTCGCGCAGAGATGGTTCATGCCTTGGATGAGTAAAGGCGTTTTGGCTGACAAGGATATATTCCGACCAGGCCAGCTAGGTCGCGATCTGGGTCAGTACACCGAGTCGCTCAATAGGCTCTCGCCTTTCATTTCTATGATCCGGCGAGGCTACGATCCTCAAGCAGCGGCAGCATTAGTAAACAAGGCTCAAGTGGACTATACTATGCTGTCCAACTTCGAACGCGAGTACATGCGCCGAATGTTCCCATTTTATAGTTACACCCGAGGCGTTACGCCGTTTGTGTACGGACAGCTTATGGAGCGACCTGCTGGTGCGATGGGTCGTCAGATCATTGCGACCACCAGAGCAGGTCAAACTGACGAGCAAGGGGTCACTCCGGACTACATCCGAGAGACAGCCAGCATTCCGCTTGGTGTGTCAGAGGATGGAACTAGGAGCTACATCACTGGTTTCGGTATGCCGTACGAGGATCCTCTACAGTTTGCACAGATCGCACGAGGTAATGTGTCGGGCCTGCTCAGAGAGCTTGGCTCACGACTCAATCCAGTACCTAAGTCAGTCATCGAAACAGCAACAGGCCGATCACTTTATCAAGCAGGGCCGTTTGGTGGTCGTGAAATTGAAGACCTCGATCCAACGATAGGTCGCATTAGAGCCAACATCAGTGACCTAATGACCGGCGAGAAAACAGAGCGGGCACAGCCATTCCTAAACAACCCTTGGCTGGAGTACGCTATTGCAAACTCTGGCTTGGGTCGAACGCTCAACACCATTCGTACTGCCACCGACCCTCGCAAGTACGACACGATCCCCTGGAAGCTACTGCTAAACCTCGGTACGGGTGTGCGAGTCGCAGACGTTTCGCCGTCAGCACAAGATGCCATACTCCGCGAACGATTGGCTAGAGTGATGAAAGACTTCGGCGGTAGAATGTACACTCGCCCCTACTTCCCAGATTATGCTCAAGAAAGCTGGACACCAGAGCAAGCCGCAGACGCTGCGAAGATCGAGGGCATTATGAAACTGCTAAACCAGAGAGCCACTGATAGAAAAAGAATGGAAGCGGCGCAATAAAAAAGGGGAGGTAGCCACACACAAAAGCCACCTCCCCCGACAGCCAACGATCTAGTGGACAACTAACGCTAGATCGTTGGACCTTGAGGATCAACGATTTCTGGTTGGAAGTCAGGCTCTGGGTCTGCCTCTTCAATAATTGGCAAGCCTTCGTCCGACCATTCGACATCAAACAATTCTTCGACCAACTTGACTTCACCGAAGCCAGGAGGTGCGAACGTGTTAATTGTATCGACCGCTTTGAAAGAAAACAACGGTCCTTCACTCTTGTTGCCACCATCATCCACGTACACAAGATGAATGCTGGCCTCTACGTCTTGCGGCACAATAAAGCTGGTCTCAGTATCATTAACATCCAGTGGGTGCTCTACCTTCTTACCATCGAAATGGACACATAAGAGCTGAGACTTTAGGTCACCAGCCTTAGGAAACTCTGGCAGCGACACCGAATAAACCAAACCGTCACGCACATCAGCCATAAACACCTCACCATTGAGAACAGGTAATACACTCGGAGGAACAGGTAATGTCCTGAAAAAACTCGTTAGCCAATTCAGCAGCCAGTAAAAAAGCTGTCTCACTTTTTTGCCTCCTGCGACTGATAATTCATGCAACGCGCCATGATCTTGTCGGCCACAGCCATCGCTACATTCATAGTGAAGCCCACATGCTCCACCTCGTTCTGGCTGCGAGGCAGCTCAATCATCACGATCTGAGTTCCGTCGTAAGCATTCTGACCTACGATCTGTCCCAAGGTGACATTAGGTTCTTTGCTGTACACACGACAATTTTCTGGATCGCTCATAATTGGCTTCCCCCTGTATTGTTCCAAACCAGAAGGTTTCTTCGAAAAGCATCACGCGCGCGCGCATCCCACGATCCTCTTCTAACTATAGTGAGGATGTATTGGTTACTGGTGTATTGATTCCAACCAGATAACCTAAGGGTAAGTTAGAAATACACCGACTCATTGGCTTCCTAAAAAGTTGATGGAAGCTTTGTCGGTGCGCAGACATACAACTCCCCGCTACCAAGTGGTAAAACGAAGTTGTGTCTGCACAGCTATCAAAACTACAAGTACGCTCTTATGGCGATAAAATGTGGATAGTGTGCATCGTACTGGCGCATTATACCGTACGACCTGGAAGCTGCTTCGACTAGAAAAATGCCTAGCCCCCGACTCGGATCTCTTCCTTAGACCTATCCTGTGTTCTTCGTCGGCTCCCCCCAGTGAACACGATTTCGAGAGTGACGCTGAAGTGTCTCAGCTTTCGCCTACCCGTCCATCACTCAAGTCCCTCATCACAAGCCGGTCGATACCCTTTAAGGTTCTTCCTACGCCAAGCCAGATTTAGATCCGGAAGCCCCTTTAAGGGCACAATGACGTAGCTTGCTCAGGCTCCTTTTTTAGCGTGCGGATTTCCACGCCCACTGTCCTAGCCGTGGCTGCTAACCGATCGAGCAGGAATCGAACCTGCGTTACCCAAAGCAAGGAGGTTGGTCTACCACTGACCTATCGATCGTAGTTGGTGATAACACTACGTAGTGTACGCACTGTTACGGGTTGTAGGCAATTAGTTGTATTCAATAAATTCAAAAATTGTTCATCTTTTTTTCGCTTGTTCGATCTTGCGTATTAGATCGCGCTGGCTCCAGGGTGGACGGCAGGTGTTATTCCATTCCATTAGTAAATCAAGAGTGCTCTGTTCACTCAGTCCAAATCCGTCTAAGAGAGCCAATGCCGCAGTGTAGGTATGGGTGTGACCGAATTGTCCTGCAACGGCAGGGCCGTGTGCTATGAGCCAGTTTCGGGCTTTCTGGACAGTGTATTCAGTTACATCCTTTTTATTCCTCCGAGGAGTCATAACTGGATCTAGTGTCTTGGGCTGCATGCGCCTTAGGAGTTTGTCCAAAGCGTCAGAGCAATCATGTATCTGGGTATGCCAGTTGATTCGCTTCGAAGTAAAAGCAAAAAACCTATTGCGACCATAGACTTCCAAGCCAGGATTCTTGCCCGTGACGTTAGGTGCGTCGATTTTTGCCTTGAGCCGAATCCCAGAAGGTACATCACCTATGCCATACAGTTTGATGCCAGTACCGCTTGGGCTTATTTCTACGTAACTATGGAATCGATCTAGGATCGAGCAGGCCCAAGGGGCAAGTGTCTTACCATGTACGCAGCCATCCAGGTCTATACCAAATAGTCCATTGCCGTCGCCTAAGATAAAACCTAGACCCTCGTAGCGGTTTCCTCGCTGGAGGAATCGTTGATATGCCTCGTCGTAGCCACGCCACGTCGTTGGGTTGTTGGTTTTTGCTGGCTCCTCAGTGCGGGGATCTATCGGGACTTTGATTTCAGCACCGTCTCGATGCCATATTCGCCAAACAACCCAATTCGGCAGTGCTCGCATCACGCAAGGAGGAGACTCCTGCCACACTGGTTTTAGTTCTCTTGGAGATTCGTTAGTTCTGATTGTCAGTATGTGGTGCCTGGGCTTGGTACTCACTATCGCACTCCGAGCACTGAACAATTTCGGGATGGAAAATAAGCGACTCATTGAATTCTTCTGGTAGGTTGTTCTGTTGTGCTACCTGAAGCCAGAGTGCTTCTCCAGGATGGGAAACGATTGGCATTACTATGTTTCGATGACCGCAGTTTTCGCAGTCGAAGTAGCTACATGGGTGCAGCTCAATCTTTTCTTTTGCCATAAAGATTCTCTTTTCGGAGGCAGTAAATACAGGGAAATATGTAAATGCGTTTGTCGCAGCCTTTGCAGCGACGTGCGCGACTGGGATCTATCTGGCGGAAGTTGTCTATCGGTTCAGAATCTATTTGCTTGCGAGCTTTTATCTCTCGTAGTCGGCGTTCAATCTCGAAGTGATTTGGCTTCCAGGGCGGATCGTTCTGTGTTGAGGTCTCGGTGGATCGCTTCGGATTCGGTAAATCGTTTCTTGGCATACCTTGCCTCCAGCTTTGGTATTAGCGTATCGATAACATCCTGTAGAGAGTAGCCTGTGGCATTGAGCGCCAGCACCACGTACCAGATTACGTCACCGCACTCTTCCAGTACGTTGACTCGATCAAGTGGCTTGCCATAAAAAATATGTTTCTTCACTTGGTCGAGCAGTTCACCAGCTTCAGTAGCGATGCCGGTTGCCCCATGCAATAGTCGTATGTTGTTGGCTGCGCGAGCTGCTTGGCTTGCATGATCGTCAGCCTCAGTCCGTAGACATTTATCTTCAAATTCTTTGATGTTCATTCTTGGCTCCTT
>JBIKUS010000174.1:0-3598 GCA_044347425.1 Vampirovibrionales bacterium | reverse complement strand
CTGTGGCCAAGTGGTCGGTGTAGGGTTCGTAGGTATAGTCTTTAATGCTGTGTATTTGGCACCTATTAACGGGTGTGCAATCGCTTAGGGTATACCCGTCGTAATTGGGGGGGAAGCCCATGCAATCGATGACAAAATCAAAGTCGTGTTCGGTGTCATCCAAGGTAAGGGTCACACGGTCGTGATGGTTGACCATGCCTTTGACTTCGCCTTCTAAAATCCTAAATTGCTTGGGCCATAATTTTTCGAGTTTGCTAAACACAAAGTTTTTAAAGTTGTAGTTGTTAAAATGCACCGCCGTGTTACCGTCCAGCAGCGGGTTAATCCACGATTGTTCTCGCCAGCCCATAAACTTGCTACCAAATTTTACGGTGGCATCCAGGGCATCCATATCGTCTTGGTGGCCAACGCTAAAATGCGTGCCTTTTTCAAGCAAGGCCACAAACTCGCCGTTGGTGCTTTCGCCAATACCTAAAATGGGCTTGTTGGGGTCGTAGATTGAATAAACTTCCCAGCTTTCGTCTAACCACGTACACATGTGGGTTAGGTTTAAAATACCTGCTGTGCCAGCCCCAATCACGGCAAGCTTTCGCTTTTTAGAGGTGTCGGGTTGGTAAAGGGGATGGGTTTGGGGTAAGCGGCTAGCCAATTTGGCTTGGGCTTGTTGTAACAGCAAATTAAGCAACGTCACAGGCAATCACTCCGAGGGAAAGAGAGGAAAAAGCAAACAGAAAAGCTACTGGGTTAAGGGCTAAGGTGATAGGGGTTAAAATATATTTAAAGTATATTCTATTTTAGTGGGCTTAACAAGTGGTTTAAAAAAGGCAGAAAGGTTTGCGTCCCTGCAAACCTTTCTGCGGTATAAAGCTATGTTACTATCCTATTAACGAGTTTAATTTATACTGGTTGGGGTTGGTAACACCTTTTTCAACAACGCCAGCAGCGTCAAAGGTAAAGCCCAACAAGCCAGTGGGGTTGCCCACGCCGCCAGCTTTACTGGTAATGTAGCCATTGAGCATGGCGTTACCTTGCCAATGTTCCGTGCCAAAGGCAAAGTCATAACGGTAGTCGTCGCTGGTGTCAATTAACACTTTCTCACCTTGGTCGTTAATCACGGTACCATCGGCTAGGGTCTTGGTCGTTTTGTCAGGCATTATTTGGCCATTAACGGTAGCAATGCCCCCGCCTTCTATTTTAACGGTATCATCGCCTAGGGTGAGTAAAGCCTCTTTACCCCACGACACTGTGCCATTGCCAGCAAACTCTACGTTGAGCTTAGTATCACCGTCGGTTAACACGTTGTAAATACCTTTATCCATAAAGTTCCAGTCGGTTTTGCGCTCAAACACATTGGCACCACTCCCCGCCGAAATCATGTGGGGGTCGCCCCACCAGCCAGCGGTTTGGTTGGCAGCTTTAGGGGGTGTAGGGGGGTGTGGGGGGTAAACAGGTGGTGGTGTGGGTGGGTGATACGGTGGTGTAGGCGGATGCGTAGGCTGCTCATAATGGGGGAGCGTAGGCGTAGGTGGGTGCGGCAAGCTGGGGATGTGTGGCGCATGTACGGGTGAAGGCTTGGCGTAAAAATCCAAATTTTTGGCCACGGGGTTGTACAGCTGAATATCCACAGGTTTAAGGGTAGGTTTAAACACAGGCACAGGCACAGGAACGCCAGAAGCTACGGGTACAGGCACTTTAATGGGGAAGTTTTTAAAATCGAGCTTTGGCACGGGGTGAGACGGGTAGGTAGGCGTGGCAACGGGAGGCGTGGTAGGTGCGCTGTAAGTAGGTGCAGTAGGCTTAGGCAACGTGGGCATGGTAGGCGGAGCATAATTCATCCAATTGGTATAAGTCATGGGGCTAGGGTTTCCTTGTTTTTATCGGCTAGGTAGGTTGTAAAGGTCAATCATTTACGTAAGCTATATATCTATATTATATAAAAAAGGATATAACTTATTCTTGCCTAGGTTGTAACTTACTGTTACGCCAGCCTGCTGCAGCCCCTCACCTTAACGGTGTAAGTTGGCGCATCACTTCGCCACAAAGGGCGGATTTATGGGCATACTACAAGGTGCAACACTCCCCCTTACAAAGGCACACTTCCCCTATGCGTCCTCTTCGTCGCGTGTTAATACCCTGTTTACTGTTGTTAGTGGGTTTTGCCCTGCTAGTGGCCACGCCCGCCTTTGCACAAGACGTGTTGCCAAGCATTCAACTTTCCGTAGGGCAGGCCAGCACCCCGCAAGAAGTAAGCCAAGGCCTGCAAGTGTTGGTACTGCTGACCGTATTGACCCTTGCCCCTAGCCTACTGATTATGGCCACCTCGTTTACCCGCATGGTGATTGTTCTCTCGTTGGTACGGCAGGCCATGGGTACGCCCACGCTGCCGCCCAACCAAGTGCTGATATCGCTCGCCCTCATCCTCTCGTTTTTTGTGATGACCCCTACCCTCACCGCCATGAACGAGCAGGCTTTACAACCCTATCTCAATGGTAAACTAAGCCAACAAGTTGCGCTAGAGCGTGCCGCTAAACCCCTACAAGCCTTCATGCTCAAGCAAACCTACCAAAAAGACGTTGCCCTGTTTGTCGAAATGGCCAAGGTCGATCCCCCCGCCACCCCCGAGGATGTGCCTTTTTATGTGCTGCTACCCGCCTTTATCATCAGCGAGCTTAAAACGGCGTTTCAACTAGGCTTTGTGGTGTTTTTGCCCTTTTTGGTGATTGATTTGGTCGTCTCCAGCCTGTTGGTGTCTATGGGTATGATGTTTCTGCCGCCTGTCACCATATCGTTACCGTTTAAAATTATTTTGTTCGTCTTGGTGGATGGCTGGCATTTGCTGTCGCAAGCCTTGGTAACAGGGTTTACAGGCTGATGGACACAACGCTTTTTATACAGCTTTTAAAAGAGATGTTGATGCTGATTGTGCTGTTGTCGTCGCCCGTGCTGGTGAGTGGTATGGTGGTGGGTACGCTCATTGGCGTAGCGCAAACCGTTACCCAAGTGCAAGAGCAAACCCTGACGTTTGTGCCTAAGGTGGTGATTGGTTTGGGTGTGTTGATGCTAACGGCTCCGTGGATTGTAGACCAATTGATAAGCCATGCCCAACACATGTTTGAGCTAATGATTACCCTCGCCCAGCAAGACAGAAGCGGTTAATTCTGCGCCTCAATGGCGGTAATAAACTCGCTGACGGGGGGCAGTCCCTCTTTGCGGTAAATCACCTTGCCAGCCTTGCCTACAATAATCACGGTGCGGTTATTGGCTCCAAAGGTTTCGCCCACACCGTAAGCTTCGGCTAAACGTCGGCCTTCATCCACCAATAGCGGGAAGGGGAGGTTTTGCTTTTTGGCAAACTGCTCATGGCTGGCCAAACTGGCGGGGTTCACCCCTAACACGCTGGTATTGAGGGTTTGTAGCCTTGGCCATTGGTCACGCAGGGCGCACAGTTGTATAGTGCAACCAGGGGTGTTGTCCATAGGGTAAAACACCAGTATCAGGTTTTTGCCTTTGTAGTCGGCCAAGGTGGCAGTTTTGCCTCCCGTTAGCGTGGCTTTAAAGGCGGGTGCTACCTGCCCTACCGTAGGGGCTACTTGTTTAA
>JBIKUS010000173.1:0-3605 GCA_044347425.1 Vampirovibrionales bacterium | reverse complement strand
TACTAACAAGGTTTGCAAGGCTTGCAATTGCTTGAGTTTAGCTTTAACCCCCTGCCCAGCCGTAGCCACTTTAACCACAGGCACAGGCGGTAGGCCTAACGTCTGCCAAGCCTGTTGCCCTGCTTGATTGACGATTACGGTTGCTTGACGAACCCCTTGGCTTACGCCTTGGCCAGTACGTTCAAACAAGGCAAGGGCAGGGGTACGAGCCACAAGTTGTTGCGTTACCATCGCATCCACCTGCCCTAACTTGCGGAGCTGTTTACGGTGGGAACGCATCCAGCTCAGGGCTTCACGTTGCTTTGCGTTGGGCAGAGCTGTCTCCATCAGCTGTAGCCACTGGGTCAGTTCGGCTTGTTCACGCTCTATACGTTGCTTAATCAGCGCATACCGTACGGAGGGTGTGGGCAACATCGTCTCAAGGGCTTGGCTTAAGTCGTGGTCAGTGCCGTTAAGCTTGGGTGCCACGTCGCTTGGCCGAGACCGTTGGTAGGTGTCGTTGGCCACGCCACTCTCTAGCAAATGGCTCAGCCAAGCCTCAAGCAAAGCATCTTGCGTAAGGGCGGGGGCTGGTGCAGCTTGCGGGTGGGGTTGTGGCTGTTGCTGCGAGGTGTCGTCGCCTGTTTCTCGTTCGGCCTGTTTACGCAATACCCAATCTTGCAACCGAGAAAAGGGTGCGGCGGTGCTACCAGCGACGGCTTCGGTACGGCGGGTGGTCATGGTGGGGTGGGCTACTACGGCGTTATGGGGCGATGTGTGTTGAGTATCGGCCAAGAGGGGCTTAAACTTTAGCAGCCATGCTTTGGCGTGTGTTGGGAGTGTAGGCAACTCGCCTTGGCTCGCAAGGTGTTACTTAGGGTTAACCTCTTGCGTTAGCCTCTTGCGTTAGTCTGGGGGTGTAAGCCAAAGCGGTGTGTTTGGGGTATACTTCTGTTTATTGTAGCGATGTTATCCTGTCGTTTTAAGCAGGTTGTTTGATGTTTTTAACAGCACAATGGCAATGTTCTAACGTTATGGCCATGCCCTTAGCCCAATTGCAAGCCTTCGGCATCCGTGGCTTTATTTTTGATTTAGACAATACCCTGATTGGCCCCAGCACCAAGCAACTCACTGTTGCCATGGCTGCCTACCTTAAGCAGCTACAGGCCATGGGCTTTAAGTGTTGCGTGGTAAGCAACAACAAAAACCAAAAATACCTTCGCCAAGCCGAAGCCCAACTAGGGATGCCCGTGTTAGGCCCCGCCCACAAACCTAGCCGAAAACTGCTACGCACGGCCTTGGCATGGTTGCAACTGCCCGCCAGCCAAGTGGCCGTTGTCGGCGACCGTCCTTTAACGGATACTTGGGCTGCCAACCGTATGGATTGCCCCCACGTGCTGGTAGACCCGCTAGAGAAAGCCACCGAACATGCCATTAAACGATTTTTACGCCAACTGGAACGCCTGCCTGTCCGCCGCGCTTAACGGCGACCCTGCTGCCAGCTTACAACGCCCCACCACCGTGTTGGGCATGATGAGTGGTACCTCGTTGGATGGGGTAGACGTGGTAGCCGCTCAGTTTTGGGTGGAGCCCGCCGCCACACCCTTGGCTACGCCAACAGTACGTTTTGGCCAAGTAGAGTTACTCAGCGTGGCCATGCCGTGGCCACTGAAACAAACCCTCCTCAACGTGCAAGCCCAAGGTGAACTCTCACTCTCTGCCCTAGTGCAACTGCACCGAGACCTTGGCCTACTGTTTGCCCAAGTGGCCAGCCAAGCCCTAGAGTCGTTTAACCTTTCGCCAGAGGCTGTACTAGGCATTGCCTGCCATGGCCAAACACTGTGGCACTCGCCCCCTAAAGGGCGATTTCACGGCGGGTCACTGCAACTAGGCGACCCCGCCCTTGTGGCAGCACAAACGGGCTGCCCCGTTATTGCCCAATTTAGGCAGGGGGATATGGCCGTGGGTGGGCAGGGTGCGCCCCTCGTCCCCTTTGCCGATGCGTTGCTCTTTCAGCACGCAACACAGGCGCAAGCCCTGCAAAACATTGGCGGTATTGCCAACGTGACGTGGGTACCGCCCGCTAACCAACCCGAACTTGCCCCCTTGGCCTTTGATACAGGGCCTGGCAATATGTTGCTGGATGCTGCCACCAGTCACCTGTTTGGTTTGCCTTATGACAAGTACGGCGGTATTGCTGCCATGGGGCAGGTGCATCAGCCCTTACTCACCCTCCTACAAGCCGACCCTTTCATCGCCCTGTCCCCTCCCAAATCCACGGGGAGAGAACACTACGGCCAAGCCTTTATTCAACCCTTGCTAGCCGATTACAAAGCCTTGAGCAACGAAGACATTTTGGCCACGCTCACCGAGTTTACCGCATGGTCCATTGCCGATGCGTACCAGCGGTTTTTGCCTCAAGGGCTTGGCCAAGTGGTCGTCAGTGGGGGCGGTACAGCCAATACCACACTGATGCAAGCCCTTGAACGGCAACTCGCCCTGCATTGGGGTGATGCGCCAGCACCTACGGTTGTCACCAGCCAAGCCTTGGACATCCCCCCCGCTGCTAAGGAGGCGTTGGCCTTTGCACTATTGGGCTGGGCAAGGCTGCACGGCCTGCCCAACAACGTACCCAGCTGCACAGGAGCCAAGCGCATGGTGAGCTGTGGATCCGTCACGCTATAACCCTCTCCCACTGGGAGAGGGCAGGGTGAGGGTCATGGCCTAACTTACCAAGGTAAGACAGGTAAGTTACTGGCCGCCAACGTGGCAGGTACCCAACTCACGTCAGCATCAGCGGTGACGTTATAAGTTTTGCACGTGGCCGTTAACTGCCCTGCCGACAGCACCTGCCCCGAATACATCATAAAAAACAGTGCGCTTCGGGTGTTAAGGTCGCTGGTGGCTCCGCCGTTAATATACTTGCTGTCAATATCCACATAAAAGGGTAGGCATCGGTCGGTTAGGGTCACTTCGTTGCCTTTACCAAAGCGGTAACTAGGGTGTGTGGCCACCGTCGTACCGTCGCCCATGGTGTAGCAGGTGGTAGAGGCAGAATTGCAAGTAAGCGATGTGGCAGCACCCCAAGTGTTAATAGTGGCTGCCGTTGTCACTAACTTGCTTTGGGATAGGTAAGGTGCTAGTTGCGTCACGCCAATAGTCAGAGCGGGGTCATAATCTAACTTATATTGGGTGTAGGCCATGCTTAGGCGTTGCACAGCGGTTTGTAGTTGCACCTTAACGGCACCGTCGTTTTGTTTAATTTGCACCACGCTGGGTAAGGCGATGGCGGCCATTAAACCCAATAAGCCTAGCCCCACCACTAACTCGGCCATGGTAAAGGCACGGGCGGATGCTTTATTAAAGTGTTGAGGGTGGTGTTGCATACAGCCCCAAGGTGTAAGGTAAGGTGCTACGGTAAAGGTACTATCGGCATAAATGCTAAAAGGCTGAGATGACTGGGCTAAATTGTAACTTTATGTTACAGCCTACGACAATCTTAGCAAGCACCCCGCTTCAGGGGGCTTAACCTAACTGCAACCGAACAACAAACCGATTCAGGCAAGTACCGCCTATTTGGTATTGTCTCTCTCTATCCGTGAACTGCCTTGCCATTTTGGCTAGGC
>JBIKUS010000172.1:0-3609 GCA_044347425.1 Vampirovibrionales bacterium | reverse complement strand
TTGCTTTTTCAAGAGCGAGTCACATGGTTGAAGCCACCATGCGTCTGTTACAACACCTTGTTTTTCATCCAGCAGCAGATAGAGAAGCATGGAATATCATACCAAGCATTATTAAATAACACTCTCGCTGTAAACAGGGTGTGGGCTTGTTAGTGTTTTAATAGTATACTTTTGATAATTTTCTATCTTTTTAAATTGTCGCTTACAAACCATGCTCTCAGCTCTCATACCACCTAACGCTTTAGCGCAACTCACCCAAGCCCTTGCCCAAAAGCAATGGTTTAAGGTGATAGCGGGTGCCAGCCTTAACGATGCTCCCCTGTTGCAGCACCTTGCCACGGTGTACGCCCAAGCAGGAGCCACTTGTCTGGATATTGGTCCCCATCCTACTCTGCTGCCCGTGCTTGAAGCCGTTGCCCATCAACTTGCCCAACACGGCCATACCCTGCCCCCCGTTATGGTGAGCCTTGATGTGGACGGCGACCCGCACTTTCGTAAGGTAGCGGTAGAGCAAGCCGCCTGTATTGCCTGTGGTGTCTGCCTCCCCCTTTGCCCTACCCAAGCCCTTAGCTTAACGCCCGACCCGCAAGCTCCTTTGGGTATCCATCTGCCCGCCTGCTACGGCTGCGACCGTTGCGTGGCCGACTGTCCCACGCAAGCCCTTAGTATGGTGCCTCTCGCCACGTTGCCCCAACCCATGGCCGAGATGTTACACCACCCCTTGGTGCAAGCGGTAGAGCTACACGTGGCACACCTCCAGCAAGACACTTTGCAGGCTTTTTGGCAACGCCTACCCGCCGAAGTATGGCAGGGGAAGCTGGTCTCGCTTTGTTTTAGGCCTGCTGAAGTAATCGACTGGCATGAGGCCGAAGCGGCTCTCCTCACCCTCAACCAACTGGCTCGCCGAGACGGGGCTACCCTGATGCTACAGGTGGACGGCAAGCCCATGTCTGGCACGACGGAGGCCAACTGTAGCCTACCTGCCCTTGAGGGGGTTAAGCTGTTGCTCACCCACTGCCCGTGGCTCGGCGAAGGTGAGCAGGCTTGGCCAATTACTGTATCAGGCGGCATTAACCAGCACACGCCCACTTTATTGGCACAACACGGCTTGGCTGATGTGGTGTGCGGTGCGGGGCTTGGCACCGTCGCTCGTCAGTGGTTGGGGTCTCGGCAAACACCCCAAGCTGAAGCTGTGCAGCGGGCGCAACAACTGGTGTCTACTTTTTGTAGTGGTGTTTTGGTGTAAGCAAGGTATAAAGATTTAGCAAACACGCCGTTAAACAGTTATAGGTGACCTTTGTGCGTTGTTGCTGTTAAAAGGGCAGAGCTAAAAAGGCAGTATTGAGGCAAGACAAGGCTTTTGTGGAAAGTTTCATCACTCATTACCGCATATTGTGCCGTTGCTCTGCCTTCATTATTAAGAGTCTCCCCCAAGCTTGATGCTTAATTAAGAAGAACAAGCCCTACAGCCCCTAGGCAATGGTGCAGGCCTTAAGGTATAACCATAAGGTAGTTAAGGCGTTAGAGCCTCATACCTTACCGAAAGATTGTGTTAACCCCTATGCCGACCCTCACCCCCATTCAGCCTTTTAATGCACCCGCCTCATCGCCATGGTTGCCCAACGTGCATCATTTGGTCACCTTGCTTGGGCAGTGGATGGCCACCCGTTCGCTGGCTATGGGTCTCACACCAACATTGTCTTGGGCAACCTTGGCTGATGCCACTTTGGCCGAATCAGGGTCACCCCTCAGTTTAGAGTTGGCTGTAGCCAGCGTGCTTAGCCCTATTAGCAGTGGTAAGCCTTACAACAAAAACCAAGTAGAGCAAGAACTTCTTGCGTTAGGCCCTGCGAGTATTGAAGCCATTGTGGCCTACCTCACCCACCCTAACGACGATGTGAAGGCCTTGGCTTCTATGGTGTTGGTGCGTTTTGGCCGTAAGGCCATACCCGCCGTGCAGCGTTTTTACCAACAAGCACAAACCCTACCCGCTCACGCCCCCGAGCGTTGGGTGGCTCACCAGTTAATGCACCTACTGTGCGTGCAACCCGAACCTAGCTTAACCGAGGCTGTGCGCCCTGTGCTTAGCCAAGCGGTACCTGCCTAACGTGGCACGCTTAGCCCACTGGTGGAAGCCCGCTGGCCTAGTGGTTGGTAGTATTGTGATAGTGTGTAGTTTGTTTAACGTGGGTTTTGCTTGGTGGCAACTGGCCACAGGGCAAACCAAGTGGCAACGCCTACCCAGTAGTTACGCTAAAACCGATCAGCCTTTGGCACAGTATGTGGCGCAAAAACAACAGCCGTTACTGTTGGTAGAGTTTTATACGGATACTTGCACCACTTGCCAAGCACTCACGCCCTTGCTGCATAAGGTGTGGGTAGGTAGAGGGGATGAGACAAAGTGCGCCCCGTTGGTGATGGTGAATGCTGATGACCCCCAGCAACGTTTAATGGTAGATGTGTTGGGCATCACCCAAGTACCCACCCTACTTTGGCTGTCGCCCACCACAGGTGTGCAGCAGGTGCTACCGCTAGAGGCCTTGACACCACAAGGGCAAGCCCCAACATTGGCCAGTGTTAGCAGTACCTTAACCAAAAGCGTAGAGGCGTTACCTGCTGATTTGCAGAAGAACACGTGCTTGTCGTCTCGTTAACCTTAGCGAGTTTTGCTACATTCCCAAACACCAATGCCCTCGCCATGGTGGTTGCGCCGTTGGGTTTGTAGGCTGAGCAATTGCGCTTGGCAGCGTAACGCCATGGGCGGGGTTAGCCAACCCAGTTGTTGTAACAGCCACACCACAAGCCTATCCCGTGCAGCGCAATCGCCCGAGGTGGTTTTAAGCACCAGTACCTCGTTGTGGGCAGGGTGCCATACCCAGACCAAGCCCTCGGCACCTGTTTTACTGAGTAAGGGGCTGGCCATGGCCAACACTGTATCCAGCCTATTGGGCCCGCCCAAGTAGTAAGGGTGGGTTCGCATGGCCTGCCACAACCGTTGCCCCACAGGGTCGGCTGTCCACTGTTGTACGGCTTGTGCCAAGCCTAACAAACTGCTGGCTGGCACGGGCAAGCCGCACCCATCGGTTGACCAGTGCAGGGGGTGCTGCGGGCAAAGGCCTTGCAACTGTTGGGCGATGGCTTGTTGTAGCACGTGCTTGGGCAAGGTATACGTACCTGTAGGCCAGTGGCGTTGCACGCACACCCACACTTGCAAGGCGTGCTTACCACTACAGTTATTGGCCTTGGCCGTGTTGGGGTGATGCGTTTGGCTGGCTAAAGGGGGATGCACTCCACAGGCGAGTTGTTCGTGGCCAAGGCCAGCTTGTTGTAGCCAATGGTCTACCGCCACATGGTGCGCCAAAAGGCCACTGTGCGAGCCACAGGCCACGGCTAAGGCCTCGGGCGGCAGGGTAACCCATGCGCTGGGTTCAACTTGGCTGAGGGCTGCCCATGCCTGCAAGGGCTTGGCTGCCGACCGCCACGAGGCTTGCCACGCTTCGCCCCCTGTAGAGGAGGCCAGCACTTGCCCAGAAGCACCCAACAGACACCAGTGCGCCGTGTGAGATTGCTCTAAAATGGTGCCACGGTAGGCGTTGGCTACCAGGTGGT
>JBIKUS010000171.1:0-3639 GCA_044347425.1 Vampirovibrionales bacterium | reverse complement strand
GGTTTGCGTGGCTTGGGCTACCAGTTGGTCTCGGCTAAGTACCAGCTTACCATCCACCATACGCACATAGGCTTCGTTGACGAAGGCTTGCTTGGCTTTGACTCGTATGGCCTCTATCTTCGTGGTGGCATCGTCTAATAATACCGATTCGCGGTTAAGGGCGATGCGGGCGTAGCTGCCACGGGTCACTTCGCCGTTGCGAATAATCTGCACGTGGCCATCGGCTAGGAGCGTGGCTTTGGCGGGGTCGTAGGTAATTTTATCGGCGATGAGTTCGCTGTTTTGGTTGCTGATGATGACGTGAACTTGCCCCGTAGCCACATACACTTGCTTCACGTCGTCGTAGGTCAGCGTATCGCTCACAATATCCACCACTTCGCCCTTGGCTTGGTCGGGCGGGGTTGCAAAAGGGTCATCGGTGATGACGGTGGCTTGTAGCGCAGGGTCTGGCTTTGGTGGCTCGGCAGGTGGTTCAGTTGAGGCAGGCGTGGCGATACTGGCAGGTTCTTGCGGGCTGGCGAGGGCTTCATCCTCGGCATAAGCTAAGGGTGTTAAACCCATCAGCAAGCCAGCACAAACGGCTCCTACGGCTAAATAACTGGGGTTAAGCACAAGCAACACAACCACACCACACAACGAGACACTCACCAGTGTAGCGCAAGGGCAGGAGAGTGTCACTCAACTTTTTTGCCAACACGTGAGGGGATGAGAAAACACAACCAGCCATAGCTCTTAGAACCCACCTTGTGTTAGCATAACAAAGCGTTACCGTTTGTTGACTTCTCTCAACCGTCGCCTTTAGTAAGGAACACACCCATGACACAGACCCAAGCGCAGGGAGCCACCGCTACCCTGAACGCCAGCCAAGCCCCCGTACCCATTACCGTTGCCCGTGGCGATGGCATTGGCCCCGAAATTATGCAGGCCACCCTTGATATTATTCAAGCCGCAGGCGCACGCATCGCCATTGAAGAAATTGAAATTGGCGAACAACTCTACGCCAAGGGCATTATGAGTGGTATTGAAGACAGCTCGTGGGATAGCATCCTGAAAACCCGTGTGTTTTTAAAAGCCCCTATCACCACCCCACAAGGTGGCGGTGTTAAATCGCTTAACGTAACCACCCGTAAAACCTTGGGCTTGTACGCCAACATTCGCCCTTGCGTGGCCTACCACCCCTTTGTGCGCACCAAACACCCCACCATGGATGTGGTGATTGTGCGCGAAAATGAAGAGGACCTGTACGCTGGTATTGAACACCGCCAAACCGATGAAGTGTACCAGTGCCTTAAGCTGATTTCTCGCCCAGGCTCTGAGAAAATTGTGCGCTACGCCTTTGAATACGCCGTGGCCAACAACCGCAAAAAAGTTACCTGCTTTACCAAAGACAACATTATGAAGTTTACCGATGGTTTGTTCCACAAGGTGTTTGACGAAATTGCCGCTGAATACCCTCAAATTGAAAACGAGCATTGGATTGTTGACATCGGTGCAGCCAAATTGGCCGATTCGCCCGAAGCGTTTGACGTGATTGTGATGCCTAACCTTTACGGCGATATTTTAAGCGACGTGGCAGCTCAAATTGCAGGCTCCGTTGGCTTGGCTGGTAGTGCCAACATTGGCGAAAAAGCCGCCATGTTTGAAGCCATTCACGGCTCTGCCCCAAGGCGTGCTGGCCAAAATATGGCCAACCCCAGTGGCTTGCTACTCGGTGCCGTGCAGATGCTCGTCCATATTGGTCAGTACGACGTGGCCGAACGTGTGCATAACGGCTGGCTTAAAACCCTTGAAGATGGCGTACACACCTACGACATCTTTAAAGAAGGCATCAGCAAAGAGAAGGTGGGCACCAGCCAATTTGCCGAGGCCGTCATTGCTCGTTTAGGCCAAAAACCTAGCCAGCTCAAGGCAGTCACTTACCAAGCTCCCCCAAGCAAAACAGGCGAGCCAAAACCTTTGTATCGCCCAACCGTACCCGCCAAAAAAGAGCTTAAAGGCGTGGACGTGTTCATCCACAATTTAGGCATTAGCCCTGATGACTTGGGTGCTAAGCTTGAAGCTCTTCAGCTAGACACACTGCCCTTGCAAGTGATTAGCAACCGTGGCCAAAAAGTGTACCCCAAAGGTTTCGCCGAAACCTTCTGTACCGACCACTGGCGTTGCCGTTTTGCAGCCCCCGACAATGGCAACGTTAGCCACGCCGATATTATCGAGTTGTTGCGTCGCATAGATGCTGCTGGCCTCGATTTTATCAAAACCGAACACCTTTGCACCTTTGATGGTGAAAAAGGCTGGACGGCTGCCCAAGGTACGTAAACTCCATTTCAATTTGTCCCCCTTGCTTTGCTTAAGTAATGCAGGGGGGATTTTTGCTTAGCTTAAAAACGAGTTACATAAGGCTTATACATCTTCTTCAACACAAAAAGCTTGTGGTTCGAGAATTAACTGAATGAGCTACTGTCGCTTCATGTAAAGGTAGCCCCTTACATGCTCTGCCGATAGGTCGGGGAGAGCCTCGCTAAACCATTGCTCAACCATGGTCTTGTCAAGGGTTTTCAGGTGATTCAGCATCAGGCCACGCACATCGAGCGTTTGCCATAGGGGTTCACCCGCCAGTAGGGTGTTTAGTTCGTCATTCGTCATGGGCGTAAGAGCCTCCTTCCTCTCTTTCGGACTCACGCAGAAGGTCCTATCTTGGTAATTAGTATCATCTAAAAGTTTTAATCGTCCCACCCTGCAGGTAGGGGAGGCGTTTGCCGTGCGCCTTGTAAGGTTTGCGTTTGAGCTAAAGCACTGCTTTTGGGGTGGCCTGGTGGGCAATTCAGGCTACCGTCGCATTCATCGGGGGGTTTTACATAGCGGTAATTGGCACCAGCTACCACTGGCTCGGCGGGTTTATCAGCAGGAGCAACTCCTAGCTGCACATCGCCAATAGGGTCTAACCACGGCGGAGCCACCAAACGCTTGTGGGCATCATCAATCTTGTACTTCTCACGGGTCAATAAGCGGGTGAGCGATTTGCTCGTGCCAAGGTAAGGGTGTAGCCACAGCTCCTTGGTGCGTTGGTCTTGCCGCCACGTACCTACCAACCTGCCCGTGGGGCTTTGGTTGTCTAACAACTCGCCTGATTGGGCAAGGTAGTAAGCTCGTGGCTTGGTAATGGCTCCGCCGTTGCGACTGGTGTCAATCACAATAGCATAGGGCTTGTGTCGCTTGGGTAACAGGGTCAGTAACTCCTGCAGATACCCCGCCTCGCTACGCTGGGTATAGCTGGGCATCACGCCCTGTGGCAACAGCAACGGCTGGCGGTTAGAGATATTGGTCACAAGCCCCGTGGCCTGTTGCAAGTTGGCTTCCTTAAGGGCTTGCGCCATTTGCGCCACATGCTCGGTAGTGTTAAACCATGCGCTGTGGGCAATATCCAAGTACACCTCGGCACCTGCTTGGCTGTAGAGCTTGACCAAATAACCAAGGGCTTGCATCCGCTGGGTGTAGGTGTCTTGCGCCCGCTTCATTTCGGGGTGTTCCCACCTAAAGGTGAGGGCGTGGCCAATGGCATCAGGCTCAAGGTAAAGTCGGGGCTTGAGCTTGGTTTTGGCCACAAAACGGCTAATAGCTTCGGCTAGTAGCACATTATCG
>JBIKUS010000052.1:0-13420 GCA_044347425.1 Vampirovibrionales bacterium | reverse complement strand
GTGCTGTCTTGCTCATACGGGTAGTCATAATCGTGTTTGTCAAACATACGTCTGCCTAACACGTCTTCTATCAAACGCATGCGTTCATTAAGCTCGGCTTTACTCGGTAAACTCGGCGGTGCAGGCGACACTGGCCGTTGGGGGACGGGTGCGGCATAGGCAGCAGGGCTAAACAGGTTACCCATCCGCTGTGCTAACCACCCATAAGCATTACGAGGCTGACTAGCCTGCAACACTACCTGTTGCCTGCCCCCCTGCTGTTGGGCATAAGCCTGTAACCTAGCCTCGTTCTGCCCTTCAAGCCATTGGGTACGGGCATCATAGCCCGCATCGGGTTGGGTGGGTGCCACTGGCCAAGGTGCGGCAGGGGCTTGCGACTGCTCAAACACCTGCCCTGCACCTTCTATTTGGCGTGGAGACGGGGTTGGTGTTGGCCACGGTAGGGCTTGTGTCCATAGTGGTGCCACGTTTTTACGAGCCTGCGCCACCACTTGTATGGGTTTGTTAAACTCCTTTTGCAAGGCTTGTAGGGCTTGCGTGGCACTGTTGTCAATGCCTGGGTGCGCCGTTATTAGCGATTGCCAAGGGATATCCCTGTGTTGTTTGGGCAGGGTGCTGGGGTTAACCGCCACCTGAAAGTTTTGCTCCAGTAGTGAGTAGACGAGGCGGGTACTGCCCGCAAGGTCTAAATCCACCACGTCCACACTGGTTTCACGTTGGCGGTTCGTACGCAAGTCGTTAACAAGCTGAAGCGTCGCCTTTAGAATGCGGTTAGCAAACTCGTCGTATTCTTCCTCAGGCGTACGGGGGTAAGGTACTGCAGGCCCTGGGTCGGGTGGTAACTCGTCGGGGTTAGGTTCTTCATACACTACCCCACCCTTAATAACGACTGGCTCCGTAGTGTCTCCCCCTTCTCCCTCTACTTCAACGTCTCCTCCTTCGGTTCCATCTAACCTACTTATCTTAAACTTAACCACGAGTGGTCATCTCCTTATCTCTTATTGAGTAAACGGCCACTTACGGCCTTTCTTCATTATAAAGTATTGCTTTTGTAAAGCATAGCGAAGGAAATTTACGATTTGGGGTTAAATCGGGTTAAATTGAGGCCAAAACGGGTCGCCTACTCTATACCAAGAGGCTTTGAGCCAGCCAGCCCCTTGGTAGTCGTCGCCCACAGCACCCGCCTCGCCAACGGAACCTCCAGCGCATCGTCGCCCCAATCGGGCCCCCAATAGCCCGCCTGCTGGCCAAGCACCACCAACATCCCCTGCCCATTATGCACCGCCCACAACACAGGCGACTCCCCTGCCTTGCCCCCTTGCCACGGTTGCCACACGGGCAACACAGGCGCACCCTCAGCCGAGTTAGGCAAAGCCAACGGCCAATGCGCCAACGTCAACGCCTTCGCCTCCCGTAGGCCTAAACTTTGGGCAAAGTCGGCTTGTTTTTCGGGTCGCCAAGGCCTATTGCCCACGGTTACCCACGTTACCCGCTCTGCCCCATACGTTTTTTGCCAGCGTTGCGCCACTTGGTGCGCCTCCCACCCGCTAATGCTGGCAGGCAGTAGCACCAATGTAGGCACACGCCCCACCCGCCCATGAGCTTGGGGGTAAAAAAGCCAAGCAGGCACGGGGGTCTCCCACACTTGCCACGGTTGGCGTTGTACCACCCGCCACGAGTTTGCCTGCTGCACCAACCACGGCAGTTGCGCCACTAGCAGCAAAGCCCCCACGGCCACACCCCGCCGCACCCGAGAGCAGCGGTAAGGCCACACCCAGCCCACCATCGCCAACAGAACCAACAGCCACAGCACCACCGTCAGTGCTGGCGGCGAAGCCACGGTGTGCATCGCCCAGCCTTGTTGGCTACCCCACTGGGCGACGCTAGCAAACAGCCACACCACAGGCTTCAGTGGCCAAAGCAGCCATCCCCCCAAGGTGCCAAGCCCCAGCACCGTGGCCAAGGCCGACACAAAGCCCACCAGCGTCAGCCCCCCCACCACTGGAGCCACCAAGGCATTCAGCACCACGCTATGCCACGCCCACTGGTTAAAATGGAACAACAACAACGGCGTCGCCCACACTTGCGCCACGGTCGGTACGGCCAGTGCCAGCATCAGGGCTTGGCCACGGCTACCCACCCACGTGGCATAGGCTTGTTGTAGATGGGGCAAGGTGGCCAGTATGCCCAAGGCGGTGACGACAGAAAGCTGAAACCCAAGCCCCAGCCACACCCACGGTTGCCACACGGCCAATAAGCTAACGGCCACAAGCAAGGCCGCCACGGGGGGCAATTGCCGATACCCCAACTTCAACGCCAAGCCCAATTCCATCACCGTAGCCGCCCGCTGAATAGAAGGAGGCCAACCCGTCAAGCTGGCGTACACCCACACCATCACCATAACGCCAAGCAAGCGCACCCGCCACGGCAAGGGGAGCAACCCCAGCAGCCACCATACGGCTCCGCCCACCACGCCCACGTTCATGCCACTGGCGGCAAGGTAGTGTACCAAACCCGTCTGTTTAAAGGCATCGGCCACGTTGGCGGGTACTTGGGCGGCTCGTTCGCCAATCACCAACGAGGCCAATAAAGCCCCGCCCACCTGACCAAGCTGAGCTTGTACCACGGCCAGCCAGTGCAACCGCCACGCTTCTAGGGCATGGTGCAACCGCCAAAGCTGTCGCCTTAGGGGGTGGGGGTGTTGTTGCCACGAGGCAAGCGGTTTAAGTACCGTGGGCTGATACGCCGTGGCGTGTAGCCCATAACCCAACAGATACGCTCGTTGATGAAAAGCGGCGGGGTAGGGGGGCTTGTCGGGGGGGAGTTCCACCAAGGCGGTGAGGGCAACGGTATCGCCTGCTTGGGGCGTGGGTAAGCGGCTGGTGGGCGAAGAGCGTACCAACACCCGCAACCCTTCTGCCGTTTGTAAAATCCAGCCTTTGTGAAAGGGCTGTACTTCGCCCGTGAGGGTAGCTTGTTGCGTGTGGCCTTGCGGGGCGTGGGGGAGTTGACCCACCCGCCAACCGCCAACACTCGCCCCTACCGCGAGCAAGAGCAAGGCCAGCCCCCAGCGCACCGTCCGTGGGGTAAGCGGGCGAGAGAAACACAGGCAGAGAGCCAAAAGGCCACTCACCCCTAAGGCCAGCACGGCACAGCTTTGCCACGGTAGGGCGTGCTGATACACCGCCAACAGTAGCCCTGCATTCAAGGCTCCGCACGCTTTGGCAAGGGTAAGCCACCGGGCTTGCCCCACCAACCGTAAAGGCGGGTCAGCGGTGGTGGTGAGGGCAGCCATACCCATGCCTCGTCGAAAAGCCAAAGCTAGCCATCGCCACAGTACAGTTAGCTTGGCAACACCAGCCTTACGCCGACAGGATAAGGTCGCCATCCCATTCGCTCATGCCTTGGGCAAGGTTGTAAATGGGAGCCTGATGGCCGTTATCTTCTAAAAATTGGGCGGCAAACTCGCTACGCCTACCGTGCTGGCAAATAACCACCAAGGGTTGATCAGGGGCAATCTCGGCAGCCCACTGGCTAATGGTTTGCACGGGCAGGTTTTGGGCGTTAGGCAAATGCCCCAACCCTAAATACTCGGCAGGGGTACGCACATCTAGCACTAACAAGTTGCCCGTAGGCTCGCTCAACAGTTTGGCCAGTTCGGCGTTAGAGACGTTTTGCATCAGACTCATTTTACTAATTCACCACGGTGCTGGCTTTAAGGCCCGCTTTCACTTTGTCGGCTTGGCCAGTCAGTACCTTGGCTTCGGCGTAACCGTCGCCCACTTGGGTGACTTGCAGGGTAGCAATCTCTTCGCTTAATTCCCTAATCACTTTGCCCGTGGCAGGGTCTTTAATCACCTTCACCACGTGCTTAACGGCCAACTTATCGCCTTTTTTAAGCCCCGAGCTGCTACCAGCGTTGAGGGTGATAATACCCCCCGTCACATCAGCAATCACGGTATCCACACTATGGGCGGTTTCTACCACTTTGTCCGCATAGCTAATGAGCGTAGGGGTGAGTTGGCCGACGGCTTGCTTGATGGCCTCGCTCATAATTTGCTGTTCAAAATCGTAGGCTTGTTTGTTGACCAACCCGCCCACGTTAAAGCTCTTGCGGTCGGCCATGCCCACACCGTGAGCCACGCCAATAATTTGGCCTGTGGTGGTGTTAATCATGCGTACGTCAAGTTCTACTTTGGCCTTGCGGTCGTCCTTACTCAGGTTGCCTGCCAAGTTGCCCACCAAGCTACCCGCAATACCGGGGATGTAATTACCCGCAATACCAAAGGCATTGGTGCCTACGGCTTGGCCATCAAAGCCAAAACTGGTGATAGAGCCTGTAATGAGTACGTCAGCCCCAAGCAATTTACCCAATTTAATGGCGTTGGTGGCATCAATTCGGCCTGATTGGCCAAGGTCTTGCTCGCCTAAAATATCGGCGAGGCGTTCACGCTCAATCACGGTGTACACGTTGCTTTCAACCAGTTTGGTCACCAATTGGTCGGGGATGCCCGAGGTGATATCAAACAAGTTAAACCAACTGTAGCTAAAGGTGGTGGCGGGTTTAAAATCAAGCACGGCCACTCGTTTTTGGCCAGCCAAAGCCAGCGAGGGCAAAGCACAAGCCAACACAAACGCCACTGCTACCAACCGTTGCAACCATACTTTCATAACCAACACCTTTTATGAGCTAGGGGATTAAACACAGTACAAAAACTATACCTGCCATTATGTAGCCCTGTCAAACTAAATAAGTGGCTAAGGCCAAACACCCCCTTGGCAGAGCGAGGGCTTTGTGTTAGTTTCATCTCAAGCTAACCTATGCTGATGTTATAAGCCACTAGGTTGAATTGAGTGACCCCGCCCCAAGGCTTCACTTAGCTTACGCACCTTGCCCTTTGTTACCCCCTTTGCTTGCGGACACCCCCCATGCCCAACACCGATGCTAACCACCTCTTCCCCTCCGAACACCTCAGCGAAGTGCTGCCCACCAGCCAGCCCAAACCCCACTCTGAGGACGAAGGCATCAGCTCGATGACTGAGCGGGACGACTACCAAGCCGAGGCCATGGCCGAAGGCACCTCCGTCATCTCTAAGCCCAAACGCAAGCGTTGGTATATTATTAACACCTACAGCGGGCATGAAAACAAGGTCAAGCTCAACCTAGAGCGACGCACCGAAAGCATGAACATGGCGCACAAAATCTTTAGGGTTGAAGTGCCACAAAAGCCCGTCACCAAAATTAAAGACGGCAAACGCATCGAACGTGACGAGAACGTCTTCCCCGGCTACGTACTGGTTGAGATGATTATGGATGACGATTCGTGGTACGTGGTACGTTACACCCCAGGTGTCACCAAGTTTGTGGGTGGTGAAAAGAAACCTGTGGCCGCCCGTGATTCTGAAATTCGCCGCATCCTCATGGCCAACCAGCCCCTTGCGCCTAAGATTCAGGTGGATTTGGCCGCTGGCAACCTCATCGAGATTATCTCGGGGCCCTTCGCCGAATTTACAGGCACCGTCACCGAAGTCTACCCCGAAAAAGAGAAGCTCAAGGCCATGGTCTCCATTTTTGGCCGAGACACCCCTGTGGAATTGGTGTTTAGCCAAGTACAGAAAAAAGTCTTGTAGGCTAAGCGTATCACTAAATTAGCTGATGCTTTAGGGCAGAAACAAACGTTTCTTTACGTTGTTCTATTTTGAGGATTTCCGTTTGTTGGCGATTTTTTTCTTTTTTCTTTTTTTAGGTGTTTTTGCACCCCACCATACCGTTCGCCAGCTTGGTTTTCTGTATGGCCATTGATGACGCTATCTATCGCCTTATTAGGCTAACGCCTAAGGTGGTTTTGCATGACCATCTGGGTGGCTCCAGCGATATCTCGGTACTCAAAGCTCGGCTGATTGACCTTGGCCAGCGTGAAGGGCTTGAATGGGAAACCCTACGCCACTTTTTTAGGGTGGACAGGGGCATTACCTACGAGCAGTGGCCAGAACTCGCCCCCGACGACGACCATGCCGACACCCCCGCTCCCCCGTGGGCGCAAGGCGGCGACCGCTCCACCCTTGAGGCCTACCGTGTGGCGTATGACCGCTCTGCCCAACTGGTGCGGAGCTTAAGCGCACAGTATATGGCCGCCTACCTCTACGTGCATCGGGCGGTGGACGACCACGTGCGCTACGCCGAAATACGGTTTAACCCCTTTGGCAAAGGCGGCACCCCCGAAGAACTCACCCGCTTTATTTGCGAAGGCCTCAACGACGGCAAGCTGGTGGCGCAACGTAGCGGTAAACGCTTTGATTATGGCCTGATTATGACGGCTTATCGCCATGGCGACCCCACCCTTGACCCCGACACGGGCCTGCCTCGCAAGGTAAAACGTGCGCTTGAAGTGGCCAAAATGGCGGCACGCCTGCAACAACAGGGCTACCCCGTGGTGGGGGTGGATATTGCAGGCAACGAGGCCGACAACCCCATTACCGATTTTGCCCCCATGCTGGATTGGGTGAAAACCTATAATCGGCAACAAGCAGGCCGAGGCCTCTTGCACCAACGCTTGGGCATTACCCTGCACGCTGGCGAAACCCCCACCTCAGGCACGCTAACAGGAGCCGAAAGTGTGCGCCTCTCGGTAGAGCTGGCGTGGGACGAGTTGACCCCCGTGCGTATTGGCCACGGCATTCACGCTGATGGCCACCCCGACCTGCTTGAGCTGCTTAAAACCAAAGGCGTTGGGGTGGAGCTTTGCCCCAAAAGTAATGCTCAAACCCTCGCCGTATTGCCGCACCATCCGCATATCCCCTCCTACACGCACCACCCCGCCCGTCGCTTTTTAGAGGCAGGCGTGCTGGCGTCGATTAGTTCAGACAATCAAACCGTCTCCAACAGTAACAGCACCAACGAGTTTGTGAAGCTGTACCAGCACTTGGGCATTACACACGCTTTGCGTCAACAGTTTGTGCTTAACGGCGTGCGTACGGCCTTTGTGTTTGACGAGGAGCAGGCGCAAACCCTACTGGCCGACGTGCAAGCGGGGCTAAACCATCTGCAAACCGATGCAGGCTTGGCCAAGCTAATTGCCCACGAGGCACAACAGGCGCAACAACCTGCAAGCCCGCCCACGACAAAAGCCTCCAGTTGGTGGCGCAAAGGCCGTACTGAAGGCTAAAGTACAGGTAAGGCGTTAAGCCCCCCTCTCCTTAAAGAAAGGAAAGGGAAATACTTATAAGTTATTGAAGCTCAAATAAGGCGTTACCATATGCACCGTCCCTATATATTAAACGTCCCTATATATTAAATCTGCCATTTCAAAGGGATTTAAAGCGCCACCATTATTTTCAACAGCACTCCTCAAGCGACGTACTGCTGCCATTTCTGCATCACTTGTCCAACCGTTTAGAGAAATTGCCAATGGTGAAAGATCATCTAAAGTTATTAAACGAGCACCACCAAATGAATGCTGTGTCCCATTGAATAGGGGTGATTCTTGACCACTGTGATCCTGATTCGCTACGTGGTTAAATGCACCTGCAGCACGGTTTAACAAATCATCATGACCTATTACACTGTATTTTACACGGTAAAGCTCTTTCATTGCTTCTGCTGTACCAATACTTGCCATAATTTTCATCCTCAATTGTTGTGTAACGACTCATCAAAGTCACAATTTAATAAAAAAACAATCTAAATAGAATTGCGCCCTGTAAAAAACAGCATCTTAACCATATGTTTAAGCAGTGCAAATACAAATATAAATGATATAACATGTAAGTTTTGATAAGCACTGTAACGTAATGACAGAGAACTCAACCACGCCTAACTCACCAACCTTCTTATAGAGACGTGAAGCTCGCTTTTAGGCGTGCTTTAGTAAACCCAACGCCCACGGATTAAGGGTACGACCTACCGCTACCCACTAGACACTCTGCCCCAAACAGGCGACAATAAAGCTTCACCCCGTGATGTGTGTTACTAAAAGCAGGATGCCCCTACATGGTTGCCCACTTTACCCTCGACGAGCTAACCCAAGCCCTAGCCGCCGCACTGCCTGCGGGGCATCCGCATCAACTTGCCCAACAGGCTAGCCCCCTTTGGGTTGGCCAACCCCTCCCCCCAACAGGCGATCAGCCCCTTAGCGTCCCCGTCGTTACCGACTCTCGCAAGCTGACCCCCACAGCCCCGCCCGCCGTGTACCTTGCCCTTAAAGGCGAACGCTTTGACGGCCACAGCTTTATTCGCACTATAAGCCAACACGCCCAAGCCGTTATTGCCTGCCAAGCTTGGTGGCAAGGGCTAACCCCCCGTGAGCAGGCAACCGTTGCTTGCCCCGTACTGCTGGTAGCTGATACGCTGTGGGCGTACATGGCCTTGGGGACGACCCACCGCCAGCGCAACCCCCACGCCAAAGTGGTGGGCATTACAGGCAGTAGTGGCAAAACCACGGTCACCCAAGGGCTACAAGGCTTGTTGAGCCAACTTGCCCCCACCCAAGCCACGATTAAAAACCATAATAACGATATTGGCCTGACCCAAACCCTGCTGAGCCTTGAGCCAACCACCCACACCCTACTAGCCGAAATGGGCATGAGGGGCAAGGGCGAAATTGCCCGCTTAAGCGTGGTGGCTCAGCCAGATGTGGCCGTGTTGGTGAACATTGGCCCCGCCCATATTGAGTATTTAGGCTCGTTAGAGGCCATTGCCCAAGCCAAAGTTGAGATTGTAGCAGGCCTCAACCCCGAGACAGGGGTGGTGGTAGCCAACGGCACCGACCCTTACCTACGCCAAGTGCTACCCACCGTATGGCAAGGCTCCACCCACTGGGTCACCCCCCAAGAGGTGAGCGACACCCCCAACGAGCAAGGCTGTCTCTCCTTTAGCTGGCAGGGGCATCGGCTGGTGGCACCGCTACCTGGTAGCCATGCGGTCATCAACACCCTACTCATGCTAGAAGTGGGGCTGGCCTTGGGCTACTCCGCCAAGGCCTTGGCCGAAGCCTTACACCAAGCCAACGCCCCCCAACACGACCGCTGGGTGAGCCTCCCTTGGCAAGGCGACCCCAACGTCACCCTGATTGATGATGCCTATAACGCCAACCCCGCCAGTATGCAAGCCGCCCTCAATGCCTTTGCCCTACTGTTGGCCTCGCAGCCACCGTCCACGGTGTTTTTGGTGCTAGGGGGGATGAATGAGCTTGGCGAATTTGCCCAAGACTATCACGTGGCGTTGGGGCAGCAAGTGGCCACGTTTGCCCAAAGTGTGTCTCACCCCGTGGGTAGCGTTATATTAGTCGATCCCCCCAACCTCCCCGCCAACGAGCCTTCGCCGTTGGCGTGGGTAGCCGAAGCGTTGCCAGCGTCGCTACATGTGGTGCGTTGTGCCTCGGCACAGCAGGCGGCAGAGGCTTTACGTTTAGGGTTTGCCCAGCGCACCACGCCCCATGCCCATGCCTTGTTTAAAGGCTCACGCAGTTACCAGCTTGAAGCGGTGGTGGCTGCCCTGCAAGCCGCCCCCCCACCAGCGGAGACCGTGCCATGCTAAGCGGTGTGTTGCTAATGATGTTACTGCTGGCCTATGGCCTATCGGTGGTGACCTTCCCTTGGTTTATTCGGCGATTACAGGGCTTAGCCGCTCAACAAACCGTCCGCGAGGATGGCCCCCAGCACCATCACGCCAAAACAGGCACCCCCACAGGCGGAGGCCTTTGGTTTGTGCTGCTGAGTACCTTGGTGGTGTTAGTCGGATTGGTTGTGCAACCCAAACTGGCCAGTGGCATGTGGCCACTGCATGGCGTGGTGTTGCTTAGCTGGTTAGGCCTCGCAGGCCTTGGCCTTGCCGATGACGGGCTTAAAATCCTTAAAAAACACAACAAAGGGCTGGGGGCTAAAGCCAAGCTGGCCCTGCAATTGGGCATTGGCTTGGTGGTGGGCTTGGTGCTGATGCAGTGGGCAGGCTACCAAACCACGGCCATTGGCCCGTGGGTCGTCACGTTAGGGTGGGGCTACCCCTTACTGGCCGCCTTGGTGGTTACCGCCACCAGCAACGCCGTTAACCTGACGGATGGGCTAGACGGGCTGGCAGCAGGCACCTCAGCCATGACGCTGTTTTGGCTGGTGTTGGTGTGTCTGTTGCAGGGGCATCCCTTAGCGGTGTGGCCGATGGTGGTAGGTGCCTGTGTGTGTGGCTTTTTAAACCACAACCGCTACCCCGCCAAAGTGTTTATGGGCGATACGGGCAGTTTAGCCCTAGGCGGCCTCATTGCCACGCTCGCCCTGATTACCCGCACAGAATGGCTGTTGTTGGGGGCGGGGCTGGTGTTTGTACTAGAAGCCCTTAGCGTGATTATGCAAGTGGCGTGGTTTAAACGCACGGGTAAGCGGTTGTTACGCATGGCTCCGTGGCATCACCACCTTGAGCTGGGCGGGTTGAGCGAACAGCAAGTGGTGCGTCGCTTATACTTTGTACAGTGTGCAGGGTTGCTATTGGCCACGCTGGCTTTGACGCTGTTTTAGCCTAATGGTTTCAGTAACTCTCAACCAAAGTGCTAAAACGCTAAGACACTCGCCTCCTTTAAGCTAAGCAAAAGTACGACGTTAACCGTAGTATGGCATAGCTCGTAACGGCCTGCGATAGGTAGCAGTCTTTTCTTTTCTGGCGCACTTGTCGGCTATGTTTAGCGTTAAACACACTGTCCCTTTACTTATGGAGCTACCAACGACTATGATGTTAACCTCGCTTATGAATACCCCTTCCATCGCTTACAACCGACAAGCTTATGGAGAAGATCAAAATCAAACCCAGCAGGAGAAAAATAGAGCTCTTCTCAAAGAAATCAGGGAGATTAGAGGTAACCCTAACCTAAGAAATTCACAACATATAGCGAGACACCTTGAAGCTCAAGTAGACCAACCCGACCCAAGTGTTAAATCTGATACTTAATGCAACAACATCTCTGTAACATCAAACGTGGGTGCTTGATAAATCACCCTAGAAAATAATGAAATTACAGCCATGGTGGGTGGGTCTCAAACCGTCCACCATGGCTAAACTTAAACCATTTCCCCCAAATCGTAAATTTCCTTCGCTATGCTTTGCTCACAACACCTGCTATACTACCAATAGCACCACGTGATGACCGACTAAGCTGTGGCTCCTATCGCCCAGTTTAGCCTTACGCTTACCCAACACCCCACAACACACCTTCGCCCACTAGCGATACATGTCGTGTCGCTCTTTTGGCCGTCCCTCACACCCTGCCCTCTCCCCCAAAAGTGGAGCGGTGCGAGAGCCTGTGATGCGTAAACTCACCACCCTACCCCAAACCACCACCCCACCATGACAACCACCACACCCACCTCCACCCGAAACTTAGCGCAACACCTGCGCCTACGCCACAAGCTTAACGCCATGGCCAAGTACAGCCCACAGCACAAAGCCATGCTCTTTACCCTATGCAAACGCCACCCCAGCTTCTGGATCAGCTTCTTCTGCTTTACCTTTGACCCCCGCCAACGCCAAGCCGTGCAACCCATGGTACCCTACCGCTTTCAGCTGGATCTGTTAGCCAAACTTCGGCAAGCCATTACCCACGGCCACGACCTACTGGTAGAAAAAAGCCGAGACATGGGCGTAAGCTGGCTGGTGGTGTTGCTCATGCAGCACGATTGGCTGTTTGGCAAGCCTGGGGCGCACTACCTACTGGGTAGCCGCAACAAAACCGCCGTTGACAACAAGGGCGACATGGCCAGCCTGTTTGAAAAACTCCGCTTTAACCTTAAATACCAACCCAAGTGGCTACTGCCCAAAGGCTTTAACGAGCGCAAGCATCAACCCAAGTTTAGGCTGATTAACCCCGCCACGGGCAACCTAATTGTTGGCGAGGCCAGCACCGCCGACTTTAGCCGAGGCGGCCGCTATAAAGCCATTTTAATGGACGAGTTTGCCTATTGGCGCAACGACGACAACGCCTATATCGCCGCTGGGCAAGCGTCGCCCTGCCGCATTGTGGTCTCTACCCCGCATGGGCGCAACAACACCTTTGCCCAAGTGCGCCATAGCAACACCGTACGGGTGGCCACCCTGCATTGGCGACTGCACCCCACCAAAACCGATGCGTGGTACGCCCAACAGTGCCTACGCATGGCCCCAGACGCTGTGGCCAGAGAGCTGGACATTGACTATAACCTCAGCCTAAAAGGCCGTGTATTTAAAGAGTTTACCCCCGAGCATAAGCGAGAGGGCAAGTATAACCCGCTGCATAAACTGCTACGTGTGTGGGACTTTGGCTATCACTTCCCCGCTTGTTTGTGGATGCAGGCCGACGAGACGGGACGCATCCACGTGCTGCACGAGCTGGTGGGCGAAGAAGAGGCCACAGAAGCCTTTGCCAAGCGGGTACTGGCCATCACCGCCGACCGCTTTGCGCACCCTACCCAAGTGGTGGACTGGTGCGACATTGCGGGCAAGCAAAAAAACAGCTCTGCCCCGCTCACAGATATTGAAACGCTGGAATCGCTTGGCCTACGCCCCAACACGCAACGGGTACCGCTGGCCGAAAGTATCTCTCGGGTGCGGCACCTACTGATGCAACGCCGTAGGCTCTACCCAGGTAACGCCGTCACCCCTGCTTTGTTGGTGGATGCCGACACCTGCCCCACGCTTGTTTCTGCCCTTGAAGGGGGCTACCGCTGGCGAGCCAATAACCCCGAGGTATTGCATGAAGAGCATCCGTTTGAGGATGTGGCCGACTGCCTACGCTATGGGGTAATGGCGTTACATGGCCAATTACAAGAGGCTGAGCGAGACCCTCGTTATCGGCCACTCACCCCGCAACAGGAGGCTGACCCAGCGGGGCAAAGCCTACCCCTCGCTAACTGGCACGGCGACCCTAAAGACAGGTACAGACCCCGTAACCAGTTAGGTGGCCCCGTGTACAAAAGCCAGTTGAAGCGCAGATAGGGCAACCTGGTAGGCTTTGTGCTAAACTAATTACCCTAAGTTCAGGCTTAGGGTAACGTAACGCTACCTTACTTACGCTACACGTATGGCTTGCTTCGCCCGTGTGTTTTAGCTAGTTTTGTAGTTGTGTAGGGTGGCAAACTTGTCACCAGCTTTCAAGGAACTTCTTACCATGTCTAAAAAATGTATGGTATCGGGCAAAAAACCGATTAAAGCCAACAAAATCAGCTTCTCAAACAAAAAACATGGCCGCCGCCAAGAGCCTAACCTCCACTGGAAACGCTTTTGGATTGAAGAAGAAAAACGCTTCGTGCGCCTAAGAGTGACCACCCGTGTGTTGAGCATTGCGACCCAGCACGGCATTATGGCTGCCCTTAAACGTAACAGCATTACCCTCAAAGAAGCCCTTGCCAACCGCTAACCCGTTGATTGGCTCGGCTCTGCTACCCCCACCTAGTGCATAAGGAT
>JBIKUS010000170.1:0-3643 GCA_044347425.1 Vampirovibrionales bacterium | reverse complement strand
CTAACGGCCAGTGTGGGTTGGTTGATGCTAGGGTTTACCCTCAAGGGGGTGTTTTGGTTACTCGTTTTTTGGGCTACCACAACCATTGGTTGGGGAGCCGCCCCTAGCCCTAAGCTGCAACCACTGCCCAAAGCCCCACCTACGTCTCAGCCGTGGGTCTACCCCACTCTGCCACAACAGGCTAGCCCTGCCTATCAACCCTGGGTAGCCCCAAGCCCCGCCTTGGTACCCCAAGTGCAGCAACAGGGGCAAAAGCTCAAACAAGGTATTACCACCCATATTACGGGCGAAACCCCTTGGGTGCGCCACGTGGCCATTGTGCCAGTCTCCCCGCCGTACCAGCAGCAAGCCTACCAACACAGCGACGTGTTAGTGGCTGAGGCGTTGGCTTATCACCTACACCTGCAACTAGGTGATACGGTGCCGATAAGCCGCCCCGCCCAGTGGCAACAAGGCCCACAAGCCCAAGCCTTACCTGCCTTACAGTTGGCTTTACAGGCTGATTGGCAAACCTATGGCCAACCTTCGCCCGACACCTTGCAACAGTTAGCCACGCTGATGGCACCTGCCCAACGGTTGCTACTGGTTGAAAGCCAACTGGTCTCGCCACTGCGTAGCACCCAAGCCACGGGCTTTTTGGGTAGAGTGGCCGAAGGCTGGAACACCCTTTGGCGAGAGGCGGCTCCGCCTGCCAGCAGACTTAACTTGGTGGCTAGGGTGTGGGCGTACGATGCCTTGACCCAGCAACCCCTTGGCTATGCCGAAATGAACCACGAACTGTATACCGACCCTTTGCTAACAGGGGTTGTGGCTGATGTGACCCAACTGCCCATGGTGCAACAGCAGGTAAGCCAAGCAGCTCGGCAGGCGGTTACCCAATTGCAACGCAAGCAATGGGAACCTTGGTTAGTGCAACGCCCTAGCCCCTAGCCCCTAACCCCTAACCCCTTAGCACAACAGAGGACAAGTTGGGTTTAATCCCTATAGCAACACAAGCGACTAACGCCGTGTTGTTCATTTTAGGCTTTTAGGGATATACACCACTCATTCTGCCCGTTTAGGGTAGGTTAACCAAACCACAGGCTTTTGTTCACTTATGACCGTATCAGGCGCAAACCCAAACCCCGCTAACCCATGGCTAGCCTATGCCATGCAGCACCAGCAACCGCCTCTACCTTCGCACCCCTTTGCCGAAAGCGATGGTTACACCGCTCGACCTTTACCACCCCCCACCGAGATATTTAGCCAACGTAGCAGCGAACGCACAGGCGACTTATTTGAACGTACCGCTCAACCTGACACCCTTGAAGGGGTGAACCAGTTTGCCGTTGGCACCACCAATGTGTTGACTCACCAAGGCAGTGTTGCCCGCAACGTGGTGCAACAAGGTGGCAAGGGCTTTAACAGCTACGGCAGCGTGGGTAATGCAGACCAAGTACTACAAGACGGCTCTGACATGCTGAATAATGCCACCATCACGGGGCAAGTGGGCGGCGTGTTACAGGCTGGTGTTAACAACATCAACCAACTGACTTTAGGCGAGTTGGTGAATAAGGTCATTATGAGTGGCCAAAACACCCTTAACGACGCTAACCTTGCCACAGGAGCTAAAAAGGTCACCATGCAAGGCGAAGGCTCGTTTAGTAGGCTGACCACGCAAGAGCTGATTCAGCTTGAGACGGACGGTGCGGACAACCTGCACCAAGCTACCGTTACAGGCAGCACACAAAATGTGTGGCTTAAAGGCACAGGCAATACCACCCAGCTCTTTTTTGCAGACAAGTTAGGCGTAGCCGATCTACAAGGCACAGGCAACGATACCACCCTGCACGTCACAGGCGACCTTGGCCAAGCCAAATTGGCTGGCACGCAAGGGCAAACCACTCTTGTGACCAAAGCTGCCGTGGGCAGGCTCGCCCTTGAAGGTGACGGCCACACAGGCCGTGTGAGCCTTGAAGGCGACAACAAAAAGCCCACCCTCACCGTGTTTAACGGCAAAAATAACACCTATGATATGCTGGCCACCAGCGCACAGCACTTGGTATTACGTGGCGACAACAACACGCTTAACATTGCTACGGGTACCCTAAGCGAGCAGGCTGGCAAGGGGCTTACGGCTAACCGAGACGACAAAGCCGACCTTGGCGGTACGGGTACTTACAGCGTTGACCTTGGCGAAGGTAACGACAAGGTACTGATACGAGAGTTAAGCGAGACACAAGGCAAGCAAACCGCCGAAGTGTTTGGCGGCAGTGGCGTTAACCACCTACTGCTTGAAGGCGAAGGCTGGGAAGCCGAGCAAGTTGATAAAGACACCATTCGCTACACCAAAGGCGAACAAAGCATTGTAGCTCACGATTTTGCCCCCGCCCAAGCCGTAACCACAGGCAGTTTAACCCCCACGGCTTTTATCAATACCAGTAATCTTACTAACCCCTAGTTAATAACCCTTACTTTTGGGTAGGGCATTTAACCACAGTTTTATGTTTAAGTTGAAGAGAGCATTGGCTCCGACCCCAAAGCGGGTCGGGGCTTTTTTATAGGGCTGTTCACGGTAGCCCTGCCCACGTGCCTAGCCCTGTGGGCGCAACACAAGCCCCGTTATTGGCTACACATAGGTGCGCTTGGTGCAGTATCATCACTTCGCCCAAGGCCACACCCGTGGTAGGGCAAAGGTCTAACACACGTTGGCCTGCTTGCCAGTGGTCGGGTACGCCATCATCCACAATCAGCAAGCTGGTAGCCTTGTTGACCCCTTGGTTGTACAACGCCCCCGTCGCACCTAAATCTAGCGCAACACTGCCATACAACACGTTAATGGGCGAGCTGTTACTCACACTAGCAGGGGCTTGGCGTACTACCGTCACCCCACCGCCTGTGGCTAAGGGTGTGGCGGCTCCGCCAATGTCTCGGCAGGTGGTGCCACTACAGGCCAGCAGCCTATAGCCCGCTCCGTTGGTGGTGGTCACCACCAAATCAGCCCCAGGCCTGTTGGTTAGGGGGTAGGTTAAGGGTAACGAGACTCGGGTAGCTCCTTGGCTGGCACAGGGCGTGCCTGCTGCCCCACCGCCCCCAAGCTGTGCTACAGGTAACGGCGGCCGATGCACGGCATACCTCGCCGTGGAAGCCCCCCCTACCTGCAAGGCCGAGAGGTTGAGGCTGGCTAAGAGGGGTAAGTTCATAGCCCCTTGCGCTTGTAAGGTGACGGTTTGTGCTGTGGTATCCACCTGTACTTGGGTGAGTTCAGCAGCAATGGCACCGAGCAGGGGGATGGCTTCAATGTGGTTAGTAAACGTGGCACGTGCAGCGGCTTCGGCCGTGGCGGGGCTAAGCGTGGGGCGGCCTGTGGCGGGGTCTCTGTCATCCCATAAAGCAGAAGCCCCCACCAACGATGCGTTGACGGTGGCTTGTTGGATGGTTTCGCCTAATAGGTTGAGTAGCCCCATACCCACCAAGCTGGCTAATAGCATAATCAGCAACAGCATAAAAAACAGGCTGGTAATTAAAATAGCCCCATGTTGTGCTTTAGGGTGGGTAGCTTGGCTAAGGCGCATACTAATACACCCTAGCCCCTTCGGGCTGCACGTTGGTGGGGGGAGCCAAGGGGTTGCATTGTTCGTTGGCTAGCAGGGTTTGCATGATG
>JBIKUS010000169.1:0-3659 GCA_044347425.1 Vampirovibrionales bacterium | reverse complement strand
AGTTCTTCGTCTCTGAACTGCTGGGGGGCTGCCACCATTACAATATGTGCCATGGTTGGACTCTTTCTATCGCAAAGTGAGTTAATACTAAGCCAGTATAGCATAATACGGCTTAAGTGATGCCTTATGCGCCCCTTAACTGACACAAAAAGCACACGTGCAAACCCACGTATCAGCCAGCACCCTGAAGGGGCATCGCTTTTATAAGAGAGGCTTTTTACTGGTTTTATTCGCTGTCTTGCTAGGTGGCAACCGCAGCGGAGCCAACGCATCGGCTTGAGGTTGATACTGGGTCAGCTGCACGGGCGGCACAGCAAACTCCGTAGCAGGGGCTGGCTTAGCCTTTTTGGCAGTGGCGAGGGGTTCGTCTACCAGCCCTAGGGCGGTCATCAACTTGGGTTTTAAATCGCCTACGGCGGTAGCTAAGGCCAGTTCGGCTTGTTTGCTTTGCAGTGTCAGGCTCACCACGGCAGCACGGGCTTGTTGCAGTTGCGTGGCCGAGGTCAACACCTCAAGGTAGTTGCCCACGCCTTCTTCATACCGCCCCATGGTTTGGTGCCGAGCTTTTTCGGCAGTGGCCAGTTGCATGTCGGCCAAGGACAGTTGCTTGTGTGCCGTGCGGTAGGCACTTAGGGCTTCGGCCACTTGCGCCCTTACGCTACGTTCGGCTTGCTCGCGGGCGAGTTTGGTCATCGCCACATCAGCTTGGGCTTGCTTGATTTGCGAATACACTTTTAGCCCTAAGCCTTCCAGCAGCTTCATGCTCACCTCAACCCCCGCAAACCGAGAACTCATCAAGTCATCAGCATCTTTACCAATCAAGTTGGCGTAGGTAGAGAGGTTCACCGTGGGTAGCGCATTGGCCACCGTCTTTTTTAAGGCCAGTTCGGCAGCACGTTGGGCTTCGGCGGCTTGTTTTAAGCTGTAGGTTTGCGCCATGGCACGCTCTACCAAAGCAGTATAAGTCGCATCGGCAGGCTGGTAAGGCGGGGGCGCACCCATCTCAGCATCTAGCGGGGCAACACTACCAGAAGGAAGCGTATCAGCAAGGGGTTCGGCCAAAAAGCTAAAGGTAAGGGCTTGGGCAAGGTTGGGCTTCAGCAGGGTGTTTTCGGCTAAGCCTAGCAAGGGGGTGAGTTGTGCGCTCAGTTTGGCCACATCTTGCTCAAGGGCTACCTGTGTGCGCTGCTCTCTCTCTAGGGCAGAGCGAGACTCAAGTACGTCAATCATCACGCCAATACCTTCATCAAAGCGGGCTTGGCTAAGGGCCAGTTGTTGCTTAGCCTCTTTTTGCGTTTGGCGTGATAGCTCATGCTGAAGGTAGGTTGCCAATAAGTCAAGATAGGTTTTGGCTACGCTGGCAAGGGTTTCTTGTTGCAGGGCTTGGGTAATGTAGCCCTGTGTGGCCGCTTTGGCTCCTGCTTGCTTGTAGGCAAAGATGTCTCGGCCACCTAGGTTAATGGGCAGCAACAGGCGCACTTCGGGGCGAATGGTACTAATACGAGCCTTGTTAGGCACACCGTCAAACACCTGTACCCCACCCTGAAAACGGCTTTGAGTGTACGAAAGTTCAAGATTGGGTAACAGGGCAGCCAAGGCCTCTTTCTGCACGGCGGAGGCTTTGTTCTGCTCCCACTTGGCCATGGTCAGGCTCAAGTCGTTGGCAAAGGCCAGTATCAGGGTATCTTCTAGGGTGAGGGGTTGGGCTTGTGGCCAGGCGGTGTGCCAGTCGGCGGCCAGCAGGTCAACGTCAAACTGGGTGGTGGCGGCTTGGGGTTGGCTCACGGCTTGGCCTACCCATTGCAACGCCTTAGGTGGAGCCACACTAGCAGCAGGCACAGCCATTGGGGGGGTGGCTACCAAGAGGGGTTGTTGTGCGACTTTGTGCCAAGGTGCTAGCCGAGGAATGGCCATCACTTGGTTGGGGGCAAGGTTAAAAGGGGGGCGTTTAGGTGCCACCTGTGCCTTTTTGGCCTTAGGTTTGGCAGGAGGCGTGGTTTTGGCAGGTGCTACCTTAGCCTTTGCCACGGGAGCGGGTGGCGTCACCTTGGGTAACGTTACTGGTGGTGATGGAGGGGGTATCACCACGGGTGTTGCCACTGGGGCAACCACTACAGGCTGTGCTTGAGGTTGCGGTTGGCTCACGGCGGTAGGGTTAGCAGGCGTGGCCAGTAGCTTGCTTAGCTCCATGGGAGGAGGCTTGCTGGCGGCATGGGTAGGGTGGGGGGTTAGGCTGAGGCTTGCCCCAAGCAATAGCACAAGGTACCCGCATAGCAGGGTGGCAGGCTGTTGCTTAACTAGGGTTGAAACAAGGGTAAGCATTAACGACCACACGACAAGAGTTTTATTACATAAGTAGCAAACAGGTAGTCCACACGCATTACACACCACCTAACTCACCTTAGCTTAAGGGATACGGGGTATTACCCGAAAGCCTTGGGCGAGCAATACCCACCAAGCGGTGGGCAAGCACCTTTCAGCGTTGAGTGGCTTTTATCTACTCACTTAGGGCTTACTCTTTAAAGGATGCTCCATGCGGCAAGTTGCCCCGCTCATGCTAATGCCCCAGTCTTCGCCCGTAGCTGGCTATGGGTGGGCATGGCCGTGGCAACAGCGCAACCCCTCAACCACAGAAGCCTCCTCCACTAACTCACCCCAGGCTATGGCCAACCAGTTGGGCTTGTCGGCACCTGTGGGCGTACAGCAAGACACCCCCGTCACCACCGCTACCGATACCTTTACCCTTAACGCCCTTAACCCCAAGCAGCTGAATCGCCTACGAGCAGAAGCCTACAAAGACAAGGGTAACGACTACTTTTTGCTGCAACGCTACGACCAAGCCATAGCCGAATACCTTAAAGCCCTCTACGCCGCCCCCGACTATACCGATGCCTACTACAACTTGGGCAAAGTATACCTTCGCCTCAACGACAGCCCCCGAGCCACCGAAGTCTTTGAACGCCTCCTTACCTTAGACCCAGCTGACCACGAGGTAAGGGTACTACTGGCGCAACAGTATGTGGCGCAAGGGCAGGCTACCCCCGCCATGCTGCAACTACTGGCCGTGGTACGGGCGCAACCCACTAACGACCCTGCCAACCGCTTGCTGCGCTTTACCCAACACAGCTTGCTGGCCAGCCAACAGCCCCAAGTGGCTGCGCAAAAGCTACAGCGCCAAGCCAGCCAGCAATGGCAACAGGCCAAGGGCTTGGTAGTGGCTTTTTTGCATAGTAAAGCCGTGCCACAAGCACAGGCGCAAGCCATGGTGGCTACCTTGGGGCGGTTGCACTACCAGTTTACCCCACCTACCAACACCACCAACGGCGGCGACATCATGGCCGAATATGACCACGAAGCCATGCCCAACCCCGAAACTAAGACACAAGGCCTCATACGTATTAAGCCTGAGTTAGCCTTTGCCAGCCCTAACGTGCTAGGTGCCTACCTGATACACGAGCTAGTTCACGCTGCCGACGGTGACGCTATCTCCAGCATCCGCGAAGAGCAGGACGCTTACCGCTTGCAAGCCCAATTTTGGTTGGCCAATAAGGGGGACACGTTAGAATCTAACCTAGACCTGAGTGCCGACCTGTACGACGACAGTGTCGACAAGCTAGACCAAGAGGTACGCCGTAGCTACAGCAGTAACCGCTTGTTGC
>JBIKUS010000168.1:0-3692 GCA_044347425.1 Vampirovibrionales bacterium | reverse complement strand
CGACTACAACCCTATTGAACAGTCTTGGTCATGGTTAAAATCACGAATTAGGGCATTGAATGAACCCTTACTTCACATCTCACAAGCACTTACAAAAGTGTTTCAAACTCTTTAAGGTTAGCTATATATACCCTATCTAGTTTAGAGTGAATCTATTTAAATAACCATTGTTATTAAGTTTTATCAAGGTATGTAAGGGGTGCAGCCAGGGCTATCGCATGAAACCAATTTTGACAGGTTGGTGGGGTATTTAACAGCTCCCACCCTCTCCCTTCGGGAGAGGGAAGGGTGAGGGACAGCTAGAAAACGTTGATAAATGGTCGTCCCTCACCCGCTGCTCCCGCAGCGACCTCTCCCGAGGGGAGAGGTAGTGATGCGTTTCTGGTTCTTTATCCCTCGATTTTCGCTTCATGCGATTGCCCTGGGGGTGCAGCAACAGATAGAGGTTAAAGGCGTCACAAAATGTAACACGAGGGATTCAGTATGGCGTTAACGTGTCGATAGCTAACTACCAACCCACCTTACTACCGTACAGGAGACCCCTTAACATGACACCCCTTCCCCCACAAACACCCCCATACGAACCAACACCCGAAAACGTAGAAGCCATCGTTAACGCCACCCTGCCCGTTGAGGTGTACATTGCCACCACCGATTACGAGGTAACGGGCTACGTGCATGTGGATAAGCAAACCAAGCCCTCGCGCCAACTAACCCAACTGCTTAACGGTAAACAACAAACCTTTTTAGCCGTGACGGATGCCATGCTGACCCCTAAGGAGAGTAAAGTCACCACCTCCATTTACTACGAGTTTATCCATATCAATATCGCTAGCATTGTGATGTTGCACCCGTCGCAACCTGCCAAGTTGCGCCAGCAGCAGGTTTCCCCCGCCATGCGAGGCCAACTGAACAAGCTACGCCAGCAGTGGACGAGCCTTGAAGACAGCCTACCCTAAGCCAACCAGCCTACGTTGCTTGGCTGATTATTAGCCACCAAATGTAAGCAACTCAGCGGGGTACGATATGCTAACACCACCTCCTTTGTGAGTGTTCTAGCCATCCCCTGCGTATATAAAGAGTTGTGCTTTATGGTTGCCAAATTATCTACCAGCCAAGTGTTTTTAACCGCTGCCGCCGTGTTGTTACTTATTGGCGTGGGCATGGTGTCGTTACTGCTATCGCCCAAAGCTCCGCCCAAAGCCGCCGAGGCTGAACTAGCCCAGCGTAACCTTGTTATTGTCACCCGCCCCGTACAGGCTGGCCAAGCCATTACCGCCGCCGACATTGCCACCGTACCGTGGCCTAAGCCTTATTACCCCGACGAAACCAGCGTGTACGAAAGCGATGAGCAACTGATAGGCCGTGTGGCTCGCCTAGAGCTACTGCCAGGCGAACCCCTGTTTAAGCAAAAGCTGGCGGGGCTGGATGCGAAAGAGGGCTTCCCCATTGCCATACCCGAGGGGATGCGTGCCATTACCATTGCCGTTAACGACGTAAAGGGCGTAGCTGGCCTGATTAAACCAGGCGACAAGGTAGACGTACTGGCACAAGTAGCCCTTGACGTTGAAGACCAAAGTATTGACCTTGCCCGTACCGTACTCCAAAACAAGCTGGTGCTGGCCGTTGAGCAAGATGCCGTTGACGAGCGTGTGGGAGCCATGGCATCGCTTGAGGTAGCGGCCAAAGAGAACGACAAGGCTGGCCGTAGGCGTAAAGAGAAGCCTAACGAACCCGAAAAGCCCAAGCCCGAGAAAAAGGGGGCCAAGCCAAAAATCGCTAAAAACATCACCCTAGCCGTATGGCCCCACGAAGCCGAGAAACTGGCCTTGGCCGAAGAATTAGGTAACGTGCGGCTGGTATTGCGTAACGAAGGGGATGCCCAACTGGTGCAAACCCCTGGTACCACCAACACGCAAGAATACCATAGCGTTGCCGAAGCAGGTTACATACCCAAAGGCCTGAGAGATGCCTTGCCCGAACTGCCCGACCCCGTACTGGCCGAACCCGCCGCGCCATGGTCGCCTGCCTACACAGTAGAGCTGGTAGAAGGTACCAACAAGCAACAGCTTGGTTTTTAGTCTTCTTCACGCCTCCCCCAATAAGTTTTAGTTTTAGCTGAACGAAAGGTTGCGAATGCACCCCCCATGCCACACTTGTTGAGCCGTTGTTTACTGGTTACCCTAAGTTTGCTGTTGGCCTTGCCCACCATGACACTAGCTGCCCCCGCTACCCAACCTGTTAAATGGCAAGGGGCGTTGCCCAAACGGCCAGCATCGCCTGTAACGCAAGGCACTAACCTTACCCTTACGGCAGGTAAAGGGCATATCATTACCCTAAGCCAACCCGCTGTTAGGGTGTCCGTCAGTAACCCCGCTGTGGTTAAAGCCGTGGTGTTGTCGCCGTGGCAAATACAGCTTAACGGTAGCGCACCAGGGCAAAGTAACGTGATGGTATGGCAAGCCAACAGTGGCAACGCCTACCAAAACTATAATGTGATTATACAACGTGATGTGAGCCTGCTGGCTAGGCAACTGGCCGATATTGCCCCTAACGTGTGGGTAAGCCCTGTGCCTGCCCGTAACACCGTTATTTTAAAAGGCGAGGTAGACAACGCCGAGCAAGAGCAGTTGGTACTACGCCTAGCCAAGGCTTACTTTAGTGATGCTGACGTGGTGGGCAACGCTTCGGCGGGGAGCCAACAGGGTAGCCCCCAAGCCCCCCAAGACCCTTCGGGGGCGACACCTACCACGGGCGCACCCCCCACGGCGGGCGGTGGTGCCAGTGGGGGTGGGTCTTCTGCCCCCACCTCTATTACAGGAGCCACGACACCAACGGCCAGCAACGTACAGTTACCCAGTACGCTACCTGGTTCGGCAGCCTTAGGGTTTGACAACGCCATTATCAACCTCATCACGGTGAAGGGGCGGCCTAGCACTCGCCTCGCCATGGTGCAAGACAAACTGACCCAGCTACACCCCAACATCAAGCTAGATGTGGTTGCGGGGCAAAATGGCGTAGAAAAAGCCATGTTGATGGGTAAGGTACCTAACACAGGCTATGTGGCCAAGGCCATTAACATTACCAGCTTGGTGTATGGCCAGCCCGGTATTAAGGTGATTAACGGCCCAGCAGGTAACGGTGTGCGTAGCAACTCCAGCAACGACACCTTTCAAACCGCCGACTCGTTTAGCACCAACATGGACGTGAACTTGCTGCAAGGCATGGTAGCTACCGATATGACGGGTAACGTGGTGAGCCTGCTAGAGGTGGATCAAAAGCCCCAAGTACGCACTCGGGTTAAAATACTCGAGGTGTCTCGGCGGGCGAGTGAGCTAATTGGCATACCCTACGCTCAGCTTACGGCAGGTGATTTATCGCTGGTGACGGATTTGCTACGGCCAGCGGGCGCACCAGGTAACACGGGAGCCTTTGCCCTACCGATAGGTACCCGTGGCGTGACCCCGGGGCTTAAAGGCCTGAGTGGCGGGGCGACAGGCACCAACGACTTTAACCTGATTCTGCAAGCCCTTGAGGAAAAGCAGCTCGTCCGCTCGTTGGCGCAACCTACCCTTGTGGCCTTAAGTGGCGAGAAGGCCAGCTTCTTAGCGGGTGGTCAAGTCCCCATCCCCATTAGCGACAACAACGGCCGTATCACCATTGAATACAAAGAGTTTGGTATACGCCTTAAC
>JBIKUS010000167.1:0-3718 GCA_044347425.1 Vampirovibrionales bacterium | reverse complement strand
CGACTACAACCCTATTGAACAGTCTTGGTCATGGTTAAAATCACGAATTAGGGCATTGAATGAACCCTTACTTCACATCTCACAAGCACTTACAAAAGTGTTTCAAACTCTTTAAGGTTAGCTATACCTCAGCTTGAAATCAGCCTTTAGCACCAAGCTTAGCTTAAGCCACCCTACAAGGTTAGAGCTTATTGACCATCATAGGCTTACTAGGTAACTAACAACCCATCTCAATCGGCAGAAGTGCGCCCCGACCCGCTGGGTAGCCACAGCCCCGTATCGTCGTGGTAGGCCATGCCCTGTTCGTCGCTCATCGGTGTGGGAGGCACGTCATAAGTTTCTTCCCCCTCAGGGGTATAGCTTTCAGGCATCGGCACTTCCACCTCAACCCTGCTCCTAAAGAACAACAGCACTGCCTCCCGCTGAATGTCATAGGTCACCTGCTGAAACAAGTCGTAGGCTTCACGTTTGTACTCAATCAACGGGTCTTTTTGGCCGTAGGCACGTAGGCCAATGCTCTCACGTAAGGCATCTAAATTGTGCAAGTAATCAATCCACTTGGCATCAATCAGGGTCAGCAACAGCTCCCGCTCCAACTTGCGTAGGGGGTGGCGTCGCTCGGCCAACACCTCGGGCGAGAGGTTGGCATCAAGTAGATCGGCTTCTTCTTCGGCATCTAGCCCCGCAAGGGTCACGCCGTGTTGCTCTCGGAGTTGTTCTGCCAGTTGGGTCAACTCATCTTCAAACTGGGCGTAGGCCTGTTGGCCACGTTGTGCCAGCTTGGTGATGAGCTGGCCATAACTCAGCCCACTAAGAGCCTCTTGGGTAGCCACCTCTCGTAGCTGGGGGATTTTACCCACCACAGCAGCGATAATTTCTGCCAATTGGGCTTGGCTCTGCTCGTTGGCATCGGCCACAAAGTCGGGGGTCACGTGGTTGGTGACGCACCGCTCCATCTCCTTACCCACCATATGCAGCATACTGGCACGTAGGCCATCGAGTTCTAACACCCGCTTACGCTGGGCGTAGAGGAGCTGGCGTTGTTCGGTCAGCACATCATCATACTGCAAAATATTCTTGCGGATGTCAAAGTGGTGCGCTTCAACCTTGCGTTGGGCGTTTTCAATCAACCTGCTTACAATACCCGCCGAAATGGGGAGCGTTTCTTCCACCGGCATCACGTTCATCAGCGTGGTCATGCGGTCGCCACCAAACAGGCGCATCAGCCCATCGTCAAGCCCCAAGTAAAAGCGAGTCGAGCCAGGGTCGCCTTGGCGAGCAGCACGGCCACGCAACTGATTATCAATACGGCGGCTTTCGTGGCGTTCTGTGCCAATAATGTGCAGGCCACCCAAGGCGGTCACTTCGGCTTTTTCGGCTTCGGTCAGGGCTTTAAACTCGGCTAAGCGAGCAGCATAGTCGGCAGTGTCCAGCTCCCGCCAGTCTTGGCCAAGCTCGGCCAATTGCGCCCGAAGTAGAAAGTCTGCATTACCGCCCAACAAAATATCGGTGCCTCGGCCTGCCATGTTGGTGGCAATGGTAATGGCGCCTTTTCGGCCAGCTTGCGCCACAATGGCCGCCTCTTGTTCGTGATGTTTGGCGTTAAGCACATGGTGAGGTAGGCCAGCCCGTACCGCCTCAAGCGCACGCAGGGCGGGGAGAATCAGGCTTTCTAGCCACAGCAGTGTGTCGCCACCTTTCAGCTCAGCGTGGTGGTCGGCCATGAGGGCTTCTAGCTCGTCGGCGGTGAGGCTACCTTGGGCTAGGGTGGCGAGTTTGTCGCCAAAAAGAGCCTGTACCTTGGCCAATTTGCTACTGGCCAGCGTTTCGGCAAAGCGATTGGCCACGCCCTGCACGTGTTGCGCCAAGGGTTCGGGGTGGGTCAACAGGTGAGACAACGCCTCTGATTTTTCGATGGAGGCCGTCCCCACCAGCACAGGGCGACCCTGGCGGTGGTAGTCCACAATAGCCTCGGTCACCTTTATAAATTTAATGAGTTCAGTTTTGTAGATTTCATCAGGTAAGTCGATACGGGTATCGGGCTGGTTGGTGGGAATGGCCGTCACGCTTAGGTTGTATATTTTACCAAACTCGGCCTCTTCGGTCATGGCGGTACCCGTCATACCTGCCAGCTTGGGGTAGAGCCTAAACAGGTTTTGAAAGGTGATGCTAGCGAGAGTTTGCGTCTCGTCTTGAATGTCAACGCCTTCTTTGGCCTCAACGGCTTGGTGCAGGCCATCGCTCCAACGTCGGCCATCCATGAGGCGACCCGTAAACTCATCAACAATGGTCACGCCTTTTTCGTTCACCACGTAGTCGGTATCACGCTTAAACAGCTCCCTTGCTTTTAGGGCGCACAGCAAGTGGTGAGCCAAGTTGGTCTTAATATCGAACAAATCCTCAATGCCGAGCAATTCTTGGGCTTTGTCGATACCTTCCTCGGTTAAAATCACGTTTCGGGCTTTCTCGTCCACGGTGTAATGCTCATCCTTCACCATCAACGGGGCGAGCTTGGCCATGGTTTGGTAGGTTTCGGCACTTCGGGCAACCTTACCGCTAATAATGAGTGGGGTACGGGCTTCGTCAATTAGGATGCTGTCCACTTCGTCAATTATGGCGTAGGCATAGGGGCGTTGCACCATACGATTTTTGCTGGTGGCCATGTTGTCACGCAGGTAATCAAAGCCAAACTCGTTGTTAGTGCCGTAGGTGATGTCGGCTCGGTAGGCTTCTCGTTTAGCCCAAGCGTTCAGCGCACCTAGCCCATCGGCCAGTACCACGCCTACAGACAAGCCCAAAAAGCGGTAGAGTTGCCCCATCCACTCGGCATCACGCTGGGCAAGGTAGTCGTTAACGGTGACGACATGTACGCCCTTACCCGTGAGGGCGTTAAGATAAGCGGGGAGTGTGGCGACAAGGGTTTTACCTTCGCCCGTCCGCATTTCGGCAATGCCGCCCTTGTGCAGCACGTAGCCACCAATCAGTTGCACATCGTAATGACGAAGGCCAAGGACGCGTTGGCTGGCTTCTCGTACCACGGCAAAGGCCTCTGGCAGGAGCATATCGAGCATGTCTTGCTCGAGGAGGCGGTCTTTTTTAGGATCTGGGTCGGTGGGGCGATTGGCCAGTTCGGCCTTAAAGAAGGCGGTTTTTGCCCGTAGCTCATCGTCACTCAGGACTTGGAGTTCGGCCTCGTAGTGGTTGATGTCGTCAAGCAGGGGTTCTAGCTTGCGGATTTTACGTTCGTTGGCGTTACCAAAAAGGTTGGACAGCAGATTAAGCATGGGGGTGGAGCCTTTGTGCAGAAGATTTGCTTACCAGTGTACCACAGCTTAAACCTTTCGCCAAAAGGGGGTTAGGCTTGCTACTTTACAGCCTTTAAATGATTAAGGCGTTGAACCCACATCATCTCAACCCCTTCACTCCCCCCATAAGGATAATACTCGCCAGAGGTATGAATCTGTTGTTGATCTGCATCAGAAACACCTGTAACTCTGTAGCCTAAAACGTAATTAGTACCATTAGCAAAATCTTTAAGAGTATTTGCTTCTATCGACGTTACCGATGTATGTTGAGCAAACTCTTCGCAAGGGCGTTGCTCAAATGCATAGATAGTGTATAATAGTATCGTTATCTACTGTAAAAAATGGCGGTACGTAATGAAATGCCCTAAATGCAGCAATGAAAAGCATGTGAAAAACGGTTTTATGAGAGGGAA
>JBIKUS010000166.1:0-3734 GCA_044347425.1 Vampirovibrionales bacterium | reverse complement strand
TTCGTTTAGAAATTTTGCGAGTGCTTTACCACCCCAAGCCCCTAACCAACGTGGGCAAACGGTTGATTTAAACAACTCGGCTTTTGCCACCATGCTGCAAAACACCTTTGCTATGCCCAACGTGCTACAAAAACTACAAAACCTTGACCTTGATGGACAAGTAGAGCTTTTTAGAACTGACTCTGGAGCCATCCACATTCAATTTAACGATGGCGAAGCGGGTGCTGCCTCTTCGGCCGTGCTAAGCATGGGGTCGGCAGGCATTAACGACAGCACCAACCTACTATTGGTTGATGGCCAAGTTGCCCATAACCACATCGAAGCAGGGTCAACTTCGCAAGACATGCACACGCTCCATACCCATGATGGTAACGTAGGTGTCACCCCTCAGGGTACCCTCATTACAGAGTAACCTATTAGGCCATAGGGCGACCCTTACTGGGTTGCCCTATAGGACTTACGCAGAGTATGCAAACCCACCCCTTTAGGCAAGGCTTGGCTAGACGTTGCTGCCTAAAAAGCGTATACTAAGCTCACTTAACCAACTTGCAACCAAAGGCCACCCCCCATGCCCACCCAAGCTACCCTGTTTGAAGCTGTTTGCTTACTTGTCATTATAGGCGAAATGGTGTTACTGCTTGCACTTTGGCAGGCTTACCATAAGGTAGCTAGCTGGGCTACCACTGTCTCTACCCAAGGCACGCACTGGCTGCTGCAATTGCGCCAAGCCCAACGCCAAGTTGAAGGTACCCGCCAAAGTGTTGAAGCGGTGATGCCCTTCGTCTACACCAAACTCCTACCACTAGATGTGATGCTGGGCGTTAAACAAGGTTTTTTGGCAGGCTGGGCTTCGGCACAAGCTAAACGATAGATAACGAGTTGCGCCATGCCCACAGCACAACACGCAAGGTTCAATCACTGGGTTAGCTCTGCTGACACCACACTAGAGCAAGTGGCAAACGTCTTTCAGCACGCCGCTCACTTTGAACACACCCACCGCCACGGCACCTCCAGCCGACACCTTCACCCCCTTGGCGTTGTGACCACCCTGTTTCAAGAAAACTCCACCCGTACACGCCTCAGCTTTGAGCTGGCTGCCCAACAACTCGGCTGCCACGTGTTGCACCTGCCCACGCAAGGCAGTAGCCTAAGCAAAGGCGAAACCCTACAAGACACGCTGGCCACACTCGCCGCCATGGGCGCACGGGTGGCCGTGTTACGCCACGCCACAGAAGGGCTGTTTGCTGAGCTGGCTCCATGGGCAAGCTCTCAAGGGGTGTCCTTGGTGAGTGGGGGCGAAGGCGTGAGCGATCACCCCACACAGGCCTTGCTAGACACCTTTACCCTCGCCCGCCACTGGCTAGGCGATACCCCCATGGCGCACCTCACCCCCGAACGGTGTCACGCCCTGTTTGCCCCTAAAACCCTGGCCGTAGTAGGCCATGGCAGCCACAGCCGTGTGCTACGAGCGCACCTTGGCCTAGCCAAAGCCTTGGGTTGGCGCATCGTTTTGGTGGCACCGCAAGCGTGGTGGTTAGGCGATGATGAGCTGGCCACATGGGGCGATACCCTGACCCAAACCACCCACTTGCCCACAGCACTCCACCAATGCGACGCTGTCATGGCCTTACGTGTCCAACACGAACGCCTCCCCAACACCGCCGAGGCTGACCACGCCCGTGTGTTGGCTGACTATGTAACCCACTACCAACTGTCGCACGCCAACTTGCCCCAAGGCCTGCCACTACTCCACCCTGGCCCCACCAACTGGGGCGTGGAGTTGGCCGAGGACTTGCTCCATCACCCCACACCCACCACGCTGATACGCCAACAGGTTAGCAACGGCGTTTGGGTGCGTATGGCCGTCCTTCATCTTCTTTTGTCGCATCAGCAAACAAACCTCACCCCATGACAACCCCACCCCTTCCCGACACCGAAACCAGCCTCGCCGCCAGCCAACACCTCGACACCCTCGCTACCGCCGAAGCCCTCGCCCTGATGCACACCGCCGACGAGCAGGCCGTGACTGCCGTAGGCCAAGCCAACCACCAACTCGCCCCCGTCATCACCGCCGCCACACAAGCCATCCGCCAAGGGGGTAGGCTCTTGTACTTTGGGGCAGGCACCAGCGGACGATTGGCCGTGTTAGATGCCTCTGAAATCCCGCCCACCTTCAGCGCACCACCCCACTGGGTGCAAGGCATCATCGCAGGGGGAGACATCGCCCTGCGCCACGCCGTAGAAGGTGCCGAAGACGACCCCACCCTCGCCCAAACCGACGTGGCAGCCCTTGCCCTCACCCCAAACGATGTGGTGGTGGGCATCTCGGCCAGCGGCGGTGCGCCCTACGTACTTGAGGTGATACGCCTCGCCCAAACGGTGCCTGTATTGCTGACGGTGGGCATGACGAGTGTGGCCAACAGCCCGCTGGCCACCTTGGCACAGCAACCCGTGGTGCTGGCCACTGGAGCAGAAGTCTTGACGGGTTCAACTCGCTTAAAGGCTGGTACGGCGCAAAAGCTGGCACTCAACCGCATTAGCACCCTTACCATGGTAGCCCTGGGCAAAACCTACGGCCACCACATGGTGGATGTTGCCCCCACCAACGTCAAACTCCGCCACCGAGCCACTCGGCTGGTGCAAACCCTCGCCCCGTGCGAGTCACCGCAACAGGCACAGGCTTGGTTAGATGAGGCTAAGGGCAGCGTCAAACTGGCCATCGTTATGGCACGCACGGGGCTGCCCTACCCCCAAGCGGAGGCCTTACTGACCCGCCACAACGGCCACTTGCGCCAAGCCCTAGAAGCCCCCCCCCCTAATGGCTGAAGTAACAGAGCTTTTAGGCGATGAGCTAGGGTTTATGTTAAACTATGATGATATTCATGCTTGCTTTCATCTCGGAGAGAGTCCACCTTGCCCCAACCTTCTCATGCTACCTTAACCCCTGCTTTTTCAGCCGATACCGACAGTGATAACGATGCCGTCACCCTTAAAGGCGAGATTGAAGCTGCGCTGTTTTTAACGGCCAAACCTCTTACGCTAGCCGAACTGGCCGAATTGACCGAAGCCCCGCTTGAAGCCACCGAAAACGCCCTGATGGAGCTACTCAACGACTATGCCTTTCGTGAAGGTTGCTCACTGGAGCTTGACGACACCGACGGCTATATCTTACAGGTGAAGCCCCAATACCACCGTATTATTAACAAGCTTGTGCCGATGGAATTGAGTGCCGCTGCCGTGCGTACCCTCAGTGCCATTGCCATTAAAGCTCCGCTGTTGCAAAGCGATTTAATTGAGTTGCGAGGCTCCAGTGCGTACGACCATATTCAAGAGCTACTGGCGCATGGGTTGGTGACCAAAAAACGGCAAGGCAGGTCATACTTGCTTAACGTCACCTCCTTGTTCCATCAGCATTTTAGGCTTAAGGCTGATAAAAACGAACTCGCCTTTTTGGTGGAAGTAGGCAGCTAGCTGACAGTTTTGGTCTGTTGTTGCGTAGCCTTTGCCCCGCTACTTTGGCCTGTGTTGGTGTTAGCTGGCTGGTGTCGGGTCTCGGCCTGACAGTAGCCCTATAACCAAGCTTTTAGTCTGTTTTAGCTGATGCGAGGGGTGGTTTGGGTGTTACATGGCTGGTTGTCGGGTCTCGGCCCGACAGCCGAGTTAGGGGGCTTGTGGAAGCCCCCTAACAACCCCACCACACAAGGGGTTGCACCCCTTGTGAATCCCGCCACACA
>JBIKUS010000003.1:0-41927 GCA_044347425.1 Vampirovibrionales bacterium | reverse complement strand
AAGCAGTACGGCGGTAAGCCCGTCGTCCGAGATGTCTCGTTTTTTGTGGAGGCGGGCGAGATTGTGGGTTTGCTGGGGCCTAACGGTGCGGGTAAAACCACCTCGTTTTACGCCGTGGCAGGCGTGGTACAACCTGACGGTGGCACCATTGAGCTTGAAGGCCAGCGCATCAACAACCTCCCCATACACGCTAGGGCGAAGGCGGGCTTAGGCTACCTCCCCCAAGAGGCCTCGGTGTTTAGGCAGCTCTCTGTGGCCGACAATTTGCGTTTGGTGCTGGAGTTTCAACCCAACCTTTCCTCCCAAGCCCTTGAGCAACGCATTGACGAGCTACTGGCCGAGTTTAGCATCGGCCACCTTAAGCACAAGCTGGCCTTACACCTCTCAGGCGGCGAACGCCGACGGGTGGAGATTGCCCGTGCCTTGTGCAGTAACCCCAAGTTTTTACTGCTTGATGAACCCTTTACGGGCATCGACCCTATCACCATTGAAGAATTGCAAGCCCTCATTCGCCAGTTGCGAGACAAGGGGCTAGGCATTTTAATGACCGACCACAACCCACAAGCCACCCTTGCTATTGTTGAGCGTGCTTATATTATGTTTGATGGCCAAGTGATGTTTGAAGGCTCGCACGATGAGGTAGCCAACAGCGACGTGGTACGCCAGCACTACCTTGGGCAGGGCTTTGCTCGGGTATGATGTCACGCCTTCGCCTCCCCTTGCGTCTGGGGCTAACTCGGTTAGATGCGACACTGATGCGGCGGCTATTAAGTACCGTGGCGTTTGCTTTGGCCTTGTTTACCCTGCTGTGGCTGGCCCCCGATATTTTGTTTGAGCTGGTGCAGGCTCTGCTGCGTGGCGATGTGACCCTGTGGCAGATGGAGCAACTGTTACTGCTTAATCTGCCCAACGTGTTGCAACAATCGCTCCCCATTGCAGCGGCGGTGGCGGGCGTGTTTCTTACTCGGCAGTTAAGCCAAAGTTTTGAATGGATTGCCTTTCAAACAGCGGGGATTGCTCGGTGGCGCATAGCCCTGCCGATGGTGCTGGTGGGAGGCTTGCTCACCTTGGGCTACGTGGTGGTGCAAGAGGCCGTTCTGCCGTGGTCGGCGCCTCTGCTTAAACAACAACGCATTGCAGCAGGCTTGGTAGCCCCTACCCATCAGGATTTTGTCTACCTAGAACGCTTGCCCGCCCCCGCCGTGGGCTTAAGTAAGTTTTTGCTGGTAGGCGATGCCACCCGTCTTGACAACTTACGAGACATCACCCTGTTTTACTACCAACCGCTTGCACCTGCCGCCACCAGTGCAACAGGGCAAACACCCCCCTTGCAGCAAATTCATCGCTTGTTTAGGGCAGAAGTTGCCACGTGGGATGACGAGCAGAACAATTGGCTGCTCCGCAACGGTACCGACTACGAGCTGGACAAAGACGGGGTGTATCGTCAGGTATCGGCCTTTAAGCAACAGCGGGTGAGTACGGCTACCTATCCCATCGAGTTGTTGCGCTACCAAGCCAAAGGCGACCCCGCCACCCGAGGCTTCACAGCCTTGGCGACCTATGTGGGGTTACTTAACGCCAGCGGCCAAACACAAGATGCGCCTTATTATAAGGTACGATTATTTCAAAAGCTCACTTTACCCTTGGCCTGTTTGTTATTGCTACCCTTAGGGGCAGCCCTAGGCTTGCAGCCTGCCCGTAGCAACAAGGCAGGTGGGCTAACTGCCACAGCGGCCTTGCTGTTTGTGTATTTGGTGAGCGTACCTTTTGCTACCAACTTTGGCTCCATGGGGTTATTGCCTGCTTGGGTGGCAGCCTGTTTACCTTTAGGCTTGGTGCTTGTGATAGGTGCTTTGCTCATTGTGCTAAAGCGCAGGTTTGCGTTTTAAGAGTGTGCAGTTGTAAACATTAAGGCTTTTGGTGCCTTATCCCTCAAACACGTATTGCCATGGTACGCTAACGAGACGTTATCTTTAAGTATCCGCTGTTTACCAGTGAATGGAGACTCCCCCCATGGGCGCAGTTGCAGAATTAACCCAATCCTCATTTCAACAAACCTTGCAAGACAACGATCTTGTTTTAGTCGATTTTTGGGCTCCTTGGTGTGGCCCTTGCCGTAGCCTTGCCCCTATTGTTGAAGACCTCGCTGCCGACTACCAAGGCCGTGTTGCTGTCGTTAAACTCAACACAGACGATAACCAAGAGCTGGCTCAACAATACCGCATTAGTAGCATCCCCTGCCTTATTTTATTTAAAAACGGCGAACCTGTCGACCAAATGGTAGGCGTTCACCAAAAAAGTAACTTGGCCACCATGCTAGATAAGCACCTAAACGGCTAAGTTCTCCTAGTTTTTTACCGACGTTACTTGTTAGCAACGTAGCGTCGGTTTGTTATTAGTTGTTTGCTTTTCTCTTTTCTTTTTTCTTTTCTACTCTGTGAGGACACCTTGTTATGATGAACTTAAACCGCCCCGTCGCCTTCGCTATGATGGCTGCCTTGTCTGTATCGCTATGCGGCGTTGCCTTGGCCTCCAACTTTACGGATACCGCAACTTTTTGGGCTAAGCCAGCCATTGATAACTTGGCCAGCTACAACCTGATTTCGGGCTACCAAGACGCCACCTTTAAACCCAACGCTACCATTACCCGTGCCGAATTTGCTGCCATTATCAGTAAAGCCCTCAACGTATCGCCTTCCAGTATGGGTATGTCTCGCTTTGCCGATGTGCCTAGCCAACACTGGGCCAGCCCTGCCATTGATGCTACCGTGAATGCTGGTTTAATGACGGGTTACCCCAACGGTAGCTTTGCACCCAACGCCAACATTAGCCGCGCCGAAGCTGTGGCGGTGCTCGTTAAAGCCGCCAAGTTTGCACCTGTATCGCAAATGCAGGCCCAAACCATTGTGGACGCTAACGGTAGCATCTCCAACACACCTAACTGGGCTGTGCCTGCCGTAGCCGTGGCCCTTAACCAAGGTGTTATTGGCCAAGCGGCTCCTGCCATTAGCTCGCTTAACAGCCCCACCAGCCGTGGCGAAGTGGCCTACATGCTTAACCAGCTGGTCACCAACCCTAGCGACAATGCCGTTAAATTGGCCGTCAACCCTTCGGCCGCTGGTAACAACCCCATGATGGTCATGGCTCCTGCCCCGCAAATGGGACAGTTAGTGCCTTCAAATACCATGATGACGGCAAAACTAGATACACCTTTAGCCAGTAACCAAGCTAAAGTAGATGACCGTGTCACCCTGACCCTTAGCGAAAACGTGATGGATGCTGCCAACAAGGTACTCATCCCCGCTGGTTCAAAAATTATGGCCACGGTTACTAAGGTCTCCATGGCTGGCAACGCTGGCAAAACAGGCATGATTGAACTCGACTTCAACCGCTTGGTATTGCCTAACGATAAAGCCTACACCATTGACGCTAGCCTTGCTAAAGACGCTGATGCCTTAGCTGGCGACAGCAACTTAATGCGCTCGGGTAAACTGTTAGGTAAAACCGCCATTGGTGCAGGTGCTGGTGCTGCTTTAGGTACCGCCATCGCTCCTTTATCCAAAGGTAGTATTGGCAAAGGTGCCGTCTACGGTGCCGCTATCGGTACAGGCGTGGGTGCCGCTACGGCTCTCATCCAAAACGGTAAAGAGATTCAACTACCAGCGGGTACCCCCTTGGTGTTGACCCTTAACGAACCTGTACGCGTAGACGCTGGTCAGTAACCGCTTACGCTCTAAATAACGTCTTGCTCCCCCTTTGGCCTCGTGTCAAAGGGGGAGCTTTTCGTTGTTGCTGTCACAACCTATGCTACACTTAAAGGGTAAACCTTCTGTTGACTAGGTAATGTGTGTGGAGCTTCGAGTGTTAAAGCCCTTTTGGCTGTGTGTGAGACCTGTAGGGTTGGTAGTGCTGTTGATGCTGGCTGTGCTGTCGCAATCGGCTTGTGCCTTGCATGAACTGCCCGTGGTGGGAGGCTTCTTTCCTGCCCCCCCTGCCGAAGAAACACCCGCCCCCCCTGCCGAAGAAGAAGCCGAAGGCGAAGAGGGCGAAGGCGAAGCCACGGAAGTTAAGCCTCAACCCCTGCCCCCTGCCCCTGCACGGCCAGCTTGGGCAAGCTTGCCCCACACCGCTCTGTCACTCACTACGGCTGATGGTGCTAAATTGGCAGGCAAACTCTATACGCCCCATCTTTTAGCCCATCCCCCACAACCGCCCGACCCCGAAGCCGAAGAAGAAGAAGCTCCCGCCGAAGGTGAAGAGGGCGAAGAAGCCACGCCCCACCCCCCTGCCTACCACGGTAAAACGTACCCCTTGGTTATTTTATTACATGGTTTAGGCGAAGATGCCGATACCTGGGCTTACCTAGGCCCCGTACTCCTCAAAAATGGTTACGCCGTGCTAGCCCTTGATTTGCGTGGCCACGGGCAGAGCTTGAGCCAGTTGCAAGGCGCACCTACCTCTTGGCGATGGATGGAAGACACGGCTTGGCAAAAACTCCCCGCTGACGTGTTGCTGTGGGTACGCCAATGGCCAGAATTGCTTAAAACCCAACACCCCGAAGTGGCACAAGGGCGTAGCCCCATCCTTATGGGGGCGGGGCTAGGGGCTAATGTCGCCCTAATAGCGGCTGGCAACCGAGGCAAGGTAAAAGCCAACAGTATTGCTGGCGTGGTTGCCCTTAGCCCTACGCTTAACGCCAAGGGCTTGCAACCCGCCTTGGCCTTGCTTAACGTGGGTGTGCCTACCCTCTTTGTCGCCTCACAATCCGAACCGCACGTGCTGGAATCCACCGAAAAGCTGTACGCTTTGGCGCAAGGTAAAAAGCAGTTGCAGGTATACAAAGCCATAGGCTCTGGGTCGGCAATGTTAGAGCTGTACCCCCCACTCGCTGAACAACTGGTGGCATGGCTCAAAAAGCAGGGGCTATAACGGTATGCTCACGCCTAAGGTGGTGTTGTTAAGCGTGACTGGTGTGGCCTTTGCCCTAGCAATGGGCATAGCCCTAAGCCAAGGTGATGGGCTGTTTCGCCCCAGCCAGGTAAGGCAGGTTGCTCATGTAGTGGTATCGCCCCAACCTAAGTGGTGCAAGGTGCTTAACGTGTACGATGGCGATACCTTGGCCTGCGACCTTAACCACAACGGTAAGCTCGAAGCCTCGAGCGAGCGGGTGCGTTTGTTGAGCATTGACGCCACCGAGATGAGCTATTCTCGCAAAAATACCTCAGGCCAAAACGAGTTGATGGCCGTTGAGGCCAAGCAAGCCCTTGAAGCTTACATGAATCATGAGCTTGAGTTACGCTACGACACCAAACCGTTGGATAAATACGGTAGACATTTGGTGTTTGCTTACCCAGTATCGCCCCAAGGGCAGGCCAGTAACACCAGCCTCAACGAGCAACTGGTGGTGAAAGGGCTGGCTAGGGTATGGGTACTCCCCCCCAACCACGCCCACGAGGCTACTATGGTACGCCTACAAAACGAGGCTCAACACAAGAAATTAGGGTTGTGGCAATAAATTAAACAAAAATGCCAGCCTTGTTCAATAAGTTAAACAAAGCTGGCAAAGTGTAAGACTGAGGCTTAAGCAGCCCCAACAGCCTCTAATTTTGACAGGTTGCTGGCTGCAGTATCTGAAGGCAGGGTGTTGGCCAAATGAGCCAGCACTTCTTCTCTCGAGTTAGACTTTTCCAAAGCCTCAAGTATGGCTTTAAAAGTGGCCACAGCAATGTTGTCAAAAGGGGTAGGGGTTAGCACGGCAACCGTCTCAAGCCCCCCAATTAACCCTTTAACAGAGTTAAAGGTAACAGTGTTTTGAATAGTTTTAATAAACGACATGGGTTTAACCTTTCACCAAGAGTAACCCTACTAATGTAGCGAGAGTGACACCTTTGGAGAATCCACCCAAAGGTTATTATTTTATAAAACTGTTAAGTTTTAGCTTGCAAGCTTTTGGCTGGGTGATGGGTTTAACTCATACGCGCCCTGTAGGACTTGAACCCACGACATTCGGTTTTGGAGACCGACGTTCTACCAACTGAACTAAGGACGCTTAGCAGATACTCTTAGTTAATCGCAAACATTATTTGGTTTCAACATGGGGCGTGTGTGCATTGCAATGTTTGCAAAACTTGTTTAGGGTGAGCCGTTGGGTTAGTGCCACTTTGGGCTTGGGCGTGGTGTAGTTGCGCTGTTGGCACACGGTGCAGGCTAGGGTCAGTTTGGCAGGATGTTTCATGGTAAATAGGGCCTTGGCGATGTGAAGAATAAGCTAGGGGGTGACGAGAGTGACGGCTGGCTGAGGCTGGTGTTGGTTGGCTAACTGGCCACAAGCGGCATCAATATCCACCCCACGCTCTAGGCGAATGGTGACTTTTTTGCCACTATCCAACAAGCGGTGCATAAAGGCGTGCAGCCTGTCTCGGCTGGGGCGTTGGTAAGTGACGGCTTGGGGTAACGTGGTGCTAATAGGGTTGTAGGGTATCAAGTTGATGTTGCACTTTAAGCCCTTGAGCAACGTCACCAGCTTGTCGGCTTGGTCAAGCGAATCATTCACGCCCGCCAGCAAGATGTATTCAATGGTCATGCGCCTATGGGTGGCCTCTACGTAGCGGTGTAGGGCAGGCATCAGCTTGGCTAGTGGCCATTTTTTGTTGAGGGGCATAATTTGGTCACGGGTCGCATCGTCGGCAGCGTGCAGCGATACGGCCAAGGTGATGGGCAGATTTTCGGCGGCAAGGCTGTCAATGTGGTTCACCACGCCCGAGGTCGACACCGTCATGCGGCGCATCCCCACTTCGGCGGATTGGTTGAGCAGGTGCAAGGCATCTACAGTAGGTTGGTAGTTGTGCAGAGGTTCGCCTTGCCCCATAAACACCACGTTACGAATCTCAACCCCGCTGTGGTGCTGTACAAATAGGTACTGCTCTACAATTTCTCCCACGTTAAGGTGGCGAGTAAACCCTAGCTTACCCGTGGCGCAAAACGAGCAATTCATGGCGCAGCCCACTTGCGTACTCACGCACAGGGCGTAAGTGTTACGCTCTTGAAAGGCCATTAGCACGCTTTCAACCACGTTACCATCGGGCAGGGTAAAGAGGTACTTGCGGGTTCCGTCGCTGCTCAGTTGACAATCGGCTAGGGTGAGCTGGCCAATAGCGTAATTCTCTGCCAAGGCTTGCCGAAAAGGCTTACTTAAATCGGTCATCTCGTCAAACGAGCGCACGCATTTAACGTACAGCCAGTGGTGTAACTGGTCGCCTCTAAAAGCTGGCGACCCCATGGCCACGGCCAATTCTCGGAGTTGTTGGTGAGTTTGCCCAATAAGAGTGGTAGAGGGTAGCTCAGCGTGGGGCGATGTGGCGGGAGCGGCTAGCGAAACGGGGGGTGCAATGGCCATGTGAGAAAAAACCTATCAATGCGTTTAAAAGGTGAGTATAGCATTAACACCCTGCCAAGCCAAAAACTGCCTTATCCTACATGTAACACCTTGTTACTAAGATGTTTAGCTACACTTAGCTATGGCCGATACCTTAAACAAGCCCTATCTCAACATCGTTTACAGGAAACCCAACCTCATGGGACACACCCCACCTTCAGCCGCTTCGGCCATGTCTCACCCCATTGCCTTAGCCACCAAGCCTAAAAAACGTATTGGCGATGTGTTACTTGAATTAGGCTTCGTCAACGACGAACAGCTCCGCCGAGCCTTGTCAGAATCACGAGCCACGGCCAGCCCCATAGGGGCTACGTTGATAAGGTTAGGCATTGTTACCGAAGAGCAGTTAGGCCGTGCGCTAGCCCACCTGCATGGGTACGACTACCTTACCGTTGCCAAACTTGACCTTGACCCAGCTCTGCTTAAACTTATTCCTGCCGAGTTTTGCCAACGCCACCAAGTACTGCCCATCAGCTACGACGCTATCAACAAGCGTATGTTGGTAGTGATGGCTCACCCAGATAATATTAAGGTGTTGGATGATTTAACCTTGATTACAGGCTGCCGCATTACGCCTAAAGTCTCCACCCATACAGAGCTAATGAAAAAGCTTGAGGAATTGACCAGTCGCTCCTCTAGCAGTGACGAAGCCTTAGAGGCCTTGGCTAATAACAGTGAAATGCACGCCATGTACGGCGGAACGTCAACCAACCAACAGCTTGAAGACGAAGTAAGCAGCAACGATGCCCCTGTGGTGCAATTAGTCAACGCTCTACTGATTGAAGCCATTCAAATCAATGCCAGCGACATCCACATAGAGCCACAAAAAGAGCGGTTATTGGTACGCTTTAGGATAGACGGTATTTTGCGAGAAATGAAAAGCATCCCCAAGCAGATGATAGCCCCCGTCACCTCTCGTATTAAAGTGGCGAGCGGCATGGATATTGCCGAAAAGCGTCGCCCACAAGATGGCCGTATGAAAATAGCTTACGGTAGCCAGCAAATTGACATGCGTGTCAATGCGCTGCCCATACAATTTGGCGAAAAGATTGTTATCAGGCTGCTGAAGCCCAACGCCACAACAGGCGGGCTTGAAAAGTTAGGCCTCACCCACGACGAAGTGCGTAAGTTACGTAAAATGATTTATGCGCCCCACGGTATTATTTTGGTGACTGGTCCCACAGGGTCGGGTAAAACCACCACGCTGTATTCGGCCTTACGCGAAATTAACAGCCCCGAGCGTAACATCTCTACCATTGAAGACCCCATTGAATATCCGCTGGCGGGCATTAACCAGACACAGGTCGCCCCTAAGTCTGGGTTGACGTTTGTCACCTCGTTACGGGCGCTGTTACGGCAAGACCCTGACGTGATTATGGTGGGTGAAATACGCGACCACGAAACGCTGGAGGCGGCCATTCACGCCTCGTTGACAGGCCACTTGGTATTTAGCACCGTACACACCAACAGCACGGCCAAAACCGTGGCTCGTTTGCTTGAGATGGGCGCACCCGCCTACCTGCTGAGTACCTCGGTGATTGGGGTGGTGGCGCAACGCTTGGTGCGCTCCATTTGCCCACATTGCAAAACGCACTATACCCCCAGCAATGAAGAGTTAGAAACCCTTGGCTTTAAAAGCACTGATGGTATTGTGCTGTACAAAGGCAGTGGGTGCGAGCATTGCGAAGACACGGGCTACCGTGGCCGAGTGGGGCTGTATGAGATTATGCCCATTAGCCGAGAAATTGCGGTGCAAATTGACGAGGGTGGTTCGGCCTTTGCCATAGAAGAGACAGCCGTAGAGCAAGGGATGCTCACCCTAGCCATGGACGGCAAGCGCAAAGTGCTGGCTGGCCTCACCACCCTTGAAGAGGTCACCCGTGTACTAGGCCTTAACCTATAGACGGCTCTGTATGTGCCTTGATAGTGGTAGAAGTTGGTTTCGCTACTTTGGCTTGCTCTTGGGTAGTTTGGTCTGTACTTGTTTTACATGGCTGGTTGTCGGGTCTCGGCCCGACAGCCGAGTTAGGGGGCTTGTGGAAGCCCCCTAACAACCCCACCACACAAGGGGTTGCACCCCTTGTGAATCCCGCCACACAGTCTCCGTTATTTTGACGTAACCTTGGGTTACGTTATCGGGTTACACAAATTCCACGCCCTGACAGAGTTGTTTTAAAAGAGAACAAACCAACACCCCCAAACAAACCAGCTCGGCAAAAACGAAGCTCGCCGTAGGCGAGTCTGAGTGCCGAGCGACAGGGTCGGGCTTCGCTATTGGGGGTAAGCAGTAGGGGGCAATAGCCCCCTCTGTGGGGGAGCGCGAGGGGAGACCACCCCTCGCATCAGCCAACAAACCCCAAGGCTTGGTTTTGGCTAGCCTTTGCTCCGCCCAAACACAAAACCGCCAAAGAAAGCGAGCCTGCTTAGCCCCGTTTACTTTTTAGAGGGATGACGGCTTCGTCGAGGTAGTCGTCTAAGGTAGTGAGGGTATCTGCCGCAGGGGGTTGGGCAGAGGTTGCGCCACTGTTGGCAGGCCAACTTTTAATAAGGCTTAACCCCTGTGCGGTTTGCGCTAGTAGCAACTGTTCGCCTTGAGGGCCTGCTACCAACTTTAGCTGGTGATGCGCCCCTAAGGTCAACGTATCAAGCACTTGCAACTTGTGCTGGTTACCCCCTACGGCAACCTCGCCTGTGGCGAGGGGAAGGTAGGTTTTGGCTAGCTTGGCCACTAAAAACACCAAACCTAATACGCCCAACAAGCCCAACAGCACTTGGGTAAGCCCCTTGGTAGCAGCACCGTCTTGCGCTCCCCCTAAGGGGGCTTGTTTGTAGGTTATAGGTTGAGGTGTGGGCTTAGTGACTTCGGGTGCAGGTGGGTGAGCTGTGGCTTGGGTGTGAGGAGGGGTGACGGTAGCAGGGGCTGGCTCGTGATCGGGGGGGGGTGTCTCGGCGTGAGCTTGCTGGCTGGGGGCTGCTTCGTGATGGGTGGTTGGCGTTGCGTGATGCGATGACGACGATTTTGCCTCAGTGTGACTAGACTTGTGGGTGAGCTGGGTAGTTTTGTAGGGCGTGGTTTTTACCGCATGGGTGACAGGCGTGTGAGCGGGGCTTTGCGTGGGTGCTGGCGTGGCGGTGTGAGCCACAGGGGCAGCGTGAGCCGCACCACTACCATGAGACGAGGCCGTGACGGCAGGAGTAGCCTTCGTGACGGTTACCTTGTGGCCTGTCCCTTCAGTGGGGTGAGAGGTATGCACTTGTGGGGCGGGGGTATGGGTGGCCTGTGGGGCTGGATCGTCGTGGTGTTCAAGGCTGATGAGGGGCAAGGGGGTGCTGGCAGGTAAGGCATCGGCCACAGAGGTTTGTGGCACAGGGGGCAGCACCAAGCGTTTGGCGTAGCTTAAGGCCACGGGGCTAAGGCTCATCACCCCAACTAAGCATAGTGTAATAACCAGGGCTTCTGCCCAAGGGTGATGTGAGGTGTCGTTTGTCATGGTGATGCTCCTGCCCGTAGGGATACTGTGTGGCGAAGGGTTGCATCACTTGTAGCCTAAAGCCTTACAACGTGAGGGTTTCGCCACCCAGCATTACTATACGCAGTTGCCCCATCTGGGGGAAATACAGCACACGACGGGTTTTATTACCGCCGATGTTGGTTTTATCAACCTTAACACCGTTTTTGGCTAGTAAAGCCCTACACACAATGGCATTACGAGACCCTACGTTTAGAGGATTGCCACCGCCGCCGCCAAAGTTAAACAGTTGCGCTCCGCCCACCATGCGCGCAGTTAAGCTGGTGGGGGCTACCCCTGCCGCCTCAAGGGCTTGAAGCATGAGGGGCAGGGCTTTGTCGGCAAATTGGGCGGGCATGGTTTGCTCGTCTACCACAAGGTCCTTGGGGGTTAGTTTACTATCTGGCAATAAAATGTGTGCCAAGGCAGAAGCGGTGAACGTTTTATCAAACAACACCAACACCAAGCTGGTACTGACGGGTTCGGCTAGCACCACTTGTTTAGGGTTAAGCACCCACTGCCCCATAGGCAAGGGGAGGGTTGCCACAGCATCGCCCGTAGCAAAGGAGGCTTCAACGGCTGAGGACGGGCTGGCCGTAGGGAGGGAAGGCGACATACTCAACGTCCCCCTCGGGCCGAGGCCTTGGCTTTTTGTTTGGGGCTGACCAAGGTGTCGGTTAGGCTGGCCACCTTAGCTTGCAGGGGTAACAGTTCAATCATGAGGGTTTCGCCCAGGCCGTCTTCAAGGTCAAAGCCATGGGCTTTTAAAAAGGTAAAGTCTACAGCGTACATAAGGCCGTCGCCGCCTGTGCCTGTGCCAAGCATCATGCTGTAAGCGTCTGCTAAATGCACCACGGCCAGCAGTTTAACAATTTTAGGGTCGGTGTCTGGCGGGGCTTTGGCTGGTTGGTGGTGGTAGGCAATGGCCGCCTTAAGCGCAGGCGCAAAGCCCCATTTTTCAGCCAGTCTAAAGCCAACATCCATGTGAGAAAAGCCGAGGACGGCTCGTTCGGCATCGTCAAAGCCTACACGGTTGGCTTTGGCATGGGCTTCAATTTTGGCAAAACAGTTGGCCACGTAGCTTTCAAGCACAATTTTGCCCAAGTCACGTAGTACGGCGGCGGTAAAAGCGGTATCAGGGTCAGTCAGTTGGTATTTGGTGGCTAGGTAACGGGCAAACTCTGCCCCTAGCAGGGCGTTGCGCCACAAGTCGCCCGCCTCTAGCTGGTAGCCCGCCATGCGCTTGTTAAACACTTGGTGAGACATCAACGTATACACCATGCTGCGGATGGTTTTAAGCCCGAGTATCGCCACCGCCTCTTTAATCGAGCTGACCTGCCGAGGGAAGCCGATATACGCCGAATTACACAGTTTGAGCAGCTGGACGGTAAGGTCAGCATCTAACCTAATGACGGCGGCCAAGTCTTCGGCTCGAATGTCGTCTTTATCTATCAATTGGCTAACCTGCATCAGCACTTGGGGCAGGGCAGGCAGGTGGTCGACGTTGGTCACCAACTGCTCAAGGCTCATGGTGATGGGTGACATAGGACACCTTTCGGGGAGTGGCTTGGGCTACGGGTTATTTGCTTTAAGTATAGCTTAGGCGGGTGGTGTTAAGGGAGGGGGTTACCCGTTTTTTGGGCTATACGGCTTATAGGCCAAAATGGCTGGGCGAACTCCACCCAAACACAGAAACAAGCTTTTAGTTTGTTTTGGCTGATGCGAGGGGTGGTCTCCCCTCGCGCTCCCCCACAGAGGGGGCTTTCGCCCCCTACTGCTTACCCCCAATAGCGAAGCTCGCTCCTGCCGCTCGGCACTCAGACTCGCCTGCGGCTCGATTCGTATTTGCCGAGCTGGCTTTTGGAGTAGTTTGGGGTGATCGTTTGTTTCCTTTTACACCAACTCTGTCAGGGCTGGGTGTTAAGTAACCCGATAACGTAGCCCAATGTCATGCCAAAATAGCGGAGACTGTGTGGCGGGATTCATAAGGGGTGCAACCCCTTGTGTGGTGGGGTTGTTAGGGGGCTTCCACAAGCCCCCTAACTCGGCTGTCGGGCCGAGACCCGACAACCAGCCAGCTAACACCCAAACCACCCCCTCGCATCAGTAAAAACAGACCACCACCCCCAATCCCATCTAAAAACCAGCTTGGCAAGTACAAAAGGTAGTGTCTGCTGATTTTTTGCTTGGCAAGAGCTTGTGGTATACTGTAGGCACTTTGTTGTTGATGTTAGAAACACCCTCATGCCCACACCTTCGCCCTCGCCTGCCCTCACCTCGCCCGCTGCTGTGCCTGCCCCGCCCCTGGGGGTCAACTTGGTTGACCATTGCCTACAAGGCCACAGTTTAGGCTCTGCTTTGCTAGAGGCGTGGGGGCAACGCTTGGCTCATCTCCACACACAGACCTCGCCGTTAACAAGCTCGCTTGCAGAAGCCAGCGAAGCATGGCACAGCAGCCTTAACGCCAGCCGACTAGGCGTATGGCAACACCCCGCCGATGCCGACACGGGCTTACCCCCCGCCCTGAACCCCGCAACACCTGCCTTAGCCAAGGTGTGGCATCGCTGGCACAGCCAACAGCCCCAACCCATGCACACCCTAGCCTCGGCCTTATTAGCCAATAGCTTTGTAGGGGGTGACACCTCACAACCCCAAGCATTACCCAGTATTTTGCCGTGTATTACGCCCCACCAACTTAGCCTGTTACCCCAAGGGCAAGGGTGGCAATTGGCGGCTGGCCTCACCCCGCTACCCAACGGCAATACCGCTTGGGAGATGGGGCAGTGGTTGGCATGGCTCCCCTTGTTAGGCTACGCCAACTACAGCGGACAGAACTTGGCCTACCCTTTTGCTAAAAGCTATTTGGCCGCCATGGCCAGCCAAGAGGGCTTAGTCAGCTCAGGATACGAGGCTTTGCGGCACGGCTTGCAAGTGGGCGGGCTATTGTTGGTGACACTGCTACTCACCCCTAATGCCTTACCTTGGGTGCATGACGTGTACCTGAAGGAGACCTTGCTGCACGAAGCCCATGCCATGCTGCACGCACCCCATAAATTGACGTGGACGGCAACGGTGGGTGTTTAGTGATGGTAGTTATTTTAGACAAACTGCCGACACTGCCCTTGTTGGGCAAGTTTCACTTTAGTGTGGCTCCGTTGGCAACCGTGGCTGAGTGGTTATGGGAACAGGCCACCCACGAACACATCTCGCACTGGGTAGTAACGGCCAACCCCGAGGTGGTGGAGCAAGCCCTTGCTTCGCCTGATGGGGTGGGCTTTTTACATAAGGCTACCTGCCTCGTACCCGATGGGGCTGGCGTGGTGTGGGCCTTGCGCCGAGTGGCCAAGCGCACGCAAGCCAAAACCCTACCTACCCGTGTGCCTGGGGTGGAGTTGGCCGAAGCGTTATTGGCACGGTGCGCACAGCACGGGCAAGGGGTTGCGCTACTGGGGGCTAGCCCCCAAGTAATGGAGGCTTTGCCTACCAAGTTGGCCGATCGCTTGGGGCAGGCTGTACCGTTGGTGTTTACGCACCATGGCTTTTTTAAAGCAGGCGATGAGGCTATGGGGCTGGCGTTACAAGCGGCGAAAGCCCGACCCAGGTTAGTTCTGGTAGCCTTGGGCGTGCCTCGGCAAGAGGCGTGGATAGCGGCGCACCAGCATTTGTTTGCAGACGGTACTTTGCTCATGGGTGTGGGCGGTAGTTTTGACGTATGGGCTGGCGTGGTGAAGCGTGCGCCCAAGCTGATGCAACGCCTTAACCTTGAATGGGCGTGGCGTTTGGCATTACAACCCTGGCGATTACAACGCTCGCTACCGCCGTTGTTGCGCTTTGTGGGGCGTGTGTTGTTGCGTGGTTAACCCACCGTGCCTACGTGTAGACAAACCGCACAAACTAAGCCACAATAGCTCACTGTTATTGGCTGCCACTTGTTAAAAAGGCGAGACATCCATGCTCACCAACCCTACACCTCCTGCTCCGTTGCCCACGCCCCCCGAACTCCCTCCCGTGGAGCTTCGCCCCATTACCTCTGCCGATAACGCTGCCCTAAAGCAAGTGGTGCTTGCCTGCCTTGCAGAATATGGCCTTGGTGGTGAAGGTACCGCCGCCGCCGACCCCGAACTGGCCGATATGGCTGGCTTTGTGGCGCAGCACCCCCACGCTAACTATTGGGTACTAGCTACAGCAGATGAGCAAGGCCAGCCCGTCGTCGTTGGCGGTGGTGGGTGGATGCACTTAAAAGGCACGCCCCTTGCCGAAGGCAAAGCCGAGATGATTAAGTTTTACCTACTTCCCCCTTACCGTCGGCAGGGGTGGGGGCAACGCTTGTTAGCCCTTGCCGAAGCCGAGGCGAAGCAGGCGGGCTTTACGTGGGCGTATGCCGAAACCATCCCTGCCATGAAGTCTGTACCGATGTTGCAAAAGCATGGCTATAGCGTGCTAAATGAGCGGTGGGGCAGCACGGGGCATAGCCAGCTGACGGTGTGGCTAGCCAAGCCCTTAGCTTAGGGTCTGCTACCCCCCTTGACGACTAACGGAACTTAAGTTTTTGTTCAGCACCTTAACTGCTGAGAGTGTGGTAAACTATCAACCATAAATGATGTTCACCCCGCTGTGTTTGTTATTGAGAGAGCCATCCCTGATGAAAGTTCGTTCCCCCCTATCGTCGTTTGCCATACGCCCCGCCTTATGGGTGGTGTTAGCCATTGTCGCCTTACTACCCGCCCAACACGTGTGGGCTACCTATTGGCCCATGATGGCACAGGCCCCCGTACCTACAACCGACAAGCCCAAAGCCCCCGATACTACCTACACCCTCTCAAAAGCCACGCTAAAACAAGGCGATTGGCTTGAGATTGTGGGCAGCCACGTACCCGAAGCTACGACACAACTGAGTTTGAGCCTAGCGGGTAAAACCGTCCCCATGTTTAAACAGGCCAGTGGGCAGTGGTTGGGTATTATCGCCGCTGACCCTTTACAGAAAGTGGGATCCTTCCCTCTGTTGGTTAAAAACGCCGAGGGTGATGTGGTGTTTGAGAAGGCCATTGCCATTGTGGATGCTAACTTTAGCAAGCAAAACGTGGCCGTCTCCTCGTCAACCGCATCGCTTACGGCAGAGCCTGGCGAGTTGGAAGCCATTACCAAGTTTAAAGCGGTGGCCAGCCCCACCCGCTACTGGGACGCTGCTTTGCGCCCGCCCGTGCCTGATTGCATGAACTCGGTGTTTGGCTCAAAACGGTATTATAACGGCACATTTTCGGGTAATTACCACAAAGGAGTCGATCATCGCTCGCCGCAAGGTAGGCTGATACGGACGACGACGGGCGGTGTAGTGAGTTTGGCTCGGCAGTACCGCTTGCACGGCGGCACGGTGGGGATTGACCATGGCCAAGGGTTGACCTCGATTTACATCCACATGAGCCGTATTGACGTGAAACCTGGACAACCGCTTAAAGCTGGCGACCCCATTGGTCTTGTGGGCGATACGGGCTTTGCCAGTGGCCCCCATTTGCATTGGGGGCTGTACGTACACGGCACACCCGTTAACCCTACCCATTGGGTCAGCCTACCGCCTTGCTAACTTAAGGTTTAGCAAAAGGTACGCACCACGGTTGAGGGTTGGCATTGCGCCATGGCGAAGTTTTGCTGCATTGGCTGTGGTGCAAATTGTTGTTGCTGGGGTTGTTGTCCCATAAAGAAGTTTTGCGTCATTGGCTGTTGGCTAAACTGCTGTTTGGGTTGAGGCTGGCTCATGTAGAAGTTTTGCGTGATAGGCTGAGGTGTCCATTGCTGTTGTGGCATTCCCCATGGTGAGGAGGGTTGGCTAAATTGCTGTTGTGGCATTCCCCATGGTGAGGAAGGTTGGCCGAACTGCTGTTGGGGTTGCTGCCCAAACAAACTCGAAAAAGGGATAATAACTGGCACAAACATGGGTGTGCCATTACCCATGGGCATAGGCATGGGTTGTTGCATAGTGTTGGGCATACCCGTGGTAGGCATAGCGGGTGCGGTAGGGGTAGTAGGGGACATGGTTTGCGCCCCTGATAATAACTCTTTTACCAATTGCACCAACGAATTAAGTTGAGTGGTGTGATAGGTTAACGCAGCTTGAGCCTCGTTCATCATCACACTGTTGTTGGGTGCGGTGGGCGTGGTAGGTGCCGTAGTGGGGTTGGCTGGCGGGGGCGTTACAGGTGGCAACGTGGCCGAAGGTGCCAAACCTTGGTGGTAGCCCACATTAACGTAATGGTCCCAAGCGGTGTACTTACCTGCTTCTACCTCGGCTTTAACGGTGGGGTTTTCGCCTAAGTAAAAAGTGGGGTCAAAGTAAGGGTTGGGCTTGCGGTTTTCGGGCATACCAAATTTGGTAAAATGCTCAAAGGCGGTGCCGTTGCCAGCGTCTACCCATTCTTTAACATCAGGGTAAAGTTTTAGGTAATACGCTTCATCAAATTCAATGGTTTCGGTGGATTGGAGTGTAGGTTGCGACATTCTCTTGGTTCCTTGGCATTAGCCCGTTGCAAACAGCCCCTGCTGGGTGAGCGTGGGTGTGTGGCAGTCGGTTTCTCTCTGTGGGGGGATGGCAGGTAAAGCAGTACGCCGAGCAAGTGCTGACTTATGCTGCTTGCTGGTGCGATTCGTTAGTTAGCTCTCATGTAATATATAAAAACAAAATACGTAATAAATTGACTTTCTCGTTTAAATGTTACAACTTTGTTAAGTTGTATCGCCTTTAGCTTTAGCCACCTTTTTGCTTTAATACTTTTATTGCCATCCCTTCGCCCCTTGTTCGGAGTTTGCTCCCCCGCCATGCCACACGCTAGCCCAACCCAGCCTTACCCCACTTGGGTGAGCGAACACTTACCCGCCCAACATACCTTACACGTGCTGATTGACGAAGCCACCCTTAACCAACGGCTAGACGCACTGGCCGAAGCCATTAACGCCACCTACGCCCAATGCGACAAACTGGTGATTATTGGCGTACTCACAGGCGCGTTTATGTTTGTAAGCGATTTGGTAAAACGCCTGAATTGCCCCACCCAAGTAGAGTTTATTCGCCTAGCCAGTTACGACGGTACCCACAGCACAGGGCAGGTAAAAGGCGTGGATTTAAGCCTACCCTCGCTTGAAGGGCAACACGTGCTGGTAGTTGAAGATATTATGGATACAGGACTCACCCTGAGCTTTTTAACCGATTATTTACGGGCGTTGCACCATACAGCCTCGTTACGGGTGGCGGTGTTGTTAGACAAGCCTTCGGCACGACAACCCAGTGTTGAAGCTGCCTTAAAACCCGATTTTATAGGTTTTGCCATTGGCCCCGAATTTGTGGTGGGTTATGGGCTTGATTATAACGGCCTCTTTAGAAACTTACCCTATATTGGCAGCCTAAGCCCCACGGCAGAACCTACCAAAGTGGGTGAGCCAAGAGTCGTTCAGCCTCCGTTGCCACGGGCGTAGGGTATGGGCTTAGGCTACGCAACACCGCCGTTTGTGGTGGGTATGAGCATACCCACGGGTGTGGGCTGTAGCCAAGGCGGCTACGCTGGCGATGCTGGCGTATGGATGCAAGCCCTAGCCGCCCAGTGCGACCTGTTGATTAGCCACCCCAACGTAGCCAACGCCGCCTTTACCCACTGCTTACCGCCCAACCTGTGGTACGTAGAAGGTGCCGCCATGGATGCCTGGTGGGCGGGGCAGTGGTTGTTGCAACCCACCCTTCACCCCCACCGCATTGCATTGGTGTTTGATAGTGGCATCGCCGAGACTACTCGCACCTTACAACACAACACGGCCTTGGCCATGGCTCAGGTGCATGGGTTACGTGTACTAGGCCCTTACCTTACCCCGCAACCCCTACAGCTGGAGCTAAGCCAACACGCCACGGGTGCTTCGGGCGGGGGCTGCACTAACCTGCCCGTGTTGCTGGAGGCTTGCCAGCAAGCCTTGGCCGACGGTGCCACCGCCTTGGCCATTGTCACCCTTTGCCCACCTGTGGCTGACGAGACACTAGATGCCGCCTACAGCCAAGCCCAAGGCATCGACCCTATTGGCGGGTACGAGGCTGCTGTGTCTCACGCCGTGACCCTTGCCCTTGGTGTACCCTGCGCCCACGCCCCCGTATTTGCCGACCCCTTGGCCGAGCTTGAATGTCACACCATCGTCAACCCCAAAGTGGCGGCCGAAGTGGTAGCCCCGACGTATTTGCCTTGTGTACTGGCGGGGCTTCGGCAGGCTCCGTTGTTGGTGGCTCCGCATTTGGCCGACCCTGTTTTGGCCTTACCCCCAAGCCGTGTGGCGGCGTGGGTAATGCCTTGCGACACTTTGGCCAGCCCACCCGTACTGGGCGCATGGGCTAGGGGCATCCCCGTCATCACGGTGGCCAGCAATACCAGTGTGTTAAACGATACCGCCGAGGCGGTACTGGGGGCAGAGCAGGCCCAAGCGTATCAACGTAAAGGGCTACTGGTACCCGTGGCCAGCTACCTTGAGGCGGCAGGGCTACTAGGCCTGTGGCGACAGGGCAGGCATTTACCACCGAATCTGTAGGCCATAATCTTATAATAAGCTAAGCATTTAGTGTACGACACTTGCTTGTACGCTACACTATCAGTAGTCCTGTTAAGTTAGCTGCCTTTAAAACCCTTGTTTTGAGCCTGTATGCCATCTGCTTCGTCGTTACCAGCCTTATTGCCCTTGCCGTTGCATCACTTGCTGGCGGTGGCTGGCTTTGCTAACGTCTACGCTCCGCTGCAACAACACATGGCCAAAGATGCCCTTGTTCACCTGACGGCGTGGGATATTACCCAGCCCCACGACGCTTTTGACGCTTGGCTCACCCACCACCAGCCCGACGTGTTGCTGCTACATGCCCCCACGTTGCAAGCGGTGGGCATTGAATGCGCCCCCTTATGCCAGTGGCTACGGCAACACCCCGCCTTGGCAACCCTACGCCCTGCTATTGTGGTACATACCGATGCTACCCCCCCCACGCCACGGATGATGGAACCTAACGAAGCCACACCCGTAGCGCATCGCTCGCCCCAAGCTAACCCGCCCTGCACCACGTTGGCGCAAGCACAGGCCTATCCTCCCGCTTCGTCAACCCTGCCCCCTCAGCCCATAGCAACCGAGGCGATGGTGTGGCTGGTGCAAGGTGCTGATGATGTGGTGGCTCTACCCGCTGGTGCCACGGCCGAATTACGCACCCGTCTGTTGGCGCACGTGCGGCGGCAATTTGAGCCTCAGCGTCACCCTGTGTCGCTATTACCCAACGCTACCGTGTTGGCTAGGGTCATGTCTCGGGCGTTGGCGCCGCCGTTGGCGCAAATTACCCCCGCCCCCTGGAGCTTACTGTGGTTACGCCTTAGCCCTTGGGCTACCTACAGCCACAACAGCAGCCAAGCAGCCTGCTACCAAGCCCTTAAGGTGTTAAAACAAGCCTGCCAGCCCTTGCTTCGCACAGGCGAATGGCTGCATCAAGTGGATGATGCTACGCTGGCGATTGTCAGCCCACGGCACCATGCCGATAAATTAGCACGGCTGATTTGCAAACAGTTTGACCAAGCCCGAGCCATACTGCACGACGCTGACGATTTGGAGCGGGGTTTTATGCTCTGCCGTTTGGGGGGAGGCTTGCATCGGCAACCCCTTTTGCATGTAAATATTGGCGTTATTAACGCTGTTGAGACGACGGCGACACAAGCGCAACAGGTGTTGCATCAAGCGCAAGCCTTGGTGGTACAGCTCAACCAGCAACCTAGCACCCGTAGCCGCTGGCTTAAGCACACCCTTGGCCTACCAATGCAAGTAGAGCATGAATGTCCGCCCCAATCCCCCGCCGACCCTGCCCCCCGCTTGGTGTGGATTGCCGAACCTGATGCCGCCTTAGCCTATTTGCTTAGCACCACCTTGGGTTACCAAGGCTTAAAAGTAGATGCCGCCACCGACAATACCGAGCTAACCACGTGGCTAAGCCATACCGATGAAACGTTATTACCGAACGTTGTTTTGTTAGATGCCGTTACCAGCCCGCTGGAGACGGTGGAAGCGTGTTGCAAGCAGCTTAAACGCTTGGCTCCGTGTGCGCAGGTGGTAGTGGCCACGGCACAACCCCACCAGCACGATGACTTACTGGGGCTAGGGGCGCATTGGCTGGTAAGCAAACCCTACGATGTGTTATGGCTGATGAGCTTGTTGCAACGGCTCTCAACCTTGTAAAGTACTTAAAGCTGGTTAAGAGCCTGCAGGGCTATTTTGGCCGCTGCTTGTTGTGCCTCTTTTTTGGTTTTGCCTTCGCCCACGCCTAGCACTTCGTCGGCCACGGCCACTTCAATCACAAATTTTTTACGGTGCGAAGGCCCCGACTCTTTGACGGTGGTGTAGATGGGTAAGCCCATGCCTTCGGCTTGGGTAAGCTCTTGCAGTACGGCTTTGTAGTTGTCTTTGGTTTTACTTAAATCCACCTCGGTCACGGGGTCTTGCATCACGTCGTACAACAGGCGACGGGCATCTTCAAGTTTACCATCCAAGTACAACGCCCCCAGCAAGGCCTCAAAGGCGCAGGCAAGGTTGCTGGTTTTTTTGGCTCCACCGCTTCGGGCTTCGTTGGGGCCAAAAATCATGTAATGCCCAAGGTTGAGCGTTTTTGCCAGTGTGGCTAGCACAGCATCGCTTACCACCACGGCACGTATTTTGGTCAACTCGCCCTCACGGTAGTGGGGGAAACGTTCGTAGAGGTAATCGCTAATCATCAGCTTCAGCACGGCATCGCCTAAAAACTCGAGGCGTTCATAGTTGAGCATTCGTGGGCTTTGATATTCGTAGGTGTAGGAGCTATGGGTGAGAGCTTGGGCATACAAGGGTAAATGCCACGGCGAACTCACCCCTAAGCCTGTGAGTAGCTCAATTAAATGAGTTTCGTAGGCTTCATCAAAGGCAAAGTCGGTAGGGGTTTGGGCAAAGACGGGTGTCTCGGTCTCGGCGTTGGTGTGGGTGGTGTCGTCGGACGCTGACATGGCGGTTGGGGTGTTTCTAAAACAGACAGCAAGACTACTACGTTAAGTATAGCACAGGTACAGCGTTCTTGCTTGGCAACCAAGGGTTAGTTCCGAGCTACCGCATAAAACCAATATTGACAGATTGGTGGGATTATAAGTTCCCTCTTCCTGCGGGGACAGGGTAAAAAGGCCTAAGCGTCGATAATTTTTTCGTTGTCTCGCAAGTAAATGCGTACGGTGTTAAGCGACGCTTGCACAATACGTGTAATCCTAGAGCTGGACAGCCCCACCATCGTGGCAATATCTTTGACTTGCATGTTGCGGTAAAAGCGGTATTCCACAATGGTACGCTCTTTAGCGGGGAGCGATTCGATGGCACGCTTAATGGCTCGGCCAAGCTCGGTGATTTCAAGCTGTTCTTCGGGGGTGGCGGTTTGGTCGGCGATAAAATCGTAGCTGCCCTCGCCATCTTGGCCTTCGCTAATACCATCAATGGAGAGAATCGTCTCGTAGACGGCTTCACGCACTTGGTCGCCAGGTTCGGAGGGGTTGTCGGGGTCGTCTTCTTTATCGTCTTGCTTATGCTTAAGGGTGTACCACTTGTAGCGGGTACGTAGCTCGTTGCGTATGGCCCAGCGGGTAGCTGTAGCAAGGTACGACGTGTTGAGCTTAGACATATCATCAGCAGATTTGTTTTTGAGCAAGGCCGATATGGCCAAGGCACCAATGCTGACCAGCTCCTCGTAGTCCACCATGTGCGAGGGGATACGGCGGTATTCCACCTTGGCCACACGTTCAACCAAGGGGATGTAGTCGCTCAATTTAAGGGAAAGGGAGTGGGGTTGTTGGCTCACAGAACCAAACCTCGTGGCATGAGGGTGCGGGGAATAAAAGGGGCTAGGGGTGGCATGGCAGGTAATTTGCTAAGTTTGCAAACACAATAAGCCAGTACACACTGTATTGTATTAGCATAGCGCAAACAGCTTGCCAAGCCTAGAGGCTTATACAGTAGTTAGTATAGCCTCTTGGCAATCCCCTTAGGGCAGTGGCGGGGTAAAGTCGTCTGTTTGTGGGGGAGGGATGGCAGATGGTGGGCTAGGGGCTTCGGGCATAGGGGGTGGGGTTTTACCTTGCAGCTTCCAAGCGAAGAGTAAAATTTCGGCCACGGCTTGGTACATATCGGGGGCAATGGGCTGGTTAACATCTAACGTTTTATACAGGGTGCGAGCCACCAAGGGGTTTTCTACAATGGGTATGTTGTGCTGATTGGCCAGCTTTTTAATCTCTTCGGCAAACAGCTCTACGCCTTTGGCTATCAGGGTGGGGGCTTCCATCACCTCGGTGTCATACTGTAAGGCCACCGCCACGTGCATGGGGTTGGTCACCACTACGTCCGCCGTTGGCACAGCCTCCAGCATTCGGCGTTGCATCATCTGCATTCGGCGTTGGCGCATCATGTGTTTAACCATGGGGTCGCCTTCACTTTGTTTGTACTCGTCTTTCATCTCCTTCATGCTCATTTTTTGGTCGCCCAAAAACTTGTTGCGCTGGTAGAGGTAATCAAAACCGCCAATCACAAAAAAGGCGATGCTGGCCACAATAATAAACTGGGTGAGGATCTCGCCCACCACATACAGCACGGCAAACACGTTATCAGCCGAGGCGACGGCAATGAGCTTGCCAATATGATCCATAAACACCATGTAGGCCAAGTAGCCCAACAGGCCAATTTTGATAATGTTTTTGATCAGCTCAATCAAACTACGTTTTGAGAAGATGTTTTTAAAACCGTTGACGGGGTTAAGCTTATCAAACTTAGGTTCAAGGGTTTTGGTGGTAATCATCAACCCCACTTGGGCTACTTGGCCAATAATGGCAATAGCGGCGGCGGCAAATAAAAAGGGGAGGGCGAGTAAGGCCATTGCCCTGATGCTGAGTACGGCAATGAGCCGCCAGTCAATATCTTCGAGGTGTTTGTGAGGTATCTGCTCAAAAAAAATGATGAAGGTTTCGCTGATGACTTGCCAAATGGCGGGCGACATGGCCAACAACATGCTAAACATCACCACAATAAACAGTGCGGTAGACATGTCTTGGCTTTTAATCACTTGCCCTTGTTCACGCGCCCGTTTTAGCTTCTGTTGCGAGGCTTCAAAATTCTTATCTTCATCACCCATAGGGCTGGCCTACTTGATAGTGTGAGGGTTACAGAGCAGGGCGAGTGGGTTCGAGGGTAATGTCGCTGACCAACGTGTTGGCGGGTTGACCCAAGGCAAACAGTACGGCTTCGGCCACTTGGTGTGGCTGCAAAATAGAGCCTGCATCGGGTTGGTTGGCTTGGTCAAGGTCGAGGGTGTCCCAAATGTGGGTGGCCACAGCCCCAGGGTAAATGCCTATCACCCGTATGCCGTTGCTGCGTTGCTCTTCGCTTAGGGCATCAGTAGCGGCTTTGAGGCCCGCCTTGGTAGCATCATACGCCACCCAATACGGGAAGGGACGCTTGCCTGCAATGCTGTTGATGTTGATGATGGTGCCTTCTTGTTGGGGTACCATCACCCTAAGGGCGTGCTTGGCCAACAACAGCGGAGCCGTAAGGTTCGTGGCCACCATGGCGACCAGTTGCTCGTCGCTCACTTCGTTGAGTAAGCCCACTTTGCCACCAATACCAGCGTTATTGATAAGAATGTTGAGCTTGCCGTAGCGTTGCACGGTTTGGCTTACCAGCCATTCGCCGTTGTGAGCATCCTGCACGTCGGCGGGTAGGGGGGTGAGGTCGAGCCCAGCAAAACTGTGCTGGAGCTGTTGTGTGGCTTGGGCGAGACGTTGGGGGTTTCGGCCAGAAATGGCCAATTTAAGGCCATGGTGTTGGCTGTAAGGGGCAAGGGCTTGGGCTATGGCAAAGCCAATGCCTTGGCTTGCGCCCGTGAGCAACACCACCTTGTCGGCCAAGTGTTGGGCGTAGGGCAGGGCGGGAGCGGTGACTTCAAGCGTGGTCATAGGGTGTGGGCATCCTTGCGAGGGGGGGAGGGCTATGGTGCTAGTGTAGCAAAGGCAGACAAAGTGAGCTAGGGTAAGCTAAAGTGTCTTTAAATAGCGAGCCATGCGTAAGGCACCGTAGGTGAGTATCACGCTAGCCCCAGCACGCCGCAAACCCAAGAGGGCTTCGTGCAGTACCCGCTCACCGTCGAGCCAACCGTTGGCAGAGGCGGCCTCAATCATGGCGTATTCGCCGCTAACGTGGTATGCCCATACAGGCAGGGGCGTGGCTTGCCTTAAGCGATAAATAACGTCTTGGTAAAACGTGGCGGGTTTCACCATCAGGGCATCGGCACCTTCGGCCACGTCGAGCATGGCCTCTAGTTCAGCCTCAAGGGCGTTGGCAGGGTTTTGCTGGTAGGTGGCCTTACTGGCACCTTGCAAGTGGCTGGCCGACCCCACCGCATCTCGATAAGGGCCATACAAGCCCGAATGATACTTAGCGGCGTAGCTAATTAGTAAGACGTTGGTGTGGCCGTGCACCTCCAGCCCATGGCGTATGGCAGCGATGCGGCCGTCCATCATATCACTAGGGCCTAGCAGGGTAGCACCCGCATCGGCATAGGTAAGGGCTTGTTGCACTAACACGGCGAGGGTCGCGTCGTTATCAACATATTGGCCACAGGGGGAAAGGAGGCCGTCGTGGCCGTGGCTGGTATACAAGTCTAACGCCACATCGCACATCACCCCTAAGTTGGGAGAGTGATGCCGTAACGCACGGATGGCCTTACAAGCCAAACTGTTAGGGTCTGTGGCCTGTGAGGCGGTGGCATCCTTCAAGGTGGGGTCAATGGCGGGGAACAAGGCCACGGCAGGGATGCCCAGAGCCACGGCTTGTTCGGCTTCTCGTAGGAGTTCGTCGAGGTTAAGCCTAGCCACCCCAGGTAAGGAGACGACAGGTTGGCGAGCCTCAGGACTGTCTTGCACAATAATGGGTAGCACCAAGTGGCGGGGCAGCAAATCAGTTTCGGCGGCTAACTGCCTAGCCCAAGGGCTTTGTCGCCAACGGCGAGGGCGGGTAGCAGGGTAGCTTGGGTAAGTGAGCATAACAGGGCTACTTACACCATGCTTTGGGCTTGAGGATCAACACAGCGCACCACCACACGGTGGGTAGCCTCGTGACGGATGACCTCTTGCAGGCGTTCAAAAGTGGTGATAAAGCTGAGCATCAGCCCTTTTTGCTTGATGGCGGGTACGTGCAGCTCATCAAGACGTGTGGCCAACTCGGTAGCACCTTGTTGGGTGCGGGCGTAAAGCTCTACCTTAATGCGATAGGTGCGTAGGGCGGTGTCGTTGTGTTGCCATGCTTGAAACAACGCCCAGCCGTCGTGGTCAAAGCGGGCGGTGCAAGTTTGTAGCACGTCTACCACTAAAGGTGTAGGGCTGGTTTCGGCGGGGGCAGGCGTTACGGGCGAGGGTGCCGTGGTCATGGGGGAGTCTCCGTGGGTAAACAGCAGGCAACAAGATTAACCTTAGTGTAGCCCAGTTGCCTAAGAAACGCTAGGCTAACGGCAAGCTTTGCCTAGGCCTAATAATGGGGTTTATGCCACACTTTTGGCTCAAATACCCCTATAATCAGGCCAAAAAGAGGAAAAATGGAGATTTTAGCCCCAAAACAACAAAAAAAGCTTGTGTTTTTGGCTGATGTCACTATAATCAACCTTGATTCGGTTACCCGCTGTTGTTTACCCAGTTGTTAGTTGTAGCTAAAGGCTCCATTTACCATGAACAAAGAAGAACTCATCCAAGAAGTGGCAAAAGCCACAGGTCAATCGCAAAAGCAAGTGGCCGATATTGTGACCACTGCCCTAGCCACCATTGAAACCAATGTGGCCAAAGGCGAAAAAGTATCGTTAGTAGGCTTTGGTATTTTTGAAGCCCGTCAACGTAACGAACGTATTGGCCGTAACCCCCAAACGGGCGAAGCCTTGAAGATTGAAGCCAAAAAAGTGCCTGCTTTTACCGCTGGCAAAAAGTTTAAAGAGACCGTGGCTTCGGCTGACTTGGTAGCTGCCAAGTAAAGCCTTGCCCATCGGTTAGCTCAGCAGAGTCGCTTGTTTACAAGCGGCTCTGTTGCTTTATAGGGGCTACGGCACTTGAGGCAGTTACGCCATTTGTGGGAGTTTGGCTAATTGAGGCTAGGCAGCACAAGTGGCCATAGCCTAAGCTAATAATAACCAGCATGTTAACAGTGCTGGCCATTATCTGTCTTGTATCAAACCTTGATACAAGTGACAACAACGTGTGATTGCAGAGAGAGGGATGGTTCCACTATCCCTTTTATTTTTTGGCTTACAACGAAAGTACTAAACACTATGGTTTCAGTGCTTTTTGTCGGGTTGTAGTACCTAGGGTTGATGGTGTTGTTGGCTGATGCAACCTCTGCATAATGGCTTATCCGGGTAAAAACGTCCAAAAGCTGACCTGTGGCCTAACCAACAAACGCACCACGGGGACGGTTTTACCAACAATGTCTAAACAAGCCGTACCAAGGCCATGGTTCACGTGTAGCAGCCCTGGCTTATCATCACCAGCGTTTTCTAGTAGCCACAACCCTTGCAAAAATCGGCTACCAGTCACCAAAGCCATGGGGAAGGTCCACCGTGTCCACTGCCCACCATGGGTATGGCCAGCCAGTATCAAGCCAACCCCCGCCCAGTGGGGTACATTCTCTACCAAGTAAGGGTTATGGCAAAGCAGTAAGGCAGGCGAAGCATCTAGGGGTTTACTGGCAAGGTGGCTATGCAGTAAGTCAACATCGGGCTTGCCCTTCATGGCATCATCCACACCTAGCACCCAAAGGGCATCGTTTAAAGTCGCCAAATCAGGTTGGTGAACAATTCCTTGGGGGGTTAGCCCCACGGTTTCATTGACCAAACACCTGATGCCCAGCTCTCGGTACAGTGCTTTAAGGCTACGGCCGTGGTTGTTGTCCTCGTAGTCATGGTTGCCCATGCAGGCCACGGTGGGCTTGCCTTGGGGCAGAGACTGTAACCACTCACGTAACTGGGGCAGGTAGGCATCACCACTGGTAATCACATCGCCTGTTAGAGCAAGAACGTCGTAGTGTTGTGTGGCTAGCCATTGGCTAACAGCGTTGAGCCAAGGTAAGGTAGGCCAACTTAGGTGAACATCCGTCAGGTGAGCGAGTGTCATGCCATGGCAGGCGGGGGGTAAGTGAGGCCAGCGCACCGTGTGGTGAGACACCAGCAAAGGCTCGTGCATGGCACCTAGGGGTAGCGACTTAGGCAGCAGCGGGGTGAGGTCTGCCCACTGGTGCTGTACCGCTACCAATGAGGGATGTTCGGGGGCTGGGGCGGGGAGGCAATGGGGCAGCGGCATGGGCATTGTGGTTAAGTGTCTCATCACACTATAAAATAATAAGGGGGATTGTAGCACAAAACAGTGTGATGGTTACGTTAATACCATTAAGCCCTTGTGGGCAACACACGCACAGAGAGTTTGACACACATCCGCAGAGAGATGGAGACACGGCAGAATGAGCATGATGCCAGGCATGGGTATGATGGGTATGGGCGGTATGCCCTACGGTATGGGTGGCATGGGTATGATGCCAGGTGCCTTTGGCCTAGGCATGCCCACCGACCCCAATGCACGCCAGTACTTTCATGAAACGGGGCAGTTAGCTCCCACCAACCTAGGAGCTATGACGAGCGAGGTAGGTGCCACCGCCTATGCCCGCGAGGTAGAAAACCAGTTTTCGCTAAAAGGAGCGGTGGCTGGCGGCTTAGGTTTAGGTGCGCTGGGGTTATTGTCTAAGCCATTGTTAATGGGTGCAACAGTGGCGATAAAAAACATCACTAAGGTTAACCCCTTAATTGGCGGAGCCTTAGCGATTGCAGGTATTGCAGCAGGCGGGTTATTGGGTGGCAAACTGGGTAATTATGTAGGCCGCAACGACTTTTTACACATGGATATTGGTGATGATGGCTTAGCCAACAACAGCCCCTTGTACGATAATGCTTTAGGCAGCTATTACGCCAAGGTGCAGGGGCAGCAGCCTCAAGTGGCGGGCTAGGTTGTTTGCGTGGCAAAGGGTTGACGTTGGCTTGTGGCTTGGGTTACTCTTAAAAGGTACCTAACACATGCCCCCATCGTCTAGTGGCCTAGGACACCTCCCTTTCACGGAGGCGGCAGGGATTCGAATTCCCTTGGGGGTAGTTTTTGTTACCTAAAAAACCCTTGAGTTTACTGGCTTCTAGCCCGCTTGTTTTACTTTGGCTTTGCGGTTTGTGTAATTCTTGTGTAATGGTGTTGCTCCCTTGGTTATAACGAGCCTCTAGGCGTTCCATAGCTTGCTGTATGTGGCCACCGTTTTGATGACTGTACCGCTCAACCATAGCCAAGGTTTTATGGCCTGATATGGTTTTAACGGTAGGGAGGTCAACCCCGCTTTGCACTAGGTGCGATATAGCCGTATGGCGCAACGTGTGAGGCGTTACCTGCTTAGGGTCAAGGCCAGCAGCTAGCACCACCCGCTTAAAGGGTAGGCTCATGCAAGTGGTATAGCCCACCGTTGAGGGCAAGTTGCCAATGCTAGGGAAGAGCCAGCCCACCTTGCTAGGCGAGGCTTTAACGTATTGGCTAAGCACACTGGCCAAGCGATGCGTTAAGGGTTGTGGCCTAGCCCCTGCCTTGGCCTTGGGGATATAGAGAAAGCCTTGTTCGGCGTGGATGTTTTCAAGCGTGATACTCAGGATTTCAGAGAGGCGCATACCAGTTTCAAGGCCAATAAGGCAAAACAGGTAAACTTGCGGGTTGCTATCGGCCTTAGCGGCTTGTAGCAAGGCTTGGCATTGCTCTGTGGTAAGGTACACCAGCTTGCGGTTGTTCTCTTTGTTGAGTGTTACCTTGCAGGGCTTTTGGTTAAGCCAACCCCATTCAACCGCTTTGCTTAGCAGGTGACTTAGTACAGCCAGTTCTCTGTTAATAGTTGCCGTGGATGCTCCCTCATCTTTGCGTGTTTTCTTGTAGCGTTCAATCTCAAAGGGGTTAAGTTGGCTAAGGGGCTTTGTGCTAAAAAACGGCACAAGGTGCAACCTAAAGCGTTCGGCTTTTTTGGCCAAGTCTTTACCCCCTTCTTGCTCAGAGCGTACAAGGTATTCGCCAACAGCCTTGGTAAAGCTAAGGGGTAGCTTGCGCCTTTTAGGCAGGTTGAGCCGTTCCTCCCTTGCCTCTGTGCGTAGCTTCTCAACGTATTGCTCAACTTGGGTAAGCGTAACCCCCTCGGATTCTTTGCCTACCGTGCGGTGGATACGCTGGCCGTCAACCATGACGTTGACCCTAAAGCAACCATCACCATCAGGTAGCCTTGTAAACTCAATCCCTTTTTCAGAGATTTTTTCGCCTATATCCAACTTACGCAAGGCGTTACGGTTGAGTTTTGAGTAGGTGCGTGGCATGGTGAGTTTGTTCCTTTTGGTATATAAAGGGTTGAAAAGTTCTCTTAATGTCTGTACAGTATACAATGCACACTAAACAAAGGCTACCCCCTATGAACCCTTCACTTAACCTTAACGAGTCTTTTGGGCAAAACCTTAAGCGTCTACGAGAAGCTACAGGCATGAGTTTACGGCAATTTGCTGGCCAGTTAGGTGTAAGCCCTACGTTTGTCTCAAAGTTAGAGCGTGGGGAACCTGTTACCGCCTCTGAGGATACCACACGAGCTATGGCAAGCCTACTTAAGGTTGACCCTGACCAGCTTCTCTCGCTATCAGGCAAAATATCTACGGATGTAAAGGAGATTATTCTTAGCAAGCCTAAAGAAATGGCCGATTTTTTAAGGACAGCTAAGCACGCATCATCTAAAGACTTTAGAGCCGCCTATAACCTGTTAAAACAAAGTGAGGTAACTCCCCCTGATGAAAAGACCTAAGCCCCTTAATCGCCAGCAGATTGACCACGAAGCCCTTAACTGTGTTGAAGGCTTTACCCAAAAAGAAATTACAAAGGTTAGGCTACCTATTGATGTGGAAAGAATGATTGAGCAATACTATGGGCTAACCCTTAACATAGACAACCTAGAAGAATACTTTGGCATTCAAGGTTTATTGGGTGCGATGCAGTTTGAAAATAACGCTGTGTGGATAGATGAGAGCTTAGTTGAGACACCCTCAATACCGCCCCAGTGCGCTCCCCCTAAACGTGATTGGGACAAGTTACCAACTGCACCCATATTTGGGCTTAACGAACGGCAGATTAACGAAGGGCGTTATAATTTTACCTTAGCGCACGAGCTTGGCCATTATGTGCTACACCGTAACCTTGTACCTGTACGAAACCCCGAACAGCTTACCTTGTTTAAGCCACCCCAAAAAAATACTATTTTGTGTAGAGATAAGAGAGAAAACAACCCCGATACCCCTAAGGATGATACCTATTGGACAGAGTGGCAGGCAGATAACTTTGCGGGTGCTTTGCTCATGCCTAAACAGGTTATGCTGGCAGAGATTTCAGAGCGTTGGCCTAAGAATGCACTACCCCATAAACAAGCTACTGCATGGCGATATGTTAAAGAGGAGCTTGCAAAGGTGGGTAGAGTATCCATGCAAGCCCTTAACATAAGGCTTAAAAACCTTGGTTTGCAAGATGAAAACGAGTGCTACCTTGGTAATTATTGGTAAGCTCGTTACATTCTCACGAGTACCCCTTGCGTTTTATGGTGTGACCTGATAGGGTTACATTGTTATTATTTTTACCCCCCTAGCAAGGAGGCTACACACTTTAATGAATGAGCTACCACCTTCGGCTTTTCCCCAATACCCAGACGGTAGGCTGGATACAAAACATGCAGCCGAATACCTTGGCCTTTCGGTTAAAACACTGGCTATTAAGCGTTCAAACGGCACGGGTCCGAAGTTTATCAATACTGGCCGTATTTTTTACTATGTTGACGACCTAAACAACTGGCTAAAACGATGCGACAAGGTAAGTTCTACCGCCGAAGCTCGTATTAAGCGCAAAACCACTAGCATTAAAGGATAGTTCGCCATGTCTACACCAAGCAAAGCTCCCGATTCTCGGGAGCTGGCCACTGCATTGAAGTTAAAAAAGTCTGGCCAAGGCTACTATGGTACTTGCCCAGTCTGCCAGTACAAACAGGCTTTTTCACTTACCGAGAAGCAAGAGAAGCTACTTTTCTACTGCCATGCTTGCAATGCAAGTTTCAACGAGATTATGCAAACCTTGGCATCACAAGGGCTAGTAAGTTTTTCGGCTAAGCCCTTTGCGATTGCGAAACCTGCGAAAGTTGCGAATGCGGACACAGCACCCGACAAAATAGCTTATGCCTTGAGTCTATGGCAACAATCGTTACCTATTGAGGGTACACTTGCAGAGCAATACTTGCTTGGGCGTAACCTTAACCCTCCTTACCCTGATGTGTTGAGGTATCACCCAAACCTTAAACATAGCGATACGCAAGCGTATTACCCTGCACTTGTTGGCCTTGTGAGAGACCAGTTAGGTACACCCAAGGGCATACAGCGCATTTACTTAGCCCCTGATGGCCACAAAGCACCGATAGACCCCAACAAAAAGAGCCTAGGTGGCTTGGAAGGGGCAAGCGTGCAGTTAGGCCACCCCACAACCCAACTAGCCGTTGCCGAAGGTATAGAAACAGCGTTGAGCGTACAGCAAGCCTTGGGTGTACCTGCTTGGGCTGCCTTATCAACAGCAGGGCTTACAAGCCTTGTGCTACCCACCAGTATAAGCAAGATTGTGTTGGCCGTTGACCATGACCCAGCAGGCATAAAAGCGGCTGATGGTGCTATGGAACGCTGGCTTAACGAGGGTAGAGCCGTCACCTACCTGTTACCGCCAAAAGCTGGCCAAGATTTTAACGATATGCTTAGGGAGGCTGGCCAGTTATGAGTGAGCAAGAAATACAAGCCTTACTTGAGCAAGCCCCTACAACCGAACCCCAGCCCCCAAGGCCGATAGCACCACCACTACAAGAGGGTTTTGCCTTCCCACTAGATGCGTTGCCCAAAGTGTTGAAACAAGCCGTTGTTGCTATTCAACAAAAGACACAAGCCCCCCTTGCCTTAGCGGGTCAATCGGTATTAGGTGCGTCGTCTTGCGTGGCACAAGCCTATGTCAACGCCCAAGGGGTAAGTGGCCAGTTTTACCCTTGTAGCTTGTTTATGTTGAGTATAGGCGCATCAGGTGAGCGAAAAACCGCTTGCGATAAACTGGCTTTGCAGGCGATAAAAGAGAGAGAAAGCAACAATTACTTATCCTATACAAAAGAGGTACTGCGTTACAAGAACGAGAAAGAAGCCTATGAATCGGCTAGAAAGTTGGCCACAAAGCCTAAAAAAGGCGACAAGAACCCTACAAAGGAGAGTATTCAAAAAGCGATAGAGGCGGTAGGGACACCACCAGAGGAACCCATAGAACCCGCCATACTCTGCCCTGAGCCTACCTTCCCCGCCTTGGTGAGAGCCTTGGCTAAAGGGCAACCCGCTATGAGTATCTTCTCAGACGAAGGCGGTACGTTTTTGGGTGGCTTTGCCATGAACAAAGACAACCAAACCCGCACCATTACAGGGCTAAGTAGCCTGTGGAACGGCTCGCAGCTGGTGCATAAACGCATTGAAGGGGGCGAGCTTAGGCTAAAGCACAAAAGGCTGGCCGTACACCTTATGCTACAACCCGAATTAAGCCAAGGCTTTGTACACAACTCCTTATTTAAGGGGCAGGGCATTTTGGCTCGTTTTTTGATGGCTTACCCCAGCTCTACCATGGGCTACCGTTTGTATCAGCAAGCCCCCGCCTCGGCAAATACTGACCTTGAAGCCTACAACAAACGCCTGCTTCACTTGCTTAACAGACCGTGGCCTCAAAGCCCCTTTGGCGAGCGTGAACTAGAACCACACAACCTTGCCCTAACCCCCGAAGCCAAGAAAAGCCTGATAGCCTTTTATAACGAGATTGAAGTGCAACTTAAACCCGAAGGTAGGCTTACAGTGGTTAAAGGCATGGCCAACAAGCTAGCCGAACAAGTGGTACGCATAGCGGGCGTATTGACCTATATCAACACACCCGACGAGAAGGCTTTAGCAGAAAAAGCCATTAAGGCAGGCATCATCTTGGCTAGGTATTACCTTGCCGAAGCCTTACGCCTTTACACTGCCGATGAGCTAAGCGAGGAGCAAAAAAACGCTTTATCCCTGCTTGATTGGCTACGCAACAAATGGCCTCACATGGTGGTGTCTATGGCGGTTATTGAAAACCGTGGTCCGAATGCGCTACGCAAAAAGCACGTTGCAGAGCCTACCGTGGCTAACCTGATAGAGCATGGTTGGCTGATACCCACCACCGAAGCCTTTACCATTGACGGCAAGGTACGCCGAGACTGCCTTAGGCTCCACCCTGACGTTAAGAGGGTGGGTGCTTAGGGTCATACGCCAACACCAGAGAACTTTTAACCACGGCTTACCAAAATTACTTTTCAAGCTGCGACAGTGAAAAGAAAGCCCCTACATCGGTTCCAGCCCAAGGGGATGGTGAGATTAACACCCCCTACCCTTTCCCGTTTTGATTCTACCGCAGGATGATTTATGGTAGACTTGGGTTTGCGCTAGACGGCGTTCAATATCTGTTTTGATTCTACCGCAGGATGATTTATGGTAGACTTGAAGTGTTTAGCTGGACGATGGAGCTGCGGTTTTGATTCTACCGCAGGATGATTTATGGTAGACTCCGTAAGACCTTCAGAGTCACAGCATAGGCGTTTTGATTCTACCGCAGGATGATTTATGGTAGACTACCTTATGACTATTGGTATTATTCCTTTTGGTTTTGATTCTACCGCAGGATGATTTATGGTAGACTTTGGCGCATCCCGCCCATATCCAATAGCCCGTTTTGATTCTACCGCAGGATGATTTATGGTAGACTAAGGCTAGACTTTACAAAAGATACACCCAAGTTTTGATTCTACCGCAGGATGATTTATGGTAGACTCTAAACATCTCTTTGTTATTTGGGTCTTTTGTTTTGATTCTACCGCAGGATGATTTATGGTAGACTTACGACAATGCCCTAGAGCTGAAGCTTGTCGTTTTGATTCTACCGCAGGATGATTTATGGTAGACTCTGTCTTCTCAAAGGCATCCGTAAAAGGCGTTTTGATTCTACCGCAGGATGATTTATGGTAGACTTCTGTGGCCGTCGGCGTTGTGTTCATGCCCGTTTTGATTCTACCGCAGGATGATTTATGGTAGACTTCGAATAACCCAACCAAGCGATGTTATACGGGTTTTGATTCTACCGCAGGATGATTTATGGTAGACTCCCGCAGGATGATTTATGGTAGACTAGGATATACCCTCTTGATTCTTCCACAGAAACTGCTAAAATAAAGGCTCACCATAAATCATCCTGCGATACTAATCTTAACGGATTGTCACTCGGATAGTACCTCTGCCTGTCACGTACCATCCCGAATGACACTTTTATATTATTACCAAAACGAAATCTGCTGTTGAATTGCCTCGCCAGCATCTATTTTTCGTTTGCTTTTGGGCTTGATGGCCTGAAGGAACAGCGTTTTACTGTCTAGCCACTGCCTCTCGGTGATAAAGAACAAGTTGACCAGCCCTCTATCAGGAGCTATCCGCTCAACGTCCGCCATGTACTTCTTGTGGCGTTCCATACTCACACAATTTCGCACGTAGACGCTCTCTTGCAGCATAAAGAAGCCCATCTCTAGTAAGCCCTTACGAAAGGTGTTGGCTGCCCGTTGCTCTTCACGCTCAACGGTGGGCAAATCAAACATGCACAGCAACCAACCCACTTTAAACCTGCTTTTCATACAACCACAATGGCCTTAACCTACGCAACATAACCCGAGGCAAAGTAGCCAAGGGTTAGTCGTCTATCGGCTCGTCGTCGTCATCACTTAAGCCCTGCCCCTCAGCGTGGTGATACGTTTCCGTCAAACAGGGGAGCCAAACAGTCGACACATCGCCTTGCTCAAAGGCCTTGGCCAAGCCTCTCGCCAGCTTGTCGGGCGCATCTAACCACTTCAGCGTGTGCTTTTCGGCCTGCCCCGCCCGCTGCGGAGCCAACCGCCACTCACGCAAGCCCTGCATTAAAAACGCCACCCACTCCCTAAATAAAGCGTCGCTGGCCTCCTCACCCAAGCTTGCCCACGGTTGCTTGACCACGCTGGGTTGCGCCTTCCACTGTGCCAACAACCAATCCACAATCACACGGCACGGCTCCATAGCGTCGTACACCAGGGGCGCACTGCGGTAACGATGCTTGTGGCGCAAGCCCAACGTGGGTAACAACCCATGCACCAACAACGCCCGATGCACCAACGTGGCCACCACGGCATAGCCATAATTGAGTGCCTTGTTCTCAAAACTGGCGGCACCCTTACGCTCACGCTTGCCCCATTCGGCGGCGATGGCCTTAAAATACGGCGACCAGTAGTAGCGAGCCACATTCGCCTCAGACGCTAACGGCCGAGCGATGAGCTGATGCAGGCCATGCTCCACGCCTAAGCGGGTGAGGGTATCGGCTTGGTTCTGCATTTTACCCATGACAAGGGCATCCCAAAGCTGGGCTTTAAAGTGAGGCGAGGCCGCCAGTTGGCCTTCAAACACCGTGCTTCGTATCACTCTGTCCAGCGGCACCGTCCAGCCGACGGGTTTATAGTGCCTGTCGCAATGTAGCACCACGCTGTCTTGCGCTAGCAGGCGAGCAAGGCAGGTGTTGCTGTAGCTAATGGCTGGGTGAGCGGCGATAATCGCCCGCACGTCGCCGAGGGGCATATGGTGCGTGGTGCCGTTTTTGTACTGGCACACTAAAAACCCCGCATCCGCCGAGAGATACGCTCCTTCGTTAAGTAGTGAGATAACATGGTAGGTCATGGTGTTTTTACAATTTCAAGTCCTACACTTATGAGCTTTGCAATAGCAATACCTGAAGGGCTAAACCCATTAGCATCCTCAATGATACAATAACCTAAGTGATTCATGGTTTTCCAAGTATACAAACCAGCTTTCATCATAATACCTTTGGGGCCTAAAAACATCTGCTTAACTCTTACAGTTAAGGATGGGTAAAGAAGGTCTCCATTTGAAAATAAGGTTTTAATTCCCCTAGATGCTAAGGTGGCTCTTGCCTCAAGCTCACTCATAAAAGCAGGCACTGTAAATACATTCCATTTGCCTTGTTTGTCTTGGTAGACAATCTGCCCATTGTGTGCAGCCGCTTTTTTATATTGCCCCTTGGTTTGGCCATTACCCATATCTTGTAATTCGCCAAAGCGTGACCTGTTACCTGTGCCGTAGCCCATAAAGTCAACTTCAGCCATGGGGATAATTTTAACCGCTTTAACTCTATTACCTCTTGTCGGATGAGGGTAAGTTTCCAGAAACTCATTCCATTCTTTTTTAGTGGCTATTGTTTTGTGATGGGCTTTTAAATCCTCCTCTATCGCTTTATCAACAAGCGATAGGTTCTTGATTTTTTTATCGTCGGCATCCTTTAGTAAGTCAAAAAGAGGTTTACGTACCACCATAGAGCGTAGGGCTTTTCTGTAACCATAAATCGTTTCTTCTAAAGCTAGCTTACTTTTATTACGGCAATACGGCTGGGGGAACAATGCCTCCATGTAAGCGGGTAAGGCCTGCTTAAACGTAAGGAAGCTGTCCTCGTTGAGCAACGTCCATTCTTGTTCGCCACTAGGTTTTAACTTTGGCCTACCCCGTTCATCTTTTGAGGGGCGAACGTCTTGGCTAAAGCTGATGCAAAACGCATCTAGCGCATGGTGTTTACTGTTGGTACGGTCTTTGTGCAGCTTTTTAAGGATGTCGGCCTGTTCCTTTATCGTCGTCTCCATGGCTTGTACTGTGGCCGTGTCGTTAAAGCGGATGGCTTCTCGGCGGCGTTGGTAGTTTTCTCGTTGTTTGGCAATGGCGTTATCTAACGCACATTCTTTCTCGTTATCCAACAGTAAACGGCCAAGGTCATAACGGCTACGTATACGGCTCGTCCAAGCCCCATCGCTCACAAAAATACGGCGGTCTTGCCCTTCTACCTGCAGAGGCCAAGCAAAGTGCAATCCCAGCACCTGTTGCGCTAGCCGTGCCATGGTAGCGGTTTCGGCCAAGCCCGTATATTTCTCCATCTGCTTTTCGGGGTTGGGCGAAGTGAGCAGGGCTTTCTTTTTAGTCGTTGATTTGTCGTCTTTGGCGTACATGGCTTCTACCTTGGCTATAAATTGTTGCCATACGGCTTCGCCTTTTTGACCGTGTAGCCATTGGTAGGGGGTTTGCTTGGCTTTGTCTTGGTTGGCTTCTCGGCGCACCAGTACCTTGTTCCATACCGCATCAGAAGAAAAGGCCAAGGAGAAGGGATAAATATGGTCAATCTCGTAACTACCCAAGTCTGTAATAGAGAGCTTGGCCTTCTCTGTGTCAAGGGTGTAAGCGCACTGGCCACGTTGTTGCTTAAACAACTTTAGGCGTAACCTGTAGGCATCAGGCAGGCCGTTTTCTCTCAGTTCTTTGAGGAGTTCTTCGTTTTCTTTTTCGTTGGCGTTGATGTGTTTCGTCCACTCGTCGCCTTTTTTCTTACCGTCAAAACCGCTGTCTGCCCCACGGATAAACTCAATAATCACCTTGGCATCTTGGCGCACGTTATAGCCCTTGGCGGTGAGGTTGGCCTCTAACTTAACGAGTTTGTTGTAAAAAATGAGCATACGGTTTCGCACAATGGGGTTGTTACTCCGCCCCAGTAGTTTCATCACCGCATGGCGACGAGCCTCGTTGGTTTGTAACGCTTGCCCCAAGGCAAAGGTATCGTCTCGGTCGTCGCCTACGGAAAAACTCTCCCAGCTTGTGCCTAGGCGTTTGAGGGTTTTTACCACTTCCTCAGCCGTCACCCCTTGCGGATGGCTGGCATTGACCACTGCCTTGCCCTCGTATGTCACCGTCAACGGGTCAATGTTGGGGAAGGCATCGCCGTGGGTGAGGGTGTAATGAATCACCTTGAGCGCAGGCCGACAAAACCTAGAACGTCCGCTGATGTTGACTTTAATGTTCTCTTTTAAAGCGGGGTGTTGCAGGTGGCTTAGTCCCGTGCCGTGGGCTTTAAGTGTATCTTCTAATGCTTTGACAAACTTGGTATACGTCACCTCGCCCTTGTCGTTGAGTAGCGGATGCACCGCCTCAATCAGGGTGTTAAACTCGGCGGGGGTAAGGCCAGCTTGCCTAACAACGCCGTCGCTATCAATAAAACGTGTGTTTTTAAGCTGTAGCATTAAGCCAACTTTGCTGGCCAGCGGGTCTTTAGCGTTGCACACGTTACGGGTAGGCATCAGTTGGCACTTGGCAATAATACGGTTGTCAAACCGAGGCACCTTTTGCCCCAGCACGCCTTGCGTGTCGATAAAGCGGTTGGGTTCGTCTACGGCAATGGGTAGGCGGGCATCGCCCCGCCGACGAAAGAGGTAGTTGGGACCTTTACCCCTGTGTGCCTTGAGCGTGCGTTGCCACACTGTAGCATAGGGAGCCTTGGCCTCGCCAAAAAGCAGATAGTCAACTTCAAAGGCTTGTAGCTGAGTGAGCAGGCGTTGCGCTTGGCTCCACAGGGATTTGAGTTCTTTTATGCGGTAGGCTCGTGGCACCAACCGCTCGTTTTGAGCCAAGGCTTGAGGCTGGTTGCCTTGTTTAAAGCTGAAGATTTGCCCACGGTTGGTAATGGGATTCACCTCCCAAAGTCCAAGCCGAGCTGCTTCCATGTAGCAGGGGTAGGTGTATTCATCAAGGTAAACACGCTCAAGCAGGTTTTTTTTGTAATGAGTCATCTGCTCAATGACTTCGCCGTATTCAGCGTTCCAAGCCTTCACCTCCTCCTTGAGGGCTTTTATCTCTTCGGTAAGTTCGGCTTTTTCGTCTTTGTTTTTGGTGAGCTTTTTAGCAGTTTCTATCTCGTCCAGCTTGTCGGTGAGTTCTTGTTTTTTAGCCAGCAGTTCACCAATGTTAGCATCCACACTCTCAAAGTCAGCGGGGACGCTCTTCCAATCATAATAGTGGAAGCCTCGCTTTTGAATTGCCGACCACAGTGCCTTCCACACCTGCCAAGGGGCTAAGTCCTCGCCTTCAAGCAGGGCAATACGCAACAGCGGGCTATTAAAGTTGGTCTCGTCCCCACCCTTGGGGAACTCACGTGTACGGAGTTTAACATCACCCGTATAGCTGGGGGCGAGGGTGGGCTTTACTAGCTCGTCCCACACAGCATCCTCCCTAAAATCGGGGAGGCCAGCTTTCAGCCAAAGTGCCTCCATAAACCAGTTTTCTCGCTGGGTGTGGCAGTCTCGGGTGCGGGTCATGTGGGTTCGGCTTCGCAACTCGGTCGTCATGGCGTGTTCAACAGGGATATCCACCGATTCAAGCGCAAGTAGCTCGTCATCATCTCGCACACACAGCCCCAACGAGGCTTTACCCATATCAAAAGCAAGTACAAGGGGTTTATCTTGAGGCATGACCATGGCTCCATTACATAAGCATTAGAGAGAACAAAGTAAAACTATACACCATGACAATACCCCGCCATAGGGTTAAATCATCAAGTTTGCTAAGTCAAAGCCTACAAAATGTCTTTAATACTCAATACAGAGAACGCTTTGCTATCGCTTTTAACGAGACAAAGCCCACCCTATGCTAAACTGGTAGTGCCTCCCACCCCTTCATGAGAGACACTACACCATGCCCCAAGCCCTGCCTACCGAAGCCCCACCCCTGCAAGAGCTTAACCTGTTTACCGTCAACCTAGACACCAAAGAGTGCCAGTTAAGGCACGCCCAAAACGACACCCAACCTCTACACACCCTTTGCGATAGCTTTGGCACGCAAGATATAGGGCTAGCTCTGTTACTGGCTGGCTATCAGGGTATACTCACCAGTGGTAAGGATGCTCAAAACATCGGGCTAACCATCAACAACGCTACGGCCTTTGTGCAAGCCCTCGCTCCACAAAACCCCACTGAGGCCATGCTCGCCCAACAGATGCTTGCCGTGCATCACCACACCATAGAAGCCTCTGCCAAAGCCTCTAGGGCAGAGTACCTTAGCCAGTCTACCGCCTACCTAAAGCAATTTAACCAACTGGCTTGTACCTTTGCCAAGCAAGCCGAAGCCTTCCACAAGCTACGCAATGGAGGCAAGCAAACCGTGCAGGTAGTACACCAACACGTACAGGCCGAAGCGGGTAGCCAAGTGCTGGTAGCTCAAAAAGCCTAGGGGGGGTGGGGTATGAAACCATTTTTTAACAATGACCCCATGCCCAGTGAGAAAAACAACGGCAAGGTGTGGGTACTACGCAATGGCAACCAACCCTACAACCTAGGCCACACCAAGCGTTGTGGAGCCTTCACAAGGGCGGGTGGGGCGTGTTTGCAACCTGCCATGGGCAATGGGCGGTGTCGGTTGCATGGGGGCTTGTCTACAGGGGCTAAAACGCCTAAGGGTAGGGCTACGTTACTTGTTGTAACACTCAGCAAGTTACCCTAAAGCTGGCGAGGCCATGGTACGATAACACCAACACACCCAACCCCACGAAAGGATCGCCAAGCAATGCCTCAAGCCTCAAGCCTCAAGCCTCAAGCCTCAAAAAGCCTAGCAGAAAAAAGGGCTTTACCCTAAGCGAATTGCTGATTTCCCTAAGCATTTTAGGGGTAATTGCTGCGCTTACCCTGCCTGGTGTGATTACCCACATGACGTGGGCAAGCAATAAAGCCAAGCTTAAAGCCACCACAAGTGCCGTACACCAAGCCCTGTATTCCGCCACTTTAGATGGTAGCTATACCGATGTTAAAGATGTTTTGCTTGCCAAGCTGAACTATGCCCACCACTGCCCCCCTAACGATGTTGCTGGCCCCTGCGCTAAAGCATGGTGGCAAGC
>JBIKUS010000165.1:0-3749 GCA_044347425.1 Vampirovibrionales bacterium | reverse complement strand
AAGGTATTTTGGCTCATATCCCAACCAGAAAAAACCGAAAAGAGGCGAGGCCTTATGACAAGCACCTTTACAAAGAGCGGCATAAAATTGAATGTTTGTTTGGCTTCTTAAAGCATTACAGGCGTTTGTTTTCTCGGTTTGACAAATTAAAACGTCATTTTACAGCCTTTTTGCATTTTACCGCTTCGCTGCAATGGTTAAAATGAAATCTCAACACAGCCTATTGCAATTCAATTTCACCGTGTCAATGAAAGATACCTTAAACATCTAGTTAGTTAAATGTCTCCAATTGTTAAATATTTTAACATCAGTATGTCTAAGGTAGTTTCTATGGAGAGCAAAAGTAAATCTGTAGTTGTGTTTGGTTAATAAAGCTCCATGTATCCGAGAGTAACATCGGTTATCAAACAAATAGTAAACATCTGTTTTGAAATCTTGAACAAAAGTTATAAGTTCAAGAGTATCTACAGAATCTATAGATCCTTGTGAACTTATTATAAACTCTTGTGATTCAAGATCCAAGCTACCTTGGTACTTTTCATCAGTGTTTAAATAAAAAACACCTTCAAACATCCACTACCCCTTCACCACGATGTTGACCAGCTTGTCAGGCACCACGATGACCTTCACACGATCTTTGCCTTCGGTGTGTTCAATCACCTTAGGTTGCGTCCAAGCCAACGCCTCCAGCTCGCTAGCGGGTAAGCCCAAGGGTACCTCAAACTTATCCCTTAGCTTGCCATTTACCTGCACCACCACGGTCACGGCATCAGCCACCAAGGCGGCCTCGTCTACCGTGGGCCAAGGCTGGTTATGCACACTGCCCGCCCCGCCTAGCCTGTGCCACAATTCCTCGGCCAAGTGCGGGGTAAGGGGGGCAAGCAACACCAGCAAGCTCTGTATGGCGTGGCTCCACACCACATTGCTCCCTCTCCCTTCGGGAGAGGGCTGGGGTGAGGGAAAGCCCTCTATGGGTGTAGCATGGTCGTCCCTCACCCTTCCCTCTCCCGAGGGGAGAGGGTTGTATTTAGCCAGCGAGTTGACCAGTTCACGCAATTTACTCACCACGGTGTTGAACTGAAACTCCACATCCAAATCGGCCGTAACGCCCGCAATGGTGCGGTTCACCTGCTGGTACAACGCCCGATCATCGCCTTGCAAGTTGGCGTAAGTAACGGCCACAGGGGCGAGCGTCGTAGCGTCGGCCTTGTCCATAACGGCAGCCCACAAGCGGTTGAGAAACTTGTAACAGCCCTCCACCGCCGAATCCTTCCAGTCAAAGTCGCTAGCAGGCGGCGAGTCGCTGAGGATAAAAAACCGAGCCGTATCCGCTCCGTACTGCTCCATAATGGCCACGGGCGAGACGATGTTGCCCTTGCTCTTGCTCATTTTACTGCCATCTTTTAGCACCATGCCTTGGGTGAGCAATTTTTTAAACGGCTCTTTCACGTCGCCCGTCAGCCCGCCAGCGTGCAGGGCGTGCATGATAAAGCGAGAGTAAAGCAGGTGGAGAATGGCGTGTTCAATCCCGCCCACGTATTGGTTCACGGGCATCCAGCGAGCGACGGTAGCGGGGTCAAAGGCGGCCTCGGCGTTGTGCGGGTCTAAAAAGCGGAGGTAGTACCAACTGCTGCACACAAAGGTGTCCATGGTGTCGGTTTCTCGGCGGGCGGGCTTGCCGCACTTGGGGCAAGGCACGTTAATAAAGCTCTCGCTGGAGGCGAGGGGGTTGCCTTGGCCTGTAAACGCCACATCGTTGGGTAGGCGTACGGGGAGCTGATCGTCTGGCACGGGTACGTCGCCGCAATCGTCGCAGTGGATGATGGGGATGGGTGCGCCCCAGTAGCGTTGGCGGCTCACCAACCAGTCACGCAAACGGAAGTTAATGCGCTTTTTACCGTCGCCCCGTTCGGCCAACCAGTCCACAATCGCCTCTTTGGCTTGGGTGTTGTCTAGCCCTGTGTGCAAGCCACTGTTGATGAGAAGTCCCGCCCCTGTGTAGGCTTCATTGAGAACGTCTCCCTTGGCGGTAGGGTTTTCGATGACCTCAACAATCGGCAGATCAAACGTCTTGGCAAAGGCAAAGTCTCGCTCGTCGTGGGCGGGTACGGCCATCACCGCCCCTGTGCCGTAATCCAACAGTACGTAGTCGCTTATCCACACGGGCAACGCCTCGCCATTGACAGGGTTGAGGGCGTAGGCTCCCGTCCACACGCCTGTTTTGGGCTTGCTGGTGCTGGTACGCTCAATCTCGCTGAGGTGCTTGGCCTGTTGCTGGTAGGCTTCCACGGCGGGGCGTTGCGCCTCGGTGGTGAGCTGCGCCACAAGGGGATGTTCGGGCGCAAGAGCCATGTAGGTGGCTCCGTACAGCGTGTCGGGGCGAGTGGTGTAAATGTCGATAAAGGTAGCGTCATGCCCTTGCACGGCAAAGCGCACCTCTGCCCCCACGGAGCGGTCAATCCAGTTGGCCTGCATGGCTCGTACCCGCTCTGGCCATTCGGTCAACTCGTCCAACCCGTCCAGTAGAGCATCGCCAAAGGCGGTAATCTTAAAAAACCACTGGCTCATCAGGCGACGCTCTACCAGCGCACCGCTCCGCCAGCTTTTGCCGTCAATCACTTGCTCGTTGGCTAACACGGTCTGGTCGATTGGGTCCCAGTTGACGGGAGCCTCTTTTTTATAGGCCAGCCCCTGCTTGTAGAGGTAGAGGAAGAGCCACTGCGTCCAGCGGTAATAGTCCTCACGGCAGGTCAACATCTCTTTGTCCCAGTCGTAGGCCAACCCGAGGCGTTTGAGTTCTTCGCGCATTTGGGCGATGTTGGCGAACGTCCACTCTTTGGGGTTCACCTTGTTTTGGATGGCGGCGTTTTCGGCGGGCAGGCCAAAGCTATCCCAGCCCATGGGGTGCAGCACGTTGAAGCCTTGGTGCTTGCGGACTCGGGCGATCACGTCGGTGATGGTGTAGTTACGCACATGCCCCATGTGCAGGCGGCCGCTGGGGTAGGGGAACATGGAGAGGGCGTAGAAGGTGGGTTTGCTGGTGTCGTGCAGGGGGGTGGCGTGTTGGGCGGTTTGCTCCCACACGGCTTGCCAGTGGGGTTCGGCTTGCTGGGGGATGTAGCTGTTGTTGCGGGTGATGGAGGGGGTGGGCTGGCTCATGGCGAGGTCTTTCGTGCTAGGGGGTGGTGGTCAAAGGTTGGGTGGCAGGTTCAGGGGCGAGAAAGGCGGTGAGGTAATCTCGGAGGGCTTGCAGGTTTTTCCATGTGTGTAAGTCGGTGATGATGGGCTTTTTACTCTCACAGGCATAACCAAAATCTGCTGTAAATTGACAGCCTTGTTTTAGCAAAGCGTTACCTTGAAGGGGTCTACCCTCATACGTTCTTTTAGCAAGAGTCAACAAACACGCCGAGGTGAGCCATTTTGCTCCATGATTACCTACCGTGTTAAACAAGTCATTGGTATTATCAAGGGATACATCAACACCTAAGGCTTGTTTAGCAAACTGAACAACCGCATCTTTATTAACTTTATTTAGACTATTGGGGGAGTTGTCAGAACACAGAGCCTCAAGAAAATAATGCTCAAGTGTACCATTACGGAGTACGTTATCAGCATAAGGTGTAATAAACACTGAACACCTATCTTTTGAAGGGTCACTCCCCTCGTTAGCGTAAGGTGCGGTAGGCAAGTGTTTTCTAGGGAAGTATTTTGATTGGATAAGTTTCTCGACAATTTTATTAAAAGTAACA
>JBIKUS010000164.1:0-3792 GCA_044347425.1 Vampirovibrionales bacterium | reverse complement strand
ACTTGCAAACTTTGCAACAGCACTGGCATACGTGGGGCTATACCACCTTCAGGTATGATGCTGATTACCGTGGTGAGATTCGCAAAAACGGCAAAAAACTCGGCGCACTTTACCGCACCACTCGCCACAACGAAACCCGCTACGTTCTTAAACTTCCCGCCTCCCACCCTCTCCCCTCGGGAGAGGGCAGGGTGAGGGACAGCCAAGAAGGGAGCAACCCTCTAAACGCTTTCGCCGAAACTGACCGTCCCTCACCCGCTGCTCCCGCAGCGGCCTCTCCCGAAGGGAGAGGCGAAGATGCGCCTCTGGTTAATATCACCCCCACCGCCAACATCGACGACGACGATGAAGTTGCACCCGAGGTACTGGCTCAGCTGCAAGCGCAACTCATCCACGTATTAGAACAAATCGACCCCGAAGAACTCCAAGCTCGGCTCAGCCCCGAACACTGGCAACTCGCCAGCGAACTCCTCTCCGCCAAACAGGAACGAGCGGGCTGAAACGCTTTTATAGCCCAATTACAAAGCGTAGGTGCCCCCACCTATTCCTAGGGGCGGTAGGGAAATAAACTCCAAAAAATAGACCACTAGCTGGGTTTCTCTCACAGCTACTGCCAGCGCATAGCCAGTTTTGATGCTAAAAAACAGCAGCCTCATTAAGCTTTATTCAGCAAAAGGCATCACGCTTACTTTGAGGCTAGCTCATAGGCTTGCTTAGGCACAGGACGCAAATCCCACACCAAACCTACCCAACTCATGGCTTTAAGGATGTAATAACTAACATCAATCTCCCACCAAAAAAAGCCTTGCCTTACCGTGCCAGGGAAGCGGTGGTGATTGTTGTGCCAGCCTTCGCCCAAGGTAATGAGCGAGAGCCAAAAGTTGTTTTTGCTGTCGTCGGTGGTTTCGTAACGTCTGTTACCCCATACGTGCGCCAACGAATTGATAAACACCGTACCATGAAATAACACAACGCTTCCTAAAAAGAAGCCCCAAATAACAGCTTGAAGCACAGTAAACCATGGTGTCAACGCACCTAGTGCTATCATTGCAAAAAACAAAATAACAGGAGGCACCCAATCAAAACGGTTCAACCAAAGCAGCTCGGGGAAGCGTTCAAAATCCTTAATCAGTCGGTAATCTGTAGGCATAGAGTGGCTAGAGGTGAGCCAACCAATATGGGCATACACAAACCCACCGTGCCGCACCGAGTGTAAATCATTAGGTTTATCGCTAAAAGCATGATGATGCCTATGATTAGCCGCCCACCACAGCGCACCTCGTTGTAGGCTGGTACCGCCTACAAAGGCCATTACCGCCTGAAACCATCGGTGTGTTTTAAAGGCTTTATGAGCAAAATAACGGTGATAAAAAGCCGTAATGGCAAACATCCGCACCACGTACAGCACCACAAGCAATGCCACACATTGCCAGCTAAACGGTACCCAAATGGCAGCCAGCGCACCTAGGTGCAAAAACGTAAACGGCACCATCCGCAAAAACTCAATTTGGGGTTGTTGCTCACGTACAAACTGTTTCCCTTGGGGGAAGTGATCAGAATCTAACCAAGCAAGCCACTTTGGACCTTGCCAGCCATGCGAATTGGCTAAGCGTTGTTGGTCAAACGGTAGCGACGAGTGAAGATTGGCAGTGGTCATAGTAAGGTGTTGGCTCTAAGTGCAACAAGGGATAAAACTAAAGCGAGTATAGCAGTTTTTGTCGGGATAAGTAAGGGTTTCCGCATAGTGAAAAGAGTTATTTTAGTTAAAAGTTTCGCTGGCTTTCACCCAATCAACAAAGCGTGCCACATTGTCACGAGGGGTTTGGGGCAGCACACCATGGCCAAGGTTGGCAATGTAGCGTTGTTTACCACCTTGCTGCAACATGGTGGTTACATAGTTCTTTAAGCAGGAGGTGTCATCTAAAAAGAGTAAGCTACTATCAAGATTGCCTTGCAGTATGGCGTTAGGCGCACCGCCTTGCGCCATGGCTACTCTAGCTTCATCCAACGGTGTCCATTCATCCACGCTAACGGCATCAGCTTTGGTTTTGGCTAGCCATGGCCACAAGCCTCGGCTTTGCTTAACAAATAAGATGACGGGCGCATGGGGGTGACGTTGCTTCACGCCTTCAATGACTTGTTGCTGGTAGTTAAAGACAAAGGCCTCGTAATACGGCGAAGGGATGTTAGCCGCCCACGTGTCAAACAGTTGTACAGCATCAGCCCCAGCCTCTATCTGGGCGCACAGGTACTCAATCAGTTGGTTCGTCAGCAGAGCGAGCAGGCTGTGGAGGGCATCGGGTGCAGCGTAGAGCCATTGTTTGGTGGCCTTACCCGTTTTCCAGCTGGTACCTTCTATAGCGTAAGTGGCCAGTGTCCAAGGGCATCCCGCAAAGCCAAGCAGAGCCTTGTTTCGCTCGTGCATCATGGGTTGCAGGGTGCTGAGGGATTGCAGTAAAAACGGCGTTTGTTCGGCAGGGGCAAAGGGGCGTAACCGTGCTAAATCAGCAGGAGCCGTTAACGGGTTGGTAAACACGGGGCCGTGCTTGTCTGTCACCTCAAGCGTTAAGCCCATAGCCTGTAAGGGGATGAGAATATCAGAGAAGATAATGGCCGCATCCATGTCAAAAGCATCAATGGGTTGCAGCGTTACCTCAACAGCAAGCTCGGGTGTGTGACAAATCTCTAAAAACGAGGCCTTTTGCCGAACGGCTTGATATTCGTGCATGTACCGCCCCGCTTGTCGCATAAGCCAAACGGGTGGACGTGGCAAAGGCTCGCCTTGAAGGGCTTGCAGCAACAATAGCTTAGTAGAAGTTGCAACAGTCGCCATCATAAAAACGAGCCTTTACGCACAAAAGTTAAGTTAAACAGCCAAGGCAGCTTTGGCTTTCTCGGCAATTTCGGCAAATACCACGGGCTGGTTAACAGCTAGGTCAGCTAAAAACTTACGGTTGACCATGATGTTAGCCTTGGCTAAACCATTGACCAAACGGCTATAGCTTAAACCACTCAACCTAGCGGCGGCGTTGATGCGGGTAATCCACAAACGGCGAAGGTCACGCTTTTTGTTACGACGGTCACGGTAGGCGTACTTTAACGCCTTCATGACAGCTTGGTTAGCTACTTTAAACAGCTTGCTACGCGAACCACGAAAGCCTTTGGCGAGCTTAAGTACTTTTTTATGACGTTTACGAGAAACGTTGCCACGAATGACACGCATGATGAGGGGTTTCCTTCTCTAACCCAGCTTGGGAGGCTTGGCCTTTTGTGTGGCATGACCACACCCCAACACTGGAGACTTAACAGTAACAGGTAAAATGAATAATTGCTTAGCCACGAGCCGCATTAAGATAAGGCAACTGCAAGGCCACTTTCTTAAAGTTGGCGGGGTGAACCAAAGCAGGTGCATCCAACCGACGTTTACGAGCAGAGGATTTGTGGGTGTTAATGTGGTTGCGGCCAGATTGGTGGCGTACCAATTTACCCGATGCGGTTACATGATAGCGTTTAGCTCCCGCTTTGTGGGTCTTCATCTTTGGCATGGGGGGTAGCGTCCTTTTTAACTGAGGATAGGGCAGGTTTATCTTTTTTGGCGGGGGCGGTGATGGGGCTGATGAGCGCAACAAAGGCACGGCCTTGCTGTGCCACACGGCCATCGACAACACCGTAGGGTTCTAAATCTACTACAAACCGCTTGGCCAATGCAAACGCCAATTCAGAGTGCTGCACTTCTCGGCCTTTAAGGCGCAGGGTGAGCTTTACTTTGTCGCCGTCGGCTAAAAAGGTGGC
>JBIKUS010000051.1:0-13848 GCA_044347425.1 Vampirovibrionales bacterium | reverse complement strand
ACGCTACCCAGTGGAGCGTAGAAACCCACAGCAAACACCTCGCCTGCACCGTGTGCGAAGGCGTGCCGATGACGGAGATGGCTCCACGGTTATTCAGTTTTAATTCGCCGTATGGGGCTTGCCCCACCTGCCAAGGTACGGGCTTTAGTTATGAGGTGGACGAGGCACAACTCGTTCCCGACCCTGCGCTGACGCTGGCGCAAGGGGCGTTGGCGCCACTTAAAAAGCTGTTGGGGCGGAGTTATCGTACGTTTTGCACCAGCTTGGCCAAGGCGCACGGCGTGCGAGTCAACGTGGCCTACAACAAGCTCACCCAAGACGAACTTGCCCTTGTGCTGTATGGCGATGCCGAGGCCAAGCGTCGACAATGGCTGCCCCGCACGGCCGATGCCCCCGCCGACGAAGGCGACGACAGCACCGACACCTGGGCCGATTTGCTGGAGACCTTCGAGGGGGTCGTCCCCGCTTTAAAACGCCGTTTTGAGCAGGCCAGTGGCGCCATGCGTCGTTACCTACAGCCCTTTTTCAAGGAGCAAACTTGTCCCGCCTGCCAAGGCGCTCGCCTTAACCCGCAAGCCTTAGGCGTGGTGTTGGGCGGGCTTAACCTGCATCAACTGTGCGAGTTACCCGTCCCCAAAGCCCTCGCCACCATCAAAACCCTAGGGGCGGGGCTGGATGATACGCAACGCCTCATCGCCCACAACGCCCTAAGGGCGATAGAGCAACGCCTGCACTTTTTAACCGAGGTGGGGCTAGATTATCTCTCCCTGTCTCGCCGTGCCAACACACTTTCAGGCGGAGAAGCGCAACGGATTCGCCTTGCCAGCCAGTTGGGCAGCGGGTTGAGTGGCGTGCTGTACGTGCTGGACGAGCCGACCATTGGCCTGCACCCCTATAACAATCAGCAACTTATCGCCACGCTCAAACGCCTACGTGACCAAGGTAATTGCGTGCTAGTCGTCGAGCATGACGAGGACATGATTCGAGAAGCCGATTGGCTGGTGGATATTGGCCCTATGGCGGGCAAACACGGTGGCGAGTGTGTGGCGCAAGGCACGCCCACGGCCTTGCTGGCTAACCCGCAAGCGTCGCCCCACTCGCTGACGGTGCAGCACTTGGCGGGTAACTCGTTGTTAGGCGAGTTTGCCAACCGTACCCCTCGGCCTGTGCCTGCCCCTAAGGCTAAAACAGGTTGGCTGCATTTAAACGATGTCCATCAGCACAACCTCAATCACGTGACGCTTTCCGTCCCCCTTAACACCTTGACGTGTGTTACGGGTATGAGCGGTAGTGGCAAGAGTACGCTGGTGTTTAAAGCCCTGTTGCAAGCCATGCGTCACCGCTTCACCCCCGAAGAAGCCTACCCCGCTCAGTGTGGTGCGCTGGTAGGTGCCGAAGCCCTAGAACGCCTTGTGGTGATTGACCAAACCCCCATTGGCCGCACCAGCCGAAGCACTCCCGCCACCTACGCCAACCTGTGGGATAGCATCCGTAATGTGTTTGCCAATACCGCCTTGGCCAAAACTCGGGCGTATAAGCCCAGCCAGTTTAGCTTTAACGTCAAGGGTGGGCGATGCGACGTGTGTAAAGGCTCGGGCGTGCAAACCCTGCAAATGAAGCTACTGCCCGATGCCCAAGTGGTCTGCCCCTCCTGCAACGGCAAACGCTTCTTAACCGAAACCCTAGAAGTGCGCTACAACGGCCTGAGTATCTATGACGTGTTGTGCCTGACGGTTGAAGAAGCCCGAGACGTGTTTGCCGACATCCCCAAGCTGGCCGACCAGTTGGGTGTGCTGGCCGAGATTGGGCTGGATTATATCACCTTGGGTCAATCGGCCACCACGCTTTCTGGTGGCGAGGCGCAACGCCTCAAGCTGGCCACGGAGCTGATGAACCCCAGCCGTCTGCCTACCCTGTACTTGCTGGATGAACCCACCATCGGCCTACACTGGCACGACTTGGCGCATCTGCTGAAACTCCTGCATCAACTGGTTGACCAAGGCCATACCGTGCTGACGATTGAACATCACTTAGATTTGGTGAAGGCAGCCGATTACGTGATAGACCTAGGCCCCATGGGTGGCGAGGCAGGGGGTAATATCGTGGCCACAGGCTCCCCCGCCCAAGTGGCGAAAGAGCCTGCATCACTCACAGGGCGGTTTTTGTAGCAGAAGCTAGTTAGCTTCGTCGCTGTAAACTGCGCCACCATTCCTATCGACAAAGTCATAGGTCATTTGCTCTATTTCTTCTTGGCTTTTACCAGCAAGCATGTCCTCAGGGAAAAGATTTTCGACAGGTACAAAGTTTGTTACCCAAGCACCATCTATGGTGGCGCGTGTATTCAATACGCCAAAATCTGCTTGACTATTATTTTGTAAGTGTAAGGAGGTCAGGCCTTCTGTAATAATTGGATGGGCACCTTTGTAGGCTACACCAACATCAGGGCCACCAACAAAGGTGGATGCTTGACAATTTAATCCGTTCATTATTAACTCTCTCCGGTTGTGTTGTTAAGTGTACTGTAGGCTGACATCCTACGTTTAATATAAATACAACCAAATGTAATTTTTGTTATTTAATGTAATTTTTGTTATTTAATACATATACTTAGTATGTTTTTGTAGGTTGTTTGATTGCTCAACTGATTCATGGGTGGCTAGGCCGCCGCCAACCTTGTGGCCACAGGCTCCCGTGCCACCTTGGCGGGGGAGCCTGCATCGCTGACAGGTCGGTTTTTGTAGGATTTGCAGTTTCCAAGCCGTGACAATCTAATACCTCTCCACTATACTGGTATTAGGTCATCTTTGGACATAATAAGATGCCTTTGCTTTAGGAATTTTTAACCCGATGAACGCTACTTACGCTAAGCCCCCCGTTATTGAAGTGACACTACAATTAACCCCTGCCACACAACTTAGTGAAGATGCTTTTAAGCAAGTGGTTACAACAACTGAAACAACTTTTAAACATGACTTGCAACACAGAGAAGCCATTGAAACAAAACTCCTCTCTTTTACGTTTGGGCAAGATGGCTCCTCAAGTTTTGAAAATAAACCAGCTACGGTCAAAGGTTATCGCTATGCAAACGCTAAAGACTCACCTTCGTACATGTTGCAACTATTGCCCGAGTTTATTGCTGTAAGCCAGTTAAGCCAAAACGGACCCTACGAAGGGTTTGAGATACTCGAAAAACGTATGGCGGCCTTCTCAAAAGGCTATCCTGCTGAAGAGCTACAAAAGATTGGGTTGCGAAGCATCAATAAATTAGTTTTGCCCACAAAACACATGCACGAAGCCTCACACTATGTTAATTTTTTAAGCGTGTTTAACCTCTACACTCAATTCGCTTCACCGTCAGCTACTGAGCCTTATGTTCATAGATTTTTCGTACAACATAAAGACGATGAGTCTATTCATGCCTGTATTCAAGTAATACGAGAAAGTATTGATACCATCACTAACAAAATGGTACTCGTTTTTGATACTGACGTTGTTGCTATTAAGTTGGTGCAAAAAGATTCAGAACACTATCATGACACAATTAAGCAACTCAGGGCTTTTAAAAACAGCCTGTTTGAGGCTTCTATCACCAATAACTATCGTGAGGTTATTAAGTAATGCAAAACGACGCACTAACATTGCAAAGTAATATCATTAGCTACTTTACAAGCTCGCCAAAGCATCCCAACGACCCATCGCTAAACTTGTTGCCTCAAACTAAGAGTATTAGTTTCGAGGAGCCGAAACCTACTAAAAAGCCAAAGTATATTATCGATTTCTCAAACGTTTTTGATTATGACGACTAACGCATGGGAAGTTATTGCCCCTGAACAACCCTTGCAGCAAGGCGAGGTTTTATTTGGCCTTGATTTAGGGAGTTTTGAGGATGTTGCCCCTGATGTGATTGTTTTGACCCAAAGTTGCGATCTGTATCCGCAGAACGGTAAGCCCCCAAGGGCAAAGAAGGTTTTGCTTATAGCTTTTAGCCAGCTAGGAGACTTATCTAAAGCAGATATAGGCAACTGGAGAAAAAACTACAATGGCAATACCCCTTCAGCTTTATTGTTACCTAACATCCACAACCAAGTTTCATTTAATTTGGAAGGGATGTATGCCCTTAATTTTTATGAGTTATTTTGTGTAAATCGTACTATCTTAGAGACTCACCTTCAAAGGGACTGTTCTATTCGTTATGGTTTGCAACACCCTTACGTAACCAACTTGGCAAGTCATTTTGCTCATTTTATCTCTAGGGTTGGCTTGCCAGCTTTACCAGACTTACCCAAACAGGCTTAATCCTATTATTTTATACTTGTCGCTCTATACCCACCAAAGCGTGTTGTTGCTAAGCTAAACCCCAACAACAGCCCTCCTCCTCTCGAGAATCCCTACCCCATGCCCCCTGTAACCCCCGCCCCGCAAGCCGACGTGATTGTGGTGGGTGCTGGCCACGCTGGCATTGAAGCCGCCATGGCCGCCGCCAACCTAGGTGCCAACGTCACCCTCATCGCCCTTAACCTCGACACCATCGGCCAAATGTCCTGCAACCCCTCGGTAGGCGGCCCCGCCAAAAGCCAACTGGTCAAAGAAATCGACGCTCTCGGTGGGGTCATGGGCATTGGTGCCGATGCCACCTACGTGCAACGCCGTTTGCTCAACGCCAGCAAAGGCCCCGCCGTCCACGCCCTACGCTACCAAAGCGACAAAGCCGCCTACCGCACGTGGGCAAGGCAATGCGTGGAGGCACACCCCCGCATCCGCCTACGGCAGGCCAGCGTGGTTGCCCTTACCTTTACCGCAGACGGCCACACCCTGACAGGGGTGGAAGACCACTTGGGCGTGACCCATACCGCTAAAGCCGTGGTACTCACCACAGGCACGTTTATGAATGGCCGTGTGTGGGTGGGCGAAAAAGCCGTGGGTGGTGGTCGCCCAGGCGAAGCCCCCAGTGTAGGGCTAACGGCGCAACTCGTCTCCCTTGGGTTGACGACAGGCCGCCTTAAAACAGGCACGCCCCCACGCTTAGATGGGCGCACCATTGACTTTGCCAGCCTTGAGGTGCAACCAGGCGACGAAGCCCCAGGTTTTTTTTGCTTTTTGCCCCACCGCCCCGTGGTGGAGCAAATGCCCTGCCACATCACCCACACCAACGAGCAAACCCACCAACTCATCCGAGATAACCTACACCGTTCGCCCATGTTTATGGGGCTGATGGAAGCCGACTGTGGCCCCCGCTACTGCCCCAGCATTGAGGATAAAGTCGTCCGCTTTGCCGACAAGCCCAGCCACCACCTATTCGTCGAACCCGAAGGCCGAGACACCTACGAGATCTACCTGCAAGGCTTCTCCACTTGCCTGCCCTACGAGGTGCAAGTGGCCATGCTGCAAACCCTGCCAGGCTTTGCCCACGCCGAAATGCTCCGCCCCGCCTGCGCCGTGGAGTATGACTACTTCCCCGCCTATCAGCTAGAGGCGAGCTTGATGTGCAAACGGGTGGCTGGCCTGTTTAGGGCTGGCCAAATTAACGGCACCAGTGGCTACGAAGAAGCCGCCAGCCAAGGGCTGATGGCAGGCATCAACGCCGCCCGTTACGTGGCTGGCCAACCGCCCGTGGTGCTGCCTCGCTCCTCAAGTTACATTGGTACGCTGATTGACGACCTGATTACCAAGGAGATTCACGAGCCGTACCGAATGCTCACCAGCCGAAGCGAATACCGCCTCCTGCTCCGCCAAGACAACGCCGACCTTCGCCTCACCCCCCTTGGCCGAGAAATGGGGCTGGTGGATGCCGAGCGTTGGGCAGTATTTGAAGAGCGACAAGCCCTGCTTGAAGGCGAACGCCTGCGCTTAAAGCAGACGAAACTTGACCCTACCGACCCTGCCGTACAGGCCGTGTTGCAAGCCGCTGGCGAACCCCTCCCCGCCGAAAAGGTGAGCGTGGAGAACCTGTTGCAACGCCCCGCTCTCAGCTATAACGCCTTGGCTGCCCTTGCCCCACGCCCGCAAGGCGAACTCCCTGCCGATATCGCCTTGACGCTTGAAACAGAGATACGCTTTGGCGGTTATATCGAACGCCAACGCCGAGAGATTGTGAGGCTGGAAGCCAGCGAGGACACCCCCTTGCCCGAAGCGATTGACTATAAGGCGATTAACCAGTTAAGACTGGAAGCACGAGAGAAGCTCGACCGTTTGCGCCCTGCTACCTTGGGGCAAGCTCGGCGGATAAGTGGGGTGAACCCTAGCGATGTGCAGGTATTGCAGGTGCTGTTACGGGCTGGCCGTTGGCCAAATAAACAACCTTTTTTACATAACTACACACAGTCTCTTTTGTAATTTTTTTGGTACAATACATGTGGCTTACAAAACTTTGGGTTTTCTTATGAAATTACAAAAAACATCGTCACTAATTGTTCAGGGTACATCATATTGTAATCTTGATTGCTCTTATTGTTATGTTCCAAAATCTCAGCGTGATGCGTATGCAAAGCTAAATGATGATAAGTTAATTAAACTAATTGACACTCTCATTTCTGATGAGTTACTGGATGATAATGTAATTATTGTTTGGCACGCTGGCGAACCGCTTTCTGCTGGCATTGCTTTTTATGAGAATGCCATTGCAAAAATAAAGAGTTATCTAAAGCAAAAAAAGACTCATCATCATATTGCCTTTGGTTTTCAAACGAATGGTACACTTCTAAATGATGAGTGGTGTAACTTCATTAAAAAAGAAAAACTTTTTATCAATATTAGTTTAGATGGGCCTAGGCATCTCCACGATGAGAACCGAACCTATAGAAACAAAATGGGTACCTTTGACCATACTATGCGAGGTGCTGATCTCCTAAGAAAACATGACATCCCTTTTAGCATACTTGCTGTAGTTACAAGTAAAGCTATGGAAGAGCCAAAACAGTTTTTTGATTTTTTTGTAGACAATAATTTTAAGTCGTTCGCCATTAGTCCAGATAATTCTGTAGCTGCTAATCATTCTGTATCGTTAGCCTCCCCAGAAGGTAATATAAGTTACAAACGCTTTTTAACAGAGCTTTGGAAGTTACTTAGCGAATACAACAACTCTAACGAAGACAAAATTACCATTAGGGAATTTCAACAAATAGCTGCTAGATTAACAAGCGAAACCCCCTCTGATTATGTTGATAATCATCCTGCTTCTCTTATCGTGATGAGTGCTGATGGAGACTTGTTTACCTGTTACCCAGAGCTAATTAACATGTCGGCAGGTAAATACGGTGATCGTTTTTCATTCGGTAACATTGAGACACTCTCCAGTGTTCGTGAAGCGATTATTAACTCTAGCTTAATCAAGAGCATGTATGATGATATTAAAAAAGGCTACCAAAAATGCTTGAACGAATGTGAGTACTACCCCGTTTGTGGTAACGCACGTTCAGTTAATAAATTTAATGTTTTCGGAACCTTCAATGCATCTGAGACCCCAGACTGTATTGCTGAAGTTAAGTCATTAGTTGATGTTGTTTTAGAGGATTACACCTATGCAAACTAATTTTTCGTTGCTAACTCGTCTCGCTTCCAATGAATCACAAGTTCGCCTTAACAAAATGAATGAAAGCGCTAACAACGTTAAAGAATCTTTTGGATCAAAATGGCTTCAAGCCGAACAAGGCTGGGATCAAACCAAATGGCAATCTAGTGATAATGCAAAGTTTATGCATAGAGATACATGCTGGTTTAACGCGTAAATGATAAACTAGCACGCCTTGGGCTTGAGCCTCTTTCAATGAGGTATGCACCTCGCCGTTATTGCCCCGCCCCAACCGTTTAACCCGTTGCACCAACAACAGGTAGCCTTTGGCTTTGTTGAATCACCTAAGCCTACAACATGGGTACCCACACTACCCGAACTAGAACGCTACGCCACCCACGAATGGGGACACCTCCTCTGTAGCTTACCCGCCCTTGCTAAGCACCACCCCGACACCCAACTTTACGTTGATAGCACCTTTATAGGGGGTAAACAGTGTGCAGGCATCACGCTCTCCCTTAACAGCAACCCCACCACGGCTGCCCAAGCTAAGGCCTTGCTCCTCCATTACGCTGGGGGCATGGCCGCCGAAGCCCTAGCCGACAACCCACTAGCCACCACCCTTACCCTAGCCGACAAGCAACTGACGAGTGGCCAAAAAGACTGCCTCGCTATGGCAGCACTAGCCCAACATGGCGAGGCACAGGGTTGGTTTCCACGGCACCAAGTGAGTTTACCACTTGCCTTAAACGATGCCGACAAAGCCACCCACCAAGAACTCATCACCCATTGCCGAACCATCACCCAAGCCCCCCTCATACAAGAAGCTCTCGCCACGGCACACAAACTCCTGCAAACCCTGACCTCGTGGCAACGTGAACAGTTAAGCAAAGCCCTTGTTTCTCAGCACAAGTTAAATGGGGACGGCATTGCCCAAGTCCTACGCAAAACCATCAGCCACGAACAACGCCAAACCATTATCCAACGCATTAACGAGTTTACACGGTAACGGTAGCCGCGACTGTTTGCAACCACGTCGTCAGTAGTTTTTCGCCAAAGTCGCCACTTTTTTCGGGGTGAAATTGAAACGCCGTAAGGTGGCCTTGCTGCACGCCTCCGCAAAGCGTCACCCCTTGGTAGGTACTGGTATACAGTACCGCTTGTTGGCTGGCGGGGGCAGGTTGCGCCACGTACGAATTCACGTAGTACACGTACCCCTCTGGCCAACGCTGTGCATCAGCAGGGCGTACGTTGAGCCAATTCCAGCCAATTTGTGGCACCTTGGGGCAGGGCAATTTCACCACTCGGCCAGCGAGCCAACCCAAACCAGCGGCGGCGGGGCTTTCGTCGCTACCTTCAAACAGCACTTGCAGGCCAACACAAATACCTAAGAGTGGCACGGCTTTGGCATTGGCTTCGTTTAAGGCCTCTACCAGCCCACGTTGTTGCAGGGCGTGCATCATGGCACCAAAGGCACCCACCCCTGGCAACAACAGCGGAGCCGACAAACTCGGCCACGTGTTTGTCTCCTTACCCGCTACCAACCTGTAGGGCTGCTTTAGGCGATCGAGCGCACGGGTCAAGCTACCTAAGTTACCGCCCCCATAATCAATGACATCAACTAAGGGCAGGGCAGGCGTGTAAGGCATTAAATAGGACACCTATCAGGCTTTAAAAGGGTCTACCCTCTGTAACCACAAGGGCTAAGAGGGTAGCTAACATAACTAAATGTGTTAAAAAGGGAGTTTTAACCCAGGGATGTTAAGACCAGCGGTAAGGCTAGCCATTTGCTCTTGGGTTTGGTTCATGATTTGTTCGGTAGCGTTTTGCAAGGCTTCTAAAATAGAGACTTGTACTTGCTCAGCCGTGGCCGACGACAAGAAGGCGGGGTCAATGGTCACAGCCTGAAACTCAAACTTACCGTTACAGGTAACGGTCACTTGGCCGTTGGCACTTTTGCCAGTCACTTCCAATTTTTCAAGGTCTTCTTGAATTTTGCCCATTTTGTCTTGCACTTTTTTGGCCTGAGCCATCATTTTTGCCATATCAAACATGGTGCTATCTCCGTAGGTTGCGTACAACAGTTGTACAAAAATCCTGATACCAAACAAGGCTAGTATGACGCAACTATGGCTTATTGACAATCACACGGCATCAGGTTTTGGCAAACCACTTTACATTCAAGGGTTGATTTAGTGTGGTTTACTTACTATAGTGATAGCATCAACGCAACCGTATAGCCTCCTTAAGACACGCACACCCCATGACGGAACACACGACCCACACCTGGTTACAAAGCCAGCCCATGGCGCAAGCCCCGTTTGCTACCACAGGGCAGCACGCTTTAGTGGCCGTGTGGGGTGGCCGTGTAGGCTACGTGCAGGTAGCCCCTGCCCACCAGTGCGAAACCTACAGCCTACTCCCCTTTGATATGCTGACCGCCAGCCGAGATTGGGCAGCAAGGCTTGAGGCACTGGGTGCCAAGCGTGTGTACTGGGTCACCCTCAGCGAGCAAGTACGCCACCTCCACATCCACCTCTACCCCCGCTGGAGCGACGATGAGACAGACCGTGGTACGGCCTTGTTTGACGCTCGCCATACCGAGCTGGCCAACCCACAACCTTGGCCTTCGGATGTTCTCAACGCCTTAGCCGCATGGGCAAGGCATTGGGACGTTGCCCTGCTACCCACAGCCAACCAACCCCTAGCAGCCAAAATGCCTTTGATTAGCGCAAAATTTTAACAAAGCAGCCTCTACCGTAAAATAGCCATCTTCGCCACAGAGACTCTAGGCTGTAACCTATTGACCACGCCAGCCTGTTGTGGCTTTTACAAATTCCTAACCAAAGGTCTACAGCCCTAAGGCACTTGCTTGTATTAGCTCGGTCATGACGAATCGAGCCGCAGGCGAGTTTGAGTCCCGAGCGGCAGGAGCAAGCTTCGCCTTTGGGGGTAAGCAGTAGGGGGCAAAGCCCCCTCTGTGGGGGAGCCGAGGGGAGACCACCCCTCGCATCAGCCAAAACAAACCAAACCCTCGGCATGACAACCCGACACAAAGCACTGAAGCCATGATGTTTAGCACTTTGGTTGAGGGGAGTTCCTACAAAGTGTTGCACCTACGTTATGGCTAGCTTTACGCTGTGTAACCTTTATAATGGTAACGTACTGTGTGTTAGCCAAGGAGAGTTATTTATGACAACGCTTGCCGTCATTGGGTCGGGGTATGTAGCCATTGTTACGGCCGTGTGTTTTGCCGCCATGGGGCATAAGGTACTGTACGCCTGCACCCTCAAACCCGAATTAAACCAACTGCAACAAGGCCAACCCGCCTTTTATGAAGAAGGCCTAGAAGCCGCCCTCACCACCGAGCTAGAGCGTGGCACCCTTACCCTAACCAACGACCCCACCGCCGCCACACAAGCCGCCGACGTGGTCTTTATCTCTGTAACAGCCTTGGCCTTACCCAGTGGTAAAATTGACCTTAAACCCCTGCACAAACTTATCCCCCTGATTAAAAAGGGCTTGGCCAACTCGGCCGATAAGCCCAAACTGCTGGTAGAACGCAGCACCCTGCCCATTACCACCGCTGAGTGGCTACTGGCGCAATTTGCCGACTCGCCCAACGTGGCCGTGGCTGCCGTACCGCAATTTTTACGAGAAGGCCACGCCATTAAGGATTTTAACCAACCTGACCGTATTATTATTGGGGCGCAAAGCCAACAAGCCATTGATACCCTCGTCAGCCTGTTTTCGCCTTTACGTGCGCCCTTGCTGATTACGGATATTAACAGTGCGGAACTGATTAAACACGCCACCAACGCCTTTTTGGCCATGAAGATTTCCTTCATCAACAGCATGGCACAACTGTGCGAGCATGTAGGGGCTGATGTAGAGCAAGTGGCCAAAGGCTTGGGTATGGATAAGCGCATTAGCGATGCCTTTTTAAACGCTGGCCTCGGCTATGGCGGCCTGTTTCTCCCTCGTGATCTCGCCTCACTCATCCAAACGGGTAACGACCACCACCTGAGCCTTGACCTGCTCAAAGCCACCGAAGTCATCAACCGCTACCAGCGCATCAGCTTCATGGAGCGTGTCGAAGCGGCCGTGGGCGGTAGCCTGCACGGTAAAACCGTGGCCTTATGGGGCTTGGCCTATCGCCCCAACACCAGCGACATGCGAGACGCTCCCAGTACCCAAGTGGTGTGGGGGCTACAAAACCGAGGAGCCACCATACGAGCCTATGACCCGCTGGCCATGCCCGCCGCCCAAGAGAAGGTGAAAAACGTCACCTTTTGCCAATCGTGCTACGAAGCGGCCGAAGGTGCCGACGTGATTGCCATTGTAACGGAGTGGGAGGAGTTTCAGCAGCTCAACTTTAAACGCCTAAAAGAGGCTACCCAGTGCCGTTTGATAGTAGATGGCCGTAACCTGTACAACCTAAAACGGATGCAAGAACTTGGCTTTACCTACCACAGCATTGGTAGGCCTAAAGTCGTTGGCTAAACCCTGTGTACTAATTTTGTTACAATAGCTACAGCTTACGGGGTTTGTGTCGTTACTTAAGATAACACCCACACTTAGCTTGCTCGCCCAAGGGTTGATAACGATGTTTAACTTATTTGGCCACTCACCCCAAAACCCTTTGCCAGCCGCCAAGGGCATTACCTTTATTGAGATTGCCCTCTCTATCGCCATTATGACGATTTTTGCAGGCTTTGCCATCGCCACCCTTGTCGATTTTTCAGAGGACGGGGACGCTCGCACCGTTGAGGCCGACCAGGCCATGCTGCAAGGCATTATCTTGCAAGCCAGCGACAGGTTAGACACGCTGCCCAGTAACGTCAACCTCAACAACGTGCTTAACGTGATGCCTAACAACCCCAACCGCACGTTAACAGCTGGCGGGGGTACACTCACGCAAACCCTTAACGAGTCGGGGCGGACAGCCACGTTCAGGGTCAACGGATGTGGGCAAGTATGCCTCACCAACCTTGGGGGCTTTAGCAAGTATAGCTTACAAGCCACCACCCAAGCCTGTAGTATTGACGTAACACCCTGCCAACAACTTGGCATCAATTAACACCCCACCCGAAAGGTTGTGAGTGATGAGTTTTTTACCCAAACACCACCCCAAACCCGCCCACCGTGGCCAGTCTCTGGTAGAAATTGCCATGGCCAGCACGGTAATGGTGGTGATTATGCTAGCCCTAGGGCAAATGATGTTTGTAGCCGTTGATAACCAACGCAACGCCACCATCGAAGCCCACCAGACGGGGGTCATGTCTACCTTTTTGGCTAACTTACGCCTCGAGACGATGGAAGCCAACTCCGTTACGCTGCCCAACGCCAACCAAGTCAACCTCACCATGGCCGATGGCAGTACCCGTAGCTATACGTTTGCTGGCACCACCTTTACCCGCACCGTAGGCGGCACCACCATTGATTATCTGAGCATCCTACCCCCCAGTATGGCTGGCACCATGCAATTTGGCTGCGGCAACCCCTGCTTTACCCTGCAAGGCACCGACCAGTTAAGGGTTAACCAAGTGGTGTTACAAGATACCAGTGCGGCCAACACAGCGTTTGATACCGAGTTTGGCAAGGCACGGTTCTTCATCCCCGAAGTCACCATCAACAAAATGGCCAACTACGAGTTTATGTAAACGCTGGCTTCTGCTATGATGAGAGGGTATCCTCCTCTGCTAGCAAAGGTGTTGTGCCGTGTTAAGTGCTACCCTCCCCCCGCAAGCCGCTGGCTTAACGGTGTTACCCTTTACGCTTAGCACAGGCGAGCCTTACCCTGTGGGCTACCTGCGTGGCCACCTGCCCTGGCCAACCGATGGCGCACCCGCCAAGGTGCTGGTGTACTGTGCGGGCTTAGCAGGCACAGCCAACGCTGTAGTACCGTTTTTAGAGGGCTTACAGCCCCGCTACCATGCCCTTATTGGGGTTGATTTCAGGAGTTTTGGCCGCCACAAAGGTGAACTCCCTCCCACGTGGCAACGTTTTGTGCCAGATGTCACCGAAGTCATTAAAGCCCTACCCGCCCTACTGGCCGATACCGACCCCGACACCTGCCACGTGGCCAGCTTTAAGGTAGATATTTGCGCCATTAGCCTAGGTGCTGTGGTAATGACCCACGTGGTGCATGGCCTGCAACGCCCCAATGCGCTGCCTAACAACCTCACCCTTGGGCAACTCACCCTCCTCGCCCCCGCCTTCGAGCCTCACCCGCAGGCGTTTGGCCTGTGGTTTACCTTACGCCACGTGGCCAAGTGGTTGTTTAACCCCACCCACGCCACCATGCAAATCCCCTACGGTGCCAAAGAACTGTCTCGTCG
>JBIKUS010000163.1:0-3801 GCA_044347425.1 Vampirovibrionales bacterium | reverse complement strand
TTGGGGGTAAGCAGTAGGGGGCGAAAGCCCCCTCTGTGGGGGAGGGCGAGGGGAGACCACCCCTCGCATCAGCCAACAACAGCAGCAACCCTAGGTACTAAATCCGATAAAAAACACTGAACCTCAATTGTTTAGCGTTTTTGTTAGGAAGCCTTTTGTTGTTTGACATAATCATCATAGAGCTAAGCCTTAGGCTTAGGCGTGGATAAAGGATGATACACCTATTATAATCTCACTGCTTCTAAAAGCATAGCAAAGGAAATTTACGATTTTGCCTCTTTTGCCTACTCGCTTAAGGGATACGAAGCTATGGCTTGGCAAAAAAAAGCCCCCAACTCTCGTTGGGGGGCTTTTATATAGAGAGAAACTAGGGTTAAGAAACCTTGGTTAGCATGGTGTATCTGCTTCTCTCTATGTGATGATTGTCGCTCTGCTCTATACTTATAATCCCGTTTTTTCTCTCTGGAGTTGGCTGTTTGCTCTTCTCTTGCTATAATAAACAACTAAACAGGTGGCTAATTGCCTGCCTTTTGTCTTTTGTTGCTTAGGCACTATGGCAGTAGGCTAGTGCATATACGGATGCTAGGTTATGTTACAACCCCTCCCTTTTGGGTGTGTTGCGCTAACATCAGGCTAAGGGCAATGTGCCTTAATGCGTGTAGGATAGCGACCTCTTTAACTGAACTTTGATGTGATTGGGATAGACGATTTAAGGACGATTCAACTAGCATGGTGACTACCACGTTTGATCAGCCTACCTTTAAACAGGTATGGGCAAAGGCACGTAACACAGAGGGAACAACAGCCTCGCCTTTACCTGCCACCTTACAAGTAGGGCAAGGCCAAAATGCCCTGCTGTCCCCTGCTAACGTGGGTACGAGCCTAAGCTTACAAGAGACGGCCAAGCAGCTATTTGGTGAAGGGCAAGCCCAAGGGTTTGAGCAATGGTACGTAAAAGCCAACCTTGATACCAATAACGACGGCACCATTGACACCACGACCGAACTGCCCGCCGCTATGGCCGCCTTGGCGCAAGTGAGTAACGCCGACGGCCACTTGTTGCAGCAACGTATGGCATACGTGGGGCAACTGGCCAGCTATGCGGGATTATCCCCTGCCGAAGCAAGCCAAGTGCAGCAGCGGCTAAGTACTGGCCAGTACAGCGTGGCTGCCGAAACCCCTGGCGAAACGCTCAACCTGTTGCAACAAGCGCAAAGCAGCCCCGAACAGCTTAATCGCCTTGCCACAGCCGCAACCACCCATCTTAACGATTACCAAGCCGCTGGCAAAACCGAGCTTAAGACGGCCTTACAGGTGCTGGCCACCAATGGCGTGTTACCCAACTGGCTAGGCGAAGCTAGGCAAGAACGCCAAGCAAGGCAGGCCTTTAGGTTTTATAACGCCGCCGTTGCGGGGCAAGATGCCAGCAGAGGGCTGACTGGCTTTAACCTACAGCAAGTGGATGTGACCCCAGGCCCCCAAGGGGAACCCGTCTTTAACCCCTCGCCTGTGCCGCCACAAGCCGTGGCTGAAGGTGCGCCTGCCGTCTACCTGAAAGACATGGCCAGCTACCGTAACCAACCGTTGCCCAACCAGCAACAAGTGATGCAAGCCCTAGCCAGCGTGTTACCCAGTGTCGCTCAGCAAAAGGGTGGCATGGCGAGCTTGGCCAATGAGGTGGTGTCTAACTTAAATTCGGCACAGGGGTTACAGCAAGCCCTTAACCCTGTCATAGAGGGCTTTAAAACCGTGTTAGGCCTCCCCAATGTGCAGGTAAGCGTCATCCCGTCACAACCATCAGACAACCCTGGTTTGTACGGTGCCTACCTTAACGGGCAAGTAAGCCTCTACCAAACCGCTTTAAAAGGCACCTACCAGCAAGCCATGGCCATGGGGCAAAGCCCCGAACAAGCCGCCGTTGATGTGTTGGCCAGTGTGTCGCAAGTCCTGTCGCACGAGTTGAGCCATGCCTTTCAAGCTGAAGCGAACCAAAACCCAGAGCGGTATGGGTATGAGGCCACCACGCCCCGTTTGCAAGATTATGCCGATAATGCCGCTTGGTACACACCCTCTAGTTTTAGTACCGTGTTACTGGGTAACCCCAACGCCTACATGCAACAACCCTTAGAGCAAGACGCTTGGACGCAAGCGGGGCCTGTATCGCATGGGGTGTGGCAGGCCAGTGGTGTACAGCCCCCAGCCGAAAGTGTGAGCAAGGCATTGTACCAAGCCAACCCCTTTGCCCAGTATTCGTGGCGTTAGGCGTTGTCCTCCTTGGCACTTAAGGAGCGGTGACTCGTCATTAACAAGTGTGTTACGCTAACGTGACAGTTGCTCGTTTTACGCTAAGGTCTCAAGTTGCTTATGTCCGTGTTGATGCCCCCTTTACGTTGTTGGTACCGTGGTTGTGCGCTTGCGCTGGTGATGCTGGTTGCTCTGCTGAGTGGCGGTGGTTTACCCTTGTTTGGCTGGCCAATCGCACAAGCTTATGCCCAAGCTGCACCCGTGACCAACCCTGCTTTGAGCGCAATGGTTAACCGCTTGTTGCAAAGTAACCAATTACCCTCCAACACTGTGGCACAAGCGTTATTGCAACCCAGCAACACCCTTAACGCCTATACGGATGGGCAAAAGATTGTGGTGACCACCGGGTTATGGAATGCCTTAAAAACCGACGACGAACGTGCCTTTGTGGTGAGCCATGAGTTGGCGCATATCACGTTAAGCCACGTGCCTAAATCGGTAGCGAGGCAGGTGGGCTTTGGTGTGTTTGGCAGGTTGGTGCATGTGTGGACGGGCAACCCAGTGGCGGGGCAGCTTTCAAACGTGGGGTTAGATTTAGCCAATAAAAAGTTTGGCCGTGGTGACGAATACCAAGCCGACGAACGAGGCTTGCGCTACATGCAAAAAGCGGGTTATAACACTCAGGCGGCTAAACGTGTGTTTGAGGTATTAAATGCCGCTTCGCCGACCAATACGCCCGAATTTTTACGTACTCACCCTACCAGTGCTAACCGTATCCAGCGTATTTTAGGGCAAAACTGGCAGTAAGTCCTTTTAACAACGTACTAAAGTCCCTTACCCCAAGGCAATCGCATTAAGTGACAACCAAGGGGTAAGCAACAAGAACACTCTCGCCGAAAGAGAGGGTGAGGCGATAGCCTATTAGCGTGATGACCTGCCTGAGCTACCGCTATAATAATGGTGAGACGTGCCACCACTGCGAGACATCATGCTACCCAGCAGTAAGCCCGAGACCAAATCGCCACTACCGCCACCGCTACGCATAGCGGCTCTGTCTAGTTCGGCTTGATACACGGGGTCGGCTTTCATGTCTCGGTAAGTAGCACCTGGGGGCATCCGCATCATGCTATCTACCACGTTCTCGTTATAGGCACGCCGCCCAAAGTACGAGCTTAGGGTGGATATCGCACCCATGACAGCCCCAGCCAGCAAGCCCCAACCTGTGGCAGCACCGTGGGGTAAGGGTCTCCCACCCATCCTAACAACAGCATACGTCAACACTGAAGCAAAAGCACCCGTTGCACCACCTACTAAAAGGCCAAGTTTAGTAGGGCTAGCCAACAAACTGGGTAAAGGTGTTAGGTTTGAAGGTGCTAACCGCTCTGGTAATAAGCGTTGTAACCCCTGCGATACGGATAGCTGCTCGTCTTGGTTCAGCTCTCGCCGAGGTTGCAGAGGCATGTAGCGTTGCACGCCTATGTTTTGGGTGTAGCCGTAGGGTTTTGGCTCAGGCGTGGCCTGCCATTGCTCCCCTTGGTTAGGGGGGAAGTACTGTGC
>JBIKUS010000162.1:0-3807 GCA_044347425.1 Vampirovibrionales bacterium | reverse complement strand
CAGGGGCTTCGGCTGAGGGTAGTTTAAAGTCGTGGCTTTGCAGGACGCTACCCATATCATGGCTCATCAACGTCATGGCCAAAGCAGGGGGTAGCACCACAGGTGGGGTCATCGTCATAGCAGCTTCTATTGGCGCAGCGGGCATGGGGCTAGGGGCAAGTGTCGCCTCGGGGGTAAGTGGTTTTGGCTCTACTGCTACTTTACGGCTGCTTTTAGCGATGGGAGCCTCGATTGGCTGCTCGCTTTCAAGCTTTCTACCAGCCTTAGGGGCTTTAGGCGTTTCTGCTTGTGTAATGGGGGCGGGGGTGGCCAGTGGAGTTAGCTCGCTTGTCTCAGCCTCGGCCACAGGGGCCGATGCTTGGTTGGCAAAATTGGGTGCAGCGTCGGCCTCAGTTAAGGCTAAGGTGTTAGGACTGGTAGCCACAACACTTGGCTCTACCCTAGCTTCGCCCGTTGGGGCAGGTAGGGGGGCTTGTTCAACAGGTAACGGGCTAGCCAAGGGGGCTTGAGGCGTGATAGTAGGCAAAGCAATAGCAAATTTACCCATTAACCGCTGCGGAGGCGTGGCAAATTGGGGCGAAGCAGGGGCTTGAGCAGGGGCAGGGGTTTCGGCCAACAGGCTCACCCAAGCAGGCAGATCAGTGGGTGGTGTTTGCGCTTCGGTAGCGTCAGGGGTAGCTTGAGGTGTGGCTTGTAGCGTGGGTAAGCTAAAGCCTGTGGCTAGGGGCAAGGTTTGTGGGCTGGCCGTGCCAAGTTGTTGGCTTAATGCCGTTTGCCATTGTGTGCCGAGCTGTGTTGCTAAGCTCTCAAGGCCAGCTAAGGGTTGCGCTTGTTTACCTTGCGTGGCTTCTGCGCCTAAGCCTAATAAGGCTGCCCAACCTTGGCCTAAACCAGTCATACCCACGGCGACGGTGTTTTCGGTGGTGGGTGCTAGTAACGCTGTGGGTACAAGTGACATGGGCTATCAGGCTCTCTCTATCGCTTAAAGTCGCTATCTCTGTCTCAATCGCTAGGTGATGCTTTGGCTATAGTAGGGATTTTATACGTTGGGCTAACTCGTCTAGCATGGCATTTTCGGTGGCTTGTATGGCGTGTTTAGCCTGCTGTTGGTGCTGGGTTTTGAGCTTCTCTAGGGCTTTTTCTTTTATGCGGGCTTGTACCAGTAAGGTTTTGTGGTGAGCTAACAATAAGTTGTGCTGTTGCAACTGCTGAAGCAGCAGGCTTTCTTGCTTGCGTAGGGCTTGTAGGTAGCCCATCCACTGGGCGGAGCTTTGCGTGCGCCATAGGTCGGTTTGGTGGTGTAGGTGGCTGATGTGTTCGCGTACTTGGTCTAGCTGTTGTTGCCATTGCTGCTGCTGTTGCAACAGTTGCAACCACTGGTGATGCAATTGGTCGGCTTGGCGTTGGCGAAGGCTTAACACAGGTTGCAACCTAAAGTGGTTAGGGTTGCGAGTGGAAGTTGCTGCCATGAGCAAAGGCATCCTGTTGGGCGGGTGGGTAGAACAAACGCCACACGGTACCACCCGCCACTGGGGAGGGTTGCCGCTAGGCATGGGCTTAAAAGTGTCTCTATCTCTCTCTACACGGCTAGTGGCGGTGGGTGAAGTGCGTTAATCCAGCCGTAGAAGCCTCTGTACGTGCGTTAATTTGGGCGTTAGCTTCGTCATTTTGCTCTAAAGATTCGTTATGTAGGTTTGTCTACACGCCTCATCTTTATAACAAACTTCCTCGCTACCACCTCATCTTAACACTCGTTCAGAGGTTTCTATAGTATTAGCATAGCCCACTATTGGGGGGCTTTCCTCAACCAAAGGGTGTAACCGTTGTTAAGAGGTGTATAGGGGGTACTTGTGTTGTTGGCTGATGCGAGGGGTGGTCTCCCCTCGCGCTCCCCCACAGAGGGGGCTTTGCCCCCTACTGCTTACCCCCAATAGCGAAGCTCGCTCCTGCCGCTCGGGACTCAAACTCGCCTACGGCTCGATTCGTCATGGCCGAGCTAGTATAAGCAAATACGCTTCGGGTTTTAACACTTTGGTTAGTAAGCATTTTGTAGTTTGGTTGAGAGGCGTTTAAAACAAAGCCAAAGTCGTTTCATCTAACACTAAAAGCTGGTGTAGGTGATGGTTACTCAACACTCGTTCCTCTGTCGGGGTCTCTGTTAGAGGCGGAGGGGTTAAAATACCGCATTGATGATTGAGGCCACAATACTTGTCGGGGCAAGTGGCGGGTAGGGTGTAGCTTTGCGCTTGTTCGGCCTGTTGCCATGCCCGTACCACGGCCAGCAGTTCGGCGTGGGTAGCCTCGTCTTGCGCTTGGCCATAGGTGATGCTTTGCGTCTGCACGGCAGCCTCGGCTTGCCACTGCACGTATACAAACTGTAGGGGATGTTCTGGCCAAGGCAGCGCTGTCTCAAACTCGCCTAATGAACGCACCAAAGCGTAAGCGTAGAGGCGGGTTTGCCACGCCGTTGCCGCATCAGGGGGGATGCGTGTGCCTGTTTTCCAATCCACAATAGCCAGTTGTTGTGGGCTGGCTTTGCCTCCCTTGCTAGGTTGAGGGGGTGGTTGAGCGATGCGGTCAAGCCTGCCAATGAGGCGCACAGGCCACAGCAACGGCTCCTCCTCGGGGGCTAATAAGGGGACGTTAAACGCCCACTCACTGGCGATGACAGGCCATTGCCCCACTTTACTGTTGGTAAGGGCTTGGCTCACGGCAAAAGCGTCGCTGTGTTGGGGATGCGTTTGCCAAACTTGGGTAAGCTCGGGGCTTAGGTTGCCTTGGGCGTGGGCATCCATCAATAGGTGAGCGGTGCGCCCAAGGGTAAAATGGCTTTGGTTAGCAGGCCAGCGCAAGCGTTGCTTGTAAGCCAGTTTGGCCTTAACAGGGCAGCGTTGCCATGCCTTCAACTCTGAAGCCCCTACTAACCACGCTTGAGCATTCGCCATGGCAGACGACATCGCTTTAGCCTCCCTTAAACGCTAGGCCAACGTCTTGCGGGGTGAGTTGGTTAGCCGTCAAAGCTCCCTTAAGCAATTGGCACGAAGCGCACAGGCCACAGGGTAGCTCGTCCGCTTCGTAACAGCTCCATACATGAGCGAAGGGTAAGCCTAGCTGATGAGCCAAGGCTACGGTATCGGCCTTGGTCAGTTGCGCTAGCGGAGCCTCCACCTTGACTTGGGTGAGGGTGGAGTAGGCGAGGCTTTCGGTAATGCGTTGCCTAAAGGCCTCGCTATTGTCGGGGAAGCCCGCATTCGCTTCGTCGAGGTTGGCACCAAACCACACGGCATCACCCCCATGGGCTTCGGCCAAGCTAGCAGCAATGTTGAGCAGGACACCGTTGCGGTTAGGCACCCACACCGCTTGGGTGGGGAGACCTCCTGCTTGTTGGTTGCTCACACTCCCCGCTTGGTGGCTGGGGGCTAGCCCCACAGGCAGTAGCTTGGCTAACCAGCCTAGCTTAAGCGTGGTAAGTGCTACGCCGTAGTGTTGGGTGAGGGCTTCTACGGCACGTTGCTCACGCTCAACGGCACGTTGGCCGTAGTTAAACCACACGGCCTTTAACTGGCTGGCAGGGTAAAGGCTACACCACCAAGCCAGCAGTGTAGACGAATCTAACCCGCCTGAGAGCAATAACCATGGTGAGCGGCTTTGCGTAGACAGAGAGAACAAGAGCGTTTAGCCTAAACCTACTTTGCGATCGGTGGCTTCGGGGCTTAGCTCATCTAGGGTGGTTACCATGGCTTTAAGCATGGCGGCGGCAGCTTCGGGGGTGGGGGTACTGCTTTCGTTACGTACAAAGGCACAGGT
>JBIKUS010000050.1:0-14069 GCA_044347425.1 Vampirovibrionales bacterium | reverse complement strand
CTTAACAAGCCGTAAATTGAAGTCACTTCAAAAACAATCTGCTAAGGTTCTTGCCTGCTTTCAATCACCCACCACAAGCTATGCGGCTCTCAAACCCACACTTTAAAGTATCGTCGGTATAAGTATTACTCAGCTTTTCATGCAATTACAGGGTATTTATTTGTTGTTTAATGGTGAGAGCAATGATTGGTTTAAAACTAGTCATACTCATACAAAAGAGTAAGCCCTCATTTATACCTAAACTTGGCTCTTTTAATCAAAAAGCCTCTTGAAACGTGGTCTCCAAGACATCGGAGTACGCTAGCAAAAGGCCATAACATTACTGTACACCTTGCCACGGCCTAGCGCAAGCCTAAGCTGACCAGCCTTGCGGGGGGGGGCGCGGCATGCGGGGTGGCAAGGTGGGCAAGGGTGTTCATGCCCACCTTGCCACCAAGGGCAGGGGCGTGTCATGGCGATACTCACCCAAAACAAGCACCACTTTTTTGCTAAGAGGGCTTGCCAAAGTCTCACGCTTACGTTATGGTTATAGAGTAGTTATCATCTTACACTTGTGCAGAGCCTTTTGCCACATGACACTGACTGAAACGCAACCCCTAGCCATTGTTGAAGCCACCCCCAAGGCGGTCGCTCAATGGCAACGCCTACTGGCCGATGGTCAGCAGTATGCCATACGTTTAGGTGTATTAGGCGGCGGTTGCGCTGGCTTACAGTATGACATGCAACCCGCTTCGGCCAAAAGCCACGGCGACTTTGAGCAAGTGATTGAAGGTGTGACCCTCTACATTCACCCCGTAGCTGCCGCCTACCTTAAAGGTACGGTGATTGATTACAGCGACGCTATGGTGGATGGCGGTTTTAAGTTTACCAACCCTAACGCTACCAGCACCTGCGGGTGTGGCACGTCGTTTGGTGTATAGCAGTTGTTGTCAGGAGTTTAGCCATGGCCACGTCACTCATCGACACCGTTAAAATTCAAGAAGTGTTAGATACCCTTCGCCCCTACCTGCAAGCCGATGGCGGTGATGTTGAACTCGTCAACGTCACCGACGAAGGCGTGGTACAAGTACGCCTACAAGGTGCTTGTGGCACCTGCCCCAGCAGCACCATGACCCTGAAAATGGGCATTGAAGAACAAATCAAACAGCAAATACCTGGTGTTACCGAGGTTGTAGCTGTTTAGCTAGCAAAGTGTTAATTAAGGCTCTGCCTTGGGCAGAGCTGTGCCAACCACTCTGGGAGAGCTAGCCAATGCGCTAGCTCTTTTTTTACGCTTGTTTGGCGTATGCTGGGCGTATGATGACGATTGCTGACCACCTCTATTTTTTGCGCTTTTGGCTTGCCGCTTTGCTCGTTTTGGGTGGAGCTGGCGTGGCTTTACTTTGGCCTACCTCGGCTTGGTTGGCCGTGGCAGCATGGGCAAGTGGCTGCCTTGTAGGCTGGGGCATGGTAAGGCTGCAAGCCAAACAGGCCAAGGCTTTAGCGCAGAGTGCCACGGCGCACAGTAGCGCAAGCCAAGGCCTCAAGCAGGCGTTACCCGTGGTGCTGGGTATGCTTGTGCGATTGACGTTGGCACCTTTTGTATTGGTGGGTTGGTTGCTTGCAGATGTGTCGTTGGTGGGCGTTGCACTGCTGGGATGTTTGAGTTTAAATAGTGGAGTTGTTGTAGGCTGGTTGTGGCACAGGTTTGTGCTTCGTCGTCAGCCTCGTTAGCCGCTGTTTGGGTACACGCACCGCAATGAGCCACTTTTGGGAAGCCCACGTTGCAGGGCAAGTCATTCACCTTAATACCCTGATTATGGCATGGGCTGCCATGGCACTGATTGTGCTGGCGTCGGCCATGGCAACACAAAAGCTTACCCTTAAGCCCACGGCTGGCCAAATGCTGACCGAAGGCGTTTACAATTTTTGCCGAAGTATCACCCTAAGTACGGCAGGTAAACGTGGCGATGACTTTTTGTTTTACATAGGCTCCGTCTTTTTGTTTGTGCTGGTGGCCAACCTTATGGGGCAGCTACCGCTTAAGCTCATCCATCTGCCTCAAGGCGAATTGCTGGCTGCTACGGGCGATTTTAACGTGCCAGCTGCGCTGGCAGTGTTGACTGTTGTGGTCTACTTTATCTTAGGTATTAAGCAAAAAGGCCTAAGCTACTTTAAGCATTACTTATCCCCCTTACCCATGTTGGTGAAGGGTCAGCCCTTGGTGGCTCAAATACTGTATGTTAGCTGTTTTTGGCCATTTATTTTGTTGAACATTCTCGAGGATGTCACTCGGCCCGGATCGTTGATGATACGACTCTTTTTTAACATTCTTATTGGCGAGATTTTGGCAGGTATTGCCATGAGTGTCACGCCTTACGTATTGCCCTCTGCTGTCATCTTTTTAGAGCTGTTTGTGGCCTTTGTACAAGCCTACATTTTTGCTGTGCTAAGTTCGGTCTATATTGCGTTTGTCACCGAAAACCACGACGAACATGACGACCACGCCCACAGCGACACAGCGGCACACCCTGCCTAACCCCTTTTAACCTTGTTTTTGTTAGTTTTTATCCCACCCTTGTTTACAGGAGTCTCCCCTTATGGACGTTTCCACCGCTTTTGCCCTAACTGCCCCTTTGGCTGTTGGTTTGGCTGGCATTGGTCCCGCTATTGGTATCAGCTTGATGACAGGTGCCTACTTTGATAGTTCTGCTCGTCAACCCGAAAACATTGGCAAAATGGTTACCTACTACTTTATCACGCTAGGCGTTGTTGAGCTGTTGGGCTTATTTGGCTTTGTTACGTTTTACATGGTGTTCAGCAAGCTTCTCCCCTAAGGTGAGTAACTTGTAAGGCGGTTGTCGCCCAAGGTGTTTAAAACAGGTGTGTCATGATTTCGCTTAACTTAACTGCTTTATTGATTGCGCTAAGCTTTGTGCTGTTTATGGCGTTGATGAAGCGTTTGTTTTTTGACAAAGTGGCCTCTACCCTGCAAGAACGTGAGAACTTGCTGCAACGCAACCGCACCGCTGCTGATATTGCTTTGGCTGAAACTCATGCGGCACAACTCACCATTACCTCTGAGCTGGAAGCGTTAAATCGCCAGTTGTACCAACAATTGGCCGATAAGCGTCATCAGCTTAAGGTAGCCACCGAAGCTGCTACCCAAGCCCAAAAGCAACAGTACCTTGAGCAACTTAAGGCTGATGACGTTGCTTTTGAAGCCGAATGGCAGGCTGTGGAAGCAGAAGCTCCGCAACTGTTGCTGCCCTTGTCGCAATCGCTGGCGCAACGCTGGTTGCAACAGTCGTCTCGGGTGTCTTAATGCCCGCCCACGCTCCCTTGTTTTAGTAAAGGCACGTTAGCTCTTATGTCGTTTTATGATTTAGCTTTATTGCTGACTGCATCGCCTCACGCAGAGGCGACGGCGCACCATGCCTCTGCCGCTATGCCGTCGCTTGGGTTATGGGCCACCTTGTGGCAAGCCAACGTGCCTAACCTCTTATTGGTATTGGTGGTGTTGGGTTTTGCCCTGAGCAAGGCCAACTTAGGTGCCGCCCTTAAGCAGCAAGCACAAGCCATTGCTCATGATATTGAAGACTCTGAACAGTTGATTCACATGGCGCAATTGCAGCAGCGTGACAGCGAAAACGAAGTGGCTCAGCTGATTAAGCGGAAGCAAACACTTCAAGCTGAAGCAGAGGTCACCCTTGCCCTTTATGAAGAACAAGCGCAGCAGCAGCAGCAAGCCCTTGAGCAACAATGGTCAGCGCAACTCAAGCGTCAGCGGCAGCAAAACCAACAGTTACATCAGCAATGGGCGCAACGCCAACTTGCAAATCAACTGGTGGATACCTTGCAAACTGATTTGCTCAACCAACTCTCGCCAGAGGTACATAAGGCGTATCTTAATCTTGGCCAACAAGCTTTGGCTGACGTGTCTACGTTGCCCTTATCGCCTGCCGCTCAACCGTGGAGTGCCTAAATCATGCCTACCCCTACGCCCCACAGCCAAGTAGCCAAACGCTATGCACTTGCTCTTTTTCAGCAGGCACAGGTTTGGCAGTGTGTTGATGAGATGAAAGCAGATATGGCCGTGTTGCTTGAGACGTTGTCACAAGCCCAGCCCGAAGCCTTAACGCTACTGGGAGCCGAACTGCGCCAACACCCCGAAACTGCTAGGCAATGGTTGCATGAAACGCTCTTGGCCAATGCTCACGAGTTGACGCAACGCTTAGTCTCTTTATTGATTGCAGCACACCGTTTGCCCTTGCTTGCCGAAGTGGCAGAAGCCTACTTAAAACAATGGGATGCTGAGCATCGTGTTGCCACGGTGGCGGTAACGACGGCGGTACCCGTTGACGAAGCGTGGCTACAAGGCCTAGCCCAACAATTGTGCCAACGCTACGAGTGGCGCAATGTGCATATGGCTACTCACCTTAACCCTGCTTTGCTTGCTGGTTTTCAGCTTCAAATGGGTGATGTTCGTTTTGATGCTAGCTTGGCAGGCCGTTTAACAGCCCTGCGCCAACAGCTTTCGTTTGCCTAAGGGGCAGCCCTTGGCCGTTTTCGTTTTATCCCTCTTTGCTCTTTAATTAAAGGAAGCCTTCGTTTATGAGTCCCTTACGTGCCGACGAGCTAACCTCCATTCTTCGTAGTAAACTTAATGATTTGCCCGCCGCTGCTTCAGTGGCACAAGTGGGTAGCGTGCTGAACGTGGGTGATGGTATCGCTCGTGTGTACGGCTTACGTGGTGCCATGGCTGGCGAATTGGTTGAATTTGAAGATGGCAACGGTACCATGGGTATCGTCCTCAACCTTGAAGAAGACAACGTGGGTGTCGTTATTTTAGACGACTACCTAGGCGTACAAGAAGGCCAAACCGTTAAAAGCACGGGTCGCATCGCCTCTATTGGTGTGGGCGAGGCCAACCTTGGCCGTGTAGTTAGCCCCCTTGGCAAGCCCCTTGATGGTAAAGGCCCGATTGCCGTAGAAGCTTACCGCCCTGTCGAGCAAAAAGCTCCTGGCATCATTGAGCGTAAATCGGTACACCAGCCTTTACAAACGGGTATTACGGCCATTGATGCGATGATTCCTGTTGGCCGTGGCCAGCGTGAGTTGATTATTGGTGACCGCCAAACAGGTAAAACCGCCATTGCCATTGACACCATCCTCAACCAAAAAGGTGGCGATGTTATTTGTATCTATTGCGCCATTGGCCAAAAGAACTCGACTGTGGCTCGTTTAGTGAAGGTACTTGAAGATAACGATGCCTTGAGCTATTCAATTGTGGTGGCTGCTACGGCTAAAGACCCTGCCCCTGTTCAGTACTTGGCTCCTTATGCTGCCGTCACTTTGGGTGAATACTTTATGCAGCAAGGCAAGCACGTGTTGGTTATTTACGATGACTTGAGTAAGCACGCCGTGGCCTACCGTGCCATGTCGCTGTTGTTGCGCCGCCCCCCAGGCCGTGAAGCCTACCCTGGCGATGTGTTCTACCTTCACTCGCGGTTGTTGGAGCGTGCTGCTAAGTTAAGTGACGAGCTAGGTGGAGGTAGTTTGACTGCCCTGCCCATCATCGAAACACAAGCTGGCGACGTATCGGCCTACATTCCCACCAACGTCATCTCAATTACCGACGGTCAAATCTTCTTAGAGTCTGACTTGTTTAACGCTGGTATTCGTCCAGCCATTAACGCTGGTATTTCGGTGTCTCGGGTAGGTGGTGCTGCACAAACCAAGGCCATTAAATCCGTAGCGGGGCAATTACGCCTCTCGCTCGCCCAATACCGAGAGCTAGAAGCCTTCTCGCAATTTGCCAGCGACCTTGACCAAAACACCCGTAACCAACTGTTACGTGGCGAAATCATGGTGGCCTTGCTTAAGCAGCCCCAGTACAGCCCGCTGTCCATTGCTCAACAGTACACCTTGCTGTTAGCGGCCAACGCTGGTGAATTGGATGCTTTGCCTGTGCCTATGATGGATGCTTTCAAAGAAGCATGGTTTGCGCAACTATCATCACAACATGCGACGCTAGAAGCAAGCCTCAACAAAGGCAACAAGCCCGAAAATGAAGAAAACAAGGCCTTGTTGGCAGCCGTTAAACAGTGCAGAGAGCGAGTCGTGGCTGCTAGCTAACGCCGCGCTGTCTCCCCCCTTAAAGCCTAGGAGGCGCAACCCAACGTGCCGAACTTAAAAGACATTAGACGACGTATTAAAAGCGTCAAAAACACTCAAAAAATTACACAAGCGATGCGTATGGTAGCAGCAGCTAAAGTTAAACGTGCAGAAGCTGCCATGCGTGCTACTCGTCCCTTTGCCACTGCCCTAGAAGCCTTAGCAAAGCGGGTATTCCCCACCATTAACCAAGCCTTGGTTAATGACAAACATGTGACTAGCCTGTATGCAGCCACTTTGCTTAGGGTGAATACAGATGTTAAACGTGTGGCCTTGGTCGTAATGACCTCAGACAGAGGGCTGTGTGGTGCCTACAATGCTACGGTGCTAAGGCGGTTGGTCAGTTTGTTTGATGAGTACGAGGCGCAAGACATTAAAGTACGTCTGTACCTGGTTGGCAACAAAGCTATACAATTTGTACGTAAACGCTACCCTCATGCCAATGTGTTAGGGCGTTTGTCGGGTTGTTCAGTTGCTCCTACCTTAAATGATGCTGACACGATTGCTCAGAGCCTGCTTCCCTTATTAACCACTGACCAAATTGATCGGGTTGATATTTTATCAACAGAGTTTAAGACGATGGTCTCTTCTCAGGTTGCCTTTAAAACCCTCTATCCCCTTCCTTTTTCTACCGAGGCCCCCGAGCCTGATCTGAATAATACAGCACCGTTAGGCGAGCTACTTATTGAGCCTGATTGTACGACGGTAGTGGATGTTCTCATCCCCATGTTTGTTAAACGTCGCTTACATGCGGCACTGCTCGAGGCTTCGGCCAGTGAATTGGCAGCACGTATGACATCAATGGCCAACGCTACCGACAACGCAAAAGCCATGATACAAGACCTGACCCTTGTGTATAACAAAGCAAGACAAGCCAGTATCACCCAAGAGATTATGGAAATTGTCGGTGGAGCCGAAGCCCTACGAGGCTAACCTCCTGCCATGGCGCACCCTCGTTTTCAACTCAGCAGCAGCTACCAACCCGCTGGTGATCAACCTGTGGCCATCAACCAACTGGTGGCAAGCCTACAACAGGGTGATCAAGCGGTCACCCTGTTGGGGGCAACTGGTACAGGTAAAACCTTTACGGCAGCGCATGTTATTGAACGCCTACAGCGTCCTGCTCTCATATTGGCTCATAACAAAACCTTAGCTGGACAGTTGTATAACGAGTTTAAGGGGTTTTTCCCCAATAATGCGGTTGAATATTTTATAAGTTATTACGATTTTTATCAGCCAGAAGCCTACATCCCCCGTACCGATACCTATATCGAAAAAACTGCTACCATTAACGATGACATCGACCGAATGCGTCACCGAGCGACTAAGAGCTTGTTTGAACGCCAAGATGTGATTGTGATTGCCAGTGTGAGTTGTATTTACGGCTTGGGTATGCCAGATGTTTACCTGAATGCCGCCATCCGTTTTAGGGTGGGGGACGACTACCCTCGCCAAGCACTGCTACACCAGTTGGTACGTAACCAGTACCCTCGTCAAGATGTAGAGTTAAAGCGTGCCAGTTTTCGGCTAAGGGGCGATATTATTGATGTGCATCCTGCTGATGAAGAGCGGGTGTTGCGCCTTGAGTTTTTTGACACCACGCTTGAAAGTATGAGCCTGATTGACCCGACCAGTGGCGAAGTGCTAGATGCTGTGGAGGAGTACGTGCTGTATCCTGCCGTTCACCATGTGACGGAAGAAGGACAGGTGGAGGATGCCATTGCCACTATCAAAGCCGAGCTTAAAGAACGGTTGGCCGAGCTAGATGCCATGGGCAAACACCTTGAGGCCGAACGCCTCAAGCAACGTACTTTCCGAGACATCACCATGATCAAAGAGTTGGGTTATTGTAACGGCATTGAGAATTATAGCCGCATTTTTGATGGCCGTGCGCCAGGCACCCCCCCCCGCACGTTGATTGATTACTTTCCTCGGGATTTTTTACTTTTTGTGGATGAAAGCCATGTCACTGTCCCTCAGTTGCGGGGTATGTACCACGGCGACCGTAGCCGTAAGGATACGCTGGTGGAGTATGGTTTTAGGCTGCCTTGCGCTCGAGATAACCGCCCACTGACGTTTGACGAGTTTTATGCCCGAGTGGGGCAGCGAATTTACATTAGTGCCACGCCCAGTAAGTTTGAACTTGAAGAAAGTCCCGTTGTGGTAGAGCAAATCATCCGCCCTACGGGCTTGATTGACCCCACGGTGACAGTGATACCCACCCAAGGGCAAGTGGAGCATATGCTTGGCGAAATTCAGAAGACGATTGACCAAAGCCAACGGGTGATTATTACCACGCTTACCAAGCGTATGGCCGAAGATCTCACCGAGTTTCTCAACGGCCACAATGTGCGGGTGCGTTACCTGCATAGTGATATTAAATCGCTTGAACGCATTGAGATTATAAGAGATTTGCGCCTCGGTGAGTTTGATGTGCTGGTGGGGGTTAACCTGCTGCGTGAAGGGCTTGACCTGCCTGAAGTCTCGTTAGTGGCCATTATGGATGCCGACAAAGAGGGCTTTTTGCGGAGCGATTCAGCGTTGATACAAACCATTGGCCGTGCTGCCCGTAATGCGGCTGGGCGAGTACTGCTGTATGCTGATAAAATTACCGACAGTATGGCTCGTGCTATGGATGAAACTGAACGCCGCCGTGCCAAACAACTTGTTCATAACAAAAAGCACAACATTACCCCACTCACCATTTATAAACCGCTGAGTAATGGTTTGTTAGATGCCTTGGGCTTTGAAGTTTCAGGTGTGCCAGGTGCTGGCAAAACGGCTGCTGACGCTTTGGCCGAAGCTAAGGCGATGCCTAAGCATGATTTGGCCGTGTTAATTGAACAGCTCAACGATGAAATGAAGGCCGCTGCTGGCATGTTAGAGTTTGAAAAAGCGGCTAAGTTACGAGACCAAATTAAAACCCTGCAAGGGTTGCTCCCTGTGGCTTCTTAATGCCCTAGCATATTTAGAGGAGCTACCGTGAGGTCTTGTTACAGAGGATAGCCTTTGCCGCCGAAGGTAAGACTTTATTAAATAAGCAAAAAAGTAAGTATTTAAAAGGCTTTTTCCCCTTACCGCCCAGAGCAACGTGCTGAGTTAATCTCATGGCCAAGGTAACGGGCTTGTTACCTACGTTACACTAGGGATGAGATTTAATTGACAGACGGGCAACGCCTTGCACGCTTTCAGTATCGACTAAATAAGCCTAAGGCTACCCGTCACCAACGCTAAAGAAAGCACGCATAATCGACTTAATTTTGAATAGAGAGGTTACCTTTATGACACTGCTTCCCCGAGATTTTCAACGCAAAACGTCAGTCAGGCAGCCACTTATTTACACGGCACCCGTTGTTGAGTATGTCCCGAGTGAGCAGGCTTTGTTAGATAACCCTCAGCCGATGCCCCAACGTAGTTTACCCCTTATACCGTTAGCATTTGCTACACCTACATTTGTCGAAGTACCAACACCTCCATCGAGTACAATGCCACTTATCCCGCTTAGTGGTTTAGTAGAGGGTTTGTCATCACTTAAGCCACCAGAGCCTAGGCTTGCACCACAAAACCAATCAAAGCAAACAGATTGGCATAAATTAAGCCAAAGTTTACAGCAGCAGCCGTTTACTTCGTTACGTAGTATGGCGTATGAAAGTAAGGCTGTAATACGAGTTGACGAGCCGATTGCCAAAAGGACAACACAGACATTGGGACGTGAAGAAGGGTTACAGACCCTGTATGTCAATAGGCCGATGGTGCTAGCCGACGATTTGTAGGGTACTTCGCTGGTTAGGTCGCCAGTTTTGCCTGTTGCCACAGGGTTTCCCATTCGTCAAACGAGAGCTGGCGCAAGGGTTTTTGGGTTAACGCCTCCATGGCGTGAAAACGACGGATAAACTTTTGCGTTGCTCTATGGCAGGCTACTTCTGGGTCAATACCCAGTTGGTTGGCCAGGGTGACCGTTGCAAAAAGACAATCGCCCAATTCGTCTTCTAAGGCTTGGGGAGAAGGTATGGAGGCATCCATTTCAGCCTTCAACTCGTCAAATTCGCCCATAACGCAAGCCCATACGCCTGCAAGGTTTGGCCACGTAAAGCCTTGTTTAATGGCTCGCTTACTGGCCACACTCGCTTGGCTTAGCGCGGGTTGAGAGGCTTTAAGCTCGCCCAAGGCACTCGGCTTGGTTGAGGTAGAGGCAGGTTTTTCGGCTTGTTTAAGCTGTTGCCATTGCGCCGTTACCGCCTCGGGAGAGGTGAGGGTGGCACCTTCGCCAAAAACGTGCGGGTGTCGGCGTACTAATTTTTCGGCAAGATGTTGGGCAATATCGTCAAGGGTAAACATCCCCGCCTCGCTGGCCAGTTGGGCGTGCAGAGCCACTTGCAGAAGTACGTCGCCCAATTCGTCTTTAACCGCTAGTTGGGCTTGTGGGTTTTCTGGTTGAGCGTCTAACTGAGTGAGAGCCTCGACAGCTTCGTAGGCTTCTTCAAGCAGATAAGGGCGAAGGCTGGCATGGGTTTGTGCCACATCCCACGGGCAACCTTTGGTGGGGTGACGTAACTGGGCGACGATGCTTTGCAAAGTAGCCATGCCCACAAGGCTCTGTTGGGTTGAGGCTTGCGACTCGTGAGAGACACTTGTGGGTTGGCTTTGCATAGTGGTTTAGGCAGGCACGGCTGTTTTAAGGCTGGCCATGGTGGCTTGCGCCGCTTCTTCAAGCGTATCGGCCAAGGTAAAGGTAAGGCTAGAGGCTTTTAAAATGGCCTTGCCTTCTTCTACGTTGGTACCCTTCATACGTATCACCAAGGGGAGGGTCATGTTGAGCTTGTTGGCCGCTTTGACCACACCTTGCGCCAACAAGTCGCAGCGTAGGATGCCGCCAAAAATGTTGATGAGTACCACTTTCACGCTGCTGTCGCTAATCAGAATACGGAAGGCATTTTCAATGGCTTCTTCATTGGCACCACCGCCCACGTCTAAAAAGTTAGCGGCCGAGGCTCCTGCAAGTTGCACCATGTCCATCGTTGCCATGGCAAGGCCAGCACCGTTGACCATACAGCCCACGTCACCCTCTAGCTTAATGTAGTTAAGGTGATAGGTAGAGGCTTCAACTTCGAGCGGGTCTTCTTCATCGGTGTCTCGCATGGCGGCCACGTCAGATAGGCGAAACAGGGCGTTATCGTCAATGTTAACCTTACCGTCAAGGGCTAGCACACGGTCATCGGCCGTCACCACCAAGGGGTTAATCTCCACCAGCGAGGCATCTTTGGCGACAAACAGGGCGTACAGACCGTTAATCAATTGGCTGGCCTGCTTGGCTTGGGGAGCGTTTAGGCCAAGCGCAAAGCAGATATCTCGTACTTGAAAGGCCTGCAAGCCTAACGAAGGATGGATACCGATTTTAACGATTTTCTCGGGGGTGTGGGCAGCCACTTCTTCAATGTCCATACCGCCTTCGGTGCTGGCCATCAGTACGGGGCGAGCTGTGGCACGGTCTAGCACAATGGCAAGGTACAACTCACGGGCGATATTGCTGGCTTCTTCAACCAACACGCTTTTAACCAGCTGGCCAGCGGCACCTGTTTGGTGCGTGACGAGTTGCATGCCTAAAATAGCTTGGGCAGCTTCGGCCACGTTGGCTTTATCGACCACTTTAACCCCGCCACCTTTACCACGACCACCCGCATGAATTTGGGCTTTAACCACAACTTTAGGGGTACTGAGGCGTTGCGCTACGGCCACAGCATCCTCAACGGTGGTGGCTACATAGCCTTCGGGTACGATAACATTAAATTGAGCAAACAGTTGTTTGGCTTGGTATTCATGGATTTTCATGGAAGGGATTTACCTTGTTGACAGCAGTGCAAAACGTAGGTTGAGTTAATTAAGGCTAGGGTCGTTACGAATCACAAGAACATCGTCTTCTTCGTCGTCGTCATCTTCATCGTCTAGGGCTTCGTCTTCGTCATCTTCAGTGTCAAAGTCATAGTCCAGCGTTTCAAGGTGAGCGATGGCTTTTTTGAACTCTTCTTCATCTTCAATATACTCGTAGGCCAGTTCGCCGTCTTCTTGGGTAACGCGCATCACGACGTACTCTTCATCAAAGCCTTCTGCGTCCACTTCGTCATCGTCGTTGCTGGTGCCACGGTAAATCAGCAAAGCGTAAGGTTTGGCATCACACTCAAACTCTTCAATTTTTACAAAATAATGGGTAACGCCTTCTTCGTCGGTGGTTTCAACCAATTCAGTAAGCGAACGTCCGTTGGTATCTGTCATGAGTGGTGCAACCTTTACAAGCCTTGCGTTTGCGTGGTATTAACTCACCACGAAACACATGTATCAACACCCTACAGCATAAAGCTAAGAGGTGGTTATGGCAAGCACAAAGTTGCACTTTAAAATGGTGGAGCCGGAGGGAATCGAACCCTCGTCCAAAACGCACGCCCCTTAACATCTACGAGTGTAGGCAACAGAAAGGTCTCAGCAGGGCGACAACCTGTGTCTCGCTACGCCCAGCCCAGCCGCATTATGCTCTTGCGACAAAGAAAACAGACGGATACGATGCAGTTGGCGGGTCTGTTAGCCCCCGACGCAAAGCCCTATGAAGCGACAAGCCCACCCAAGGCATAGGGTACCTTAAGTGGGAATAACGTATCAATGGAACTTAGGTGTAATTAAGCAGCAACAGCTACTTTCTTGGCACCAAAGTTACCACGTACAACGTTATTAACCGTTTTAGTTTCGGCATTTATTGTTTTTTGCTTGTTTTTACGAGGAACAGCACCTCGACTCGCCGTTAAGTCACGTCCTACGCCCTGTCGAATCCAGAACGGCCCCGTGCTACGGTAAAACTCATGACAGATTATCAAAGAACGACACCAAGCGTTGACTTACACAAAACAAAGCAACACCTTAGCATACCCTAAGTATACGCTTGAACGGGTGCTAATACAAGGGGCGTTTAGCGGTAGTCTTTAGGGGGAATGACCAGTTTTTGCCCCAACGAAAGGGAATGGGCGTTGGTCATGTTATTGGCACGCTGGAGCTTTTCAACCATGTCTGGGTGGCTGCTACTGTAAAAGCGTTGAGCAATAGTACTGAGGGTGTCGCCTGCTTGCACCTCGTACACGTTGGCTTGTGCGGCGGGGGCAGGGGCTAACTCGTCGGCTTCGCTGGGTTGTGCCTTGGGTGAGGGGGCTTCTTGGGCTTTGGGCTGGCCAAAATTAAAGCTAAAGCCACCACTTTGGGGCTTGTTTTGCCCAGGGGTGTTAATAGTGGCCTCTGCAGGGGTATCGGTATCGTTCAGCAGCAAGTCACGTTCGGCAGCGGCGGGGTCTTCGCCACGGCTAATGGCACCTTGTAAGGCTTCAACAGGTTGCGTTAGGGGCCCATGCGGAGCCACCGCTACTTGTGCTGGCTTACTAATAAATACAGTAAAAGCCATCAGCGTGACGAATACGCCTACGCCTAAACCAGCAATAAACATTAGCACAGGGTGTTTCTCCTCTTTACCGTGAAGGGTTTTGGTAGCTGTGGCCCAAAGGGCATCAAGGGTAGCATGTTGGTCGGGCGAGAGGCCAGGCTTGGCCTCGGCACCTGGTAGCCTTATATATACCCCTGGCGAGGCGGTTCCCGTGGCAGAGCCTAGCAAGGCATCATCGGTTGGGGGAGGGGTGTTAGGGTCGTTGGGGTGATGGGGTGAGGAAGGGGGATGGGGCATAACGCTGACTTCTCCCGCCACTGACACGGCACAAGGGGGCATGGCAGAGGCTAGCAACTAAACAACAGTGGCAACTATGGCCTATGGATGCCCCTAGTATACACCCAAAACGTAAGGTTGCCTAACTCAGCCTTACAAAGGTTAAAACAGGCGTTGCTGCACGGGTTCGGCCTCAAACAAATCAGCCATGGTGCAGTTT
>JBIKUS010000161.1:0-3889 GCA_044347425.1 Vampirovibrionales bacterium | reverse complement strand
TAGCTGCCTCAAAAAAAGGTTGAGCATTTGGCGTATCTTTTGAAGCTTCGACGTAAGGTGTGTTAACCAATTGCCCACCTTTCACAAGGGAAGAAGTATGCCAATTATGCCCATGCAAAGGTTCTTTATGTCGGTCTAAGTATCGATGAAGTCGAAGGCGAAGCTTATGGTCTCCTGAAACTGCATCTTCAAGTGAGAATACCTTAAAGCTTCCGTTTACTTTAAAAGCTTTAGGGCGATCAGGAGTATAGCTATCAACCAAGGCTTGAGCCGCTTGCCTCATTAACGCTTGGTAAGTTCGAGGTTTTTTAAACTGCTGTAAATAGTTTTCTCGTAAAAAAGTTGCTTCACTAGGCAAAGCCTTTTTGATCGACTCAGCCAATTTAGGCAGAGAAGGGGAGGATACTTTTATTAGCATGATGGTTGTTTTGTTACTTAACAATTTAGACAGAAGCGAAGGAAGCTGAATATATAATTTATAATGGTTACTTAAACTTAAACACACGTCAACCCCTTACCACCTGACAGAATCAAGTTTAGGCGTTCACACCCTCTCCCTAAGGGAGAGGTTATGCTTCGCTTTTTGTGGAAAACTAGGCAATCAAGAATTACGCCAGGTGGTAAGACGTCAACCCCAGAATACTGCCCAGCGTGGCGTGTGTGTGCTAAGGTAAGTGCGTTGTGTTGATGGATACCCCCCTATGCCAAGCCCTGCCCTGTTACTGGTAGACGGTCACGCCCTTGCGTACCGCCAGTTTTTTGCCCTAGAACGCACCGCCATGGCCACCAGCACAGGCCAACCCTCGTGGACGGCTTACGGCTTTTTCTCAGCCCTACAAGGTGTATTACAAGCCTACCAGCCTCAAGCCCTCGCCTTTGCCTTTGATGTAGCCCGTGAGAGCTTTCGCACCGAACTCTACCCCGAGTATAAAGCCCATCGCCAAGCCATGCCCGACACCATGCGAGCGCAAATGAGTGGCCTGCTTGAGGGCATTGCTAGCCTCGGCCTACCCCTATACCAAGTACCCAACTTTGAAGCCGACGATGTCATCGGTACCCTCTCTACCCAAGCAGCGGCGCAAGGCTGGGACGTGTTGGTACTCACGGGCGACCAAGACGCCTTTCAACTGGTGGATGAGGCGGGACGCATCCGCATCCTGATACCAGGGCGCACCCCCAAAGACCCCATGAAGGCCTACGACAGCCAAGCCGTGTACGACAAATGGCAGGTGTGGCCTCACCAAGTGGCCGACTACAAGGGCCTTATGGGCGACAGTAGCGACAACATACCAGGCGTGCCTGGGGTGGGCCCCAAAACGGCGGCGCAACTGCTTAACCAGTACGCCACGCTTGAGCAGGTACTGGCTCACATTGCCGATGTCCCCAAGGCGGGGCTGCAAGCTAAACTGACCGAACACACCGAGTTGGCCAAGTTGAGCAAGGTGCTGGCCACCATCAATACCGCTGTGCCTAGTGTGACCTTTGACCCGCAAGCCTGCCAGTTGGCCTCGCTGAACCAAGTCGCCCTAAAAACCCTGTTTGAAGCGTACGAATTCAAACGCCTGCTTGGCCAATGGCCGTTGTGGGTGAGCTTGCTGACAGGCGAGCCTCCCACGTACCCCGCCCTTGAGGCCGAATTCACTGCCGCCACGCCTGAGGAAGCCAACAACGACCAAGCTCCCCCACTCCCGACTTTGTCATGGGTAGAGCCGACGCTCATCACTGACCTTGACACCCTCCAGCATCACCTAGCGCAGGCCCTGCAGGCGGGCGTTGTGGCGTTTGACGTTGAAACCACGGGGCTTGATACGCTTACGGCGCAACCCGTGGGGTTTTCAATCGCTTATGGCGAGGGTTTGCGCTTGGGGCAACGTACACCCGCCAACCCGCTTGGCTTGAGTGATGCGTCACTCCCTGAATGGGCGTTAGTGGGCGAGCCTCACCCCAACGCTGTTGCCCAAGTGGTGGCATACGTCCCCATGGCGCATAGCTTTTTGGGCGATGCCCTCACCGCCCAACAATGCCCGTGGGAGTCGGTGGCTCCGCTGTTGCAACCCCTACTGGCCAGCGAGCAGGTCGTTAAACTCATCCACAATGTTAAGTACGAATATAAAGTACTGAAGCAGTGGGGCGTGACCCTAGCAGGCCCTGTGTTTGACACCATGCTGGCCAGTTTCGTGTGCCAACCCGAAGGCAAGCACGGCCTTAAAACCTTGGCGACTACTCAGCTTGGCCTACACATGACCCCCATTGAAGACCTCATCGGCAAGGGTAAAAAGCAAACCACGTTTGACAAAGTGCCGATAGAACAAGCTACCCCCTACGGTGCCGCCGATGCCGATGCCACGTGGCGGTTGGCGCATCGCTTTACACAGGTACTGCAAGCCGAACCTACCCTTGCCACGCTCTTTTACGAGCTTGAAAACCCGCTGGCCACGGTATTGGCCGACATGGAGACCGTGGGCATCCGCCTAGACACCGCCCACCTTGAAGGCTTGCGTCAGCGGTTGGCGGGCGAGTTGGCCACGCAAGAGGCCGACATCTTAGCCCTAGCTGGGGGCGATCCGTTTAACCTCAACTCCCCTAAGCAGGTGGGCGAGGTGTTGTTTGACCGCTTGGGTATTAAGCCCCTACGCAAAACGGCAGGTAAAACCGCCTACAGTACCGACGCCAGCGTGCTAGAATACCTCGCCCCTGACTATCCCATTGTGCAACGCTTGCTGGATTATAGGCAGACGTTTAAGCTACAAAGCACGTATGTGGAGGCCTTGCCTCGGCTATTGCACCCGCTAACGGGGCGCATACACACCAGCTTTAACCAAACCATTGCAGCCACAGGGCGGCTCAGCAGCAGCGACCCCAACCTGCAAAACATCCCCATACGTACCACCACTGGCCGACTGTTGCGCCAAGCCTTTGTACCAGGCTCGCAAGATAAAACCCAGCCCCATGGGGGTGAGTGGTGGTTGCTCTCGGCCGATTATTCGCAGATTGAGCTACGGGTGTTGGCGCACTTTAGCCAAGAGCCTCGGTTGATGGAGGCCTTTGCCAGTGGGTTGGATGTCCATGCGGCGACGGCGGCCTTGGTATTTGGCGTGCCTGTTGAGCAGGTGAGCAAGCACCAGCGGTATCAGGCCAAAACCGTCAACTTTGGGGTGGTGTATGGGCAAACGGCGCATGGGCTTAGCCAACAACTGGGCGTGACCCGTGCCGAAGCCCAAGCCTTTATTGACGAGTACTTTACCCTGTATCCGCAAGTAAAAGCCTTTATTGAGGCCACTAAGGCGCAAGCACACGAGCAAGGTTACGTGACCACACTCTATGGCCGACGGCGTAACTTGGCCGAAGGTCTCAACGCCAGCAATAAAAGTATGCGAGAGTTTGCCGAGCGGGCGGCCTTTAACACGCCCTTGCAAGGCGGAGCGGCGGATGTGATGAAGGCGGCCATGTTGGCCTTGGCGCATCGCTTAAAACAAGCCAACGCCAGCCCCTACGCAAGATTATTGTTGCAAGTGCATGATGAATTGGTGCTTGAAGTGCATGAAACTCATAAGGCCACGGTAGAGGCGTGGGTACGAGAGGCCATGCTGTTGCAACAACCCCTCCGTGTCCCCTTAGAGGTAGACTGCCAGTGGGGGCAAAGCTGGCTAGAGGGTGAGTAAGCTACGGCGTATTGCTTGAGGTATCTCATTGTAATAGTTCTCTACGTAGTGTGGGGTTAGGCTAGCATGTTGGTACTTTGTGCGCTACCATAAGTTATGCAAATATAGCTAACCTTAAAGAGTTTGAAACACTTTTGTAAGTGCTTGTGAGATGTGAAGTAAGGGTTCATTCAATGCCCTAATTCGTGATTTTAACCATGACCAAGACTGTTCAATAGGGTTGTAGT
>JBIKUS010000059.1:0-12334 GCA_044347425.1 Vampirovibrionales bacterium | reverse complement strand
GCTCCGCCCACGGTTTCAATGGCATCCTTCATGGCTTGCCACTGTTGCATGGCTTTGGCGGTGTCTACTTTGTCGCCTTGGGTCATCCAGGGGTTAATGGCATATTCCACGTCAAAATACGTGGGGGAACACATCAAAATTTGGGGTTTGTCGCTCACGAGCCTACGCCTCCACGGGCAGGGCAGCCTGCTCCCAACGGAAGCCTTCTGGGCCTACCACCACTTCGTCGCCTGGTAGCAGTTGGCTTTCTTGGGTGGGGACGAGTTCGGCACCACGTTTTACCAAGACAACAGGGTTATGTACCATGCGGCCAGCAGGTAGGTCGCCTTCGTCTTTTAAGGCCACATAGGTGGGTACATAGCCAATAACGGCAGCGTTGTTAGGAGCGATGGTGGCCTTTTGTACCTTAACTAAGTGTGAGTGCGCTCCGCTTTGGCGTTGTGCGCCGTACACTTCTAACACCTTCATCATGTCGGCAAGGTGGTTATCGTCTTTGCCATGCAGGGTCATGTGTACGGTAGAAGCATCGGTTTTGGTCACGCCAATGCTCACGTTGGTAATTAAAAAGTGGCCACCCAAGGTGAGGATACTATCCATCGCCTTGTTAAGGGTGAGCGAATCAAATACATGGCCTTGAAAGTAAATGGCCAAATGGGCGGGGTAGTCAGACAAAGCAGGGGTAGGGAAGGGCGACATCATGCTAAAGAACCTTATCAACCAAGAGAATAACCATGGCCAGCAAAACAAGCCATTGATGATGCTGTTACGTTACGCCAAGTTGAGCTAAATTGCAACGAACAGGCTCACCCATGGCTTGTTAGCATCACGCAAAGGCTTGACGTTGCCCTTGGCTTGGGGGTTAATGCTGATACACACAAACCCACGTACCACTGGCCTTATGAGTTTTATGCCATGACAGCATTGCTAACAGGTAAACGCGCACTTATCACGGGAGGCTCCCGAGGGATAGGCAAAGCCTTGTGCGAAGTGTTTGCCAGAGAAGGCGCAGACATTGCCTTTTTATATAACGCTAACGACGATGCCGCTGCCGACACTGTGAAACGTGTCGAAGCCTATGGTCGCAAAGCCAAAGCCTTCAAGGTTAGCGTTACCGATCGTGACGGCCTAAAAGGCCTCGTCAAAACTTTGGTTGAAGAATGGGGCGGTATTGACATTCTGATCAACAACGCAGCTATCAATAAAGCCGATAGCTTTATGACCACCACCGAAAAAGCGTGGCGAGAGATTATCGAAGTCAACGTCAATGGCTTGTACTACGTCACCAAGCCCGTCATCAAACAAATGATGCGCCAACGTAGTGGCCGTATTATTAACATTACCAGTATTGCCGCCATACGTGCCGTGCCTACCAGTGTGCATTATGCTACCAGCAAGGCTGCCGTTATTGGCTTTACCAAGTGCCTCTCGCGCGAAGCTGCCAGTTTTGGCGTAGATGTGAACGGTATTGCAGCAGGTATTTATGATACTGATTTAGGGCATTCTCTGCCAAGCGTGATGCTTGATACCTATAAAAACTGGGTAGCCAAAGGGCGCATGGGCAGACCCGAAGAACTGGCCGAATTTGCCGCCTTTATGGCCAGCGACCGCAACACCTTTATGCTAGGCGAAGTGGTCACCCTTGACGGCGGTTGTGTGACTTAAGTTGTGGTGTTACAACAGTCTTTAACCATTGCAGCCATAGCCACGGCCACGGGTGCAGCAGGTGTTGCTGTTATTAGACTAAGCGGAGCCGATAGTTGGCACATTATTGCCCAACTCTTCCCTAACGCTAACAAACTACAACCCCGTATGGCTACTTTTGGGTGGATAGTTGACCCTTTCACCCCTCGCCAACACGGCGAAGCACCGCCCAGAGTTGATGAAGTGCTGATACTCCCCTTTAAAGCCCCCCACAGCTTTACAGGCGAAGATGTAGTGGAGATTCACTGCCACGGGGGCGAGTACTTGCCCTTCCGCATTCTCAACTTGTGCTACCAAGCAGGAGGGCAACCCGCCCAAGCTGGCGAATTCACCCGCCGAGCCTTCATGAACGGCAAGCTCAACCTCGCCCAAGCCGAAGCCATCGCCGACCTCATCTCTGCTGAAGATGAAGGGCTGGTACGTGTGGCCACCCATGCTCTGCAAGCCAAGGGGCTAACGCAACAAGTAGCTAGTTTACGCAACGGCCTCACCCCCATACTCGCCAACGTGGTTGCCGCTACCGACTATCCCGACGAAGTGGACGAACCCGACCGTGCGCCCCTGCTGGCGCAACTACACGCCCTGTGCCAGCAAGCCGAAGCTCTCCTCGCCACTTCTGCCCAAAACCAAGTATGGCGAAGCGGTTGCCACGTGGCCTTGTTAGGCCAGCCTAATGCAGGTAAATCGTCGCTATTTAACGCCCTACTCGCCCGTGAGCGAGCCATTGTGACCCCACAAGCTGGCACCACACGAGACGTAGTAAGCGACACTCTTCACCTTACCCAAGCAGGCGGCTTAGCCCTTACCTTGTTAGATACGGCTGGCCTTCGCCAAGCCGATGATGCCATAGAGCAGGCTGGCATTACCCGTAGTTGGGAGACCTGCCACAACGCCCAAGCCCTGCTGGTGTTGGTGGATGCGAACACCCTACTAGACCTACCCACGGGCGAATATTCCTCCGATGATGAGGCCATACTGCAAGCCCTGCCCCCCCACTTGCCCAAGCTCATCGTCGCCAGCAAAACCGATACCCTCCCCCAAGGCGAAGCGAGTTTAGCCCACCGTAACGACGTATTAGCCGTGTCGTCAGTCACGGGGGTGGGGTTGCCTGCCTTACTTAATTGGCTGGTAGCCCAACAACACCAAGGGCTGTTGGCCAACACGCAAGCCACCGCCTTGGTGGCCTTAAACCAACGCCAAACCCTGTGCTTACAAGCCATGGTCGAACAAGTTACCCTTGCTTACCAAACCCTTAGCCAACCCGCCTATCCGCTCGATGTCGTCACCATCCCTCTCACCGAAGCCCTCTACGCCCTGCAACGCCTCACGGGCGAAGACACTACCGAGGCGATGCTTGATGATGTCTTTAATCGCTTTTGTGTTGGTAAATAGCCCTATCTAGTGTAAAGTAGCTAGTGTTAGGTTACCCAAACCCCGAGCTTAGCCATGCTGCACAGCGTGCCAACCATCGCCCCTCCACCACCCACCTTTGGCAACAAGTACTTGGTGTTTACCAACTTCCCCAATGGCTACCCTTTGTTGGATATGACCGAGAAAGAAGCCGAGGACGTGCTGCATCGCACCAACCCTGGTGTCCCCATTACCCGAGACCAATATGTGTACGGGCGTACCCGCTGGAATGGCCGAGAAGTAGGCGTGGTGGTTTTCCCCTTAAAAGAGGAGGACAGCCAAGCCATTGACAGTATTTTAAGCGACCCACAACTGCAACCCTTTACCAAAGACGATAAAGTTAACGACTTAATGCCCGAACTGATTGGCCACGACCAAGGTAAGATTTTCGTCTATGACCGTGCCTTGAACGAGCTAGTACGGGATCCTGATGCCATCATCCGTCGCCACCAATTCCATGCCCTTAGCGACGACACCGCCGACGACGAACCCGTAGAAAACCTAGGCGAGTTAACCGATGAGGACACTAACCTTAGTGACGACGACACGATTGCTGCTCAGTCTACGGTGGTGGCGCAAGTTGCCAGCCCGCTAGCCTACCCAGTCGCTTATAACAGGCCTCTACCTCGTCTGCCCCAAGCTTACCCCCCGCCTCAAGTACAGGTGCAGAATAATGCTTTTATAATGGCTTTAGTGGCACAACGCCAGCAGACGAGTGGTGTGCCTAGCTTCCCCGTGCTAAAAGCGGCTGATTTTGGCAGGCAATGGCAGGCCTAAACCGCTTCAAGGTGTTGTTCCACGGCTAACAACAACCGAGTGATCACCTCATTACTCATGCTAAGCAAAGCAGGGTTTAGCGTAAGGGTGTCTTGCTCAAGGCACAGTAAAGCAGGCTCGCCCGTAAGCAACGTGGGCAAGGCCTGTTGCAAGGCTTGACACCACTGGGGCGATGCCTCGGCTTGTACCGTAGGTAGATGCACCCCTTGGGCAGTACGCAAGCCAAAAATAAACGCGTTTTCGCACCGTTGGTGTTGGGGTTCGGCTTGCCACGTGGCCAACAGCGGAGCGTGCAAGTAGCTGGCCAAGTTGGACTGATTCTCGTACCGCCACGGGGGCAAATACCCATGGGCAGCGGGCCCTAATGCCCAATACGGCTTGTTTTGCCACATGGCCAGGTTGTGCTGGCTAGCGTGGCCTGCTTTGGCAAAATTACTTATCTCATAACGAGCTAACCCTGCCTGTTTGCAGGCTTCAACGGCTATCTCGTACAAGGCAACGGTGTCATCGTCGTTAGGTAAGGCGTACTGGCCGCCCAGTGGGGCTAACGTGGCCAGCGGTGTAGCTTCCTCTACTTTCAATCCATAAAGCGACACATGCGAGACGGGCCAGCTCAACACTTCGGCCAAACTGGCCTGCCAACTGTCGGGCGTTTGTTGGGGGATGCCATACATCAAATCCACACTGATGGAACTTGCCCCCGCATCAGCCAAAGCGCACACCAACGCCCGTGCCTGCTCAGCGGAATGACGACGAGAGAGGCGTTTTAGCTCCGTGGGGTGGGTGCTTTGTACGCCCACACTAAAGCGGTTAAACCCCGCCTCCACATAGGCTTGCGGTGTCGAAGCGACATCCAGCGGGTTCAGCTCCAGCGTCACTTCGGGCGAGGCTGCCCAGCCAAAGCGTTGCCCCACCAAGGCCAGCAATTGGGCGTAAAAGCTGGCAGGCAGTAACGAGGGCGTGCCTCCGCCTACGTACAGGGTACTTATGGGTTGAGCGTGGGGATGGTGCGGGTCGAGCCTTAGGGTAGCTTCACGCAGCAGGGCGTGTTGAAAGGCTTCCATCCCGCCGTATTTGGCCAGCTCAAGGTAAAAGTCACAATAAATACAACGTGACACACAAAAGGGGATGTGGATGTAAAGGTGTGACAGCTTGTTGGCTCCTTAAACAGCGTTGCAAGTGTAACACCCTTGTCGCCTAATGTCTGCCGAGATCTCGCAAGTTAAACCTAAAGGGTTTACTTTTTTGCTGGCTACGTCTATACTTAACGTATGAAAGTTGTTATTGCACCCTCAGCCTACAAAACGCTGAGCAAAGCACCCAATCACGTACAACGCAAATTTGAAGAGTGGGTACGTCAGCTAGATGCGATGGGCTTACAACGTACCAGTCAGCAAAAGGGCTGGCACGACGAACCCCTTAAAGGTAGCCGTAAAGGCCAGCGTTCCATACGCCTCAACAACCAATGGCGAGCCATTTATACCATAGAACAACATCAACTATACTGTCACGTACTAGAGGTAACACCCCATGACTACCGCACAAGATAACGAGTTTATACCTTGGGAAGCCACAGAACTTGGCCAACGTCCCCCACTGACGTTTGGCGAGACCCTGCACACCTTTAGAAAGTGCGAGGCTTGGACGTTGAAACAGGCAGGTGAGAAGTTAGGTATTAGCCCACAACTGGTTAACGCCTACGAAAAAGGGCGCAAACTACCCAGCCCTAAATTGGCTGCAAAAATGGCCGATGCCTTTGGTATGGATACCCTTTACATGGTGCAACTTGCCCTACAAGCCCAATTAAAAGAAGCTGGCCTACCTTATTCGGTACAATTGGCTAGCTAGCCGATTGTATCGCCGATAAGCACTCGGGCGGTAAGGCCACAAGCGCATCGTGCAGTTCGGCTTGGGTGGTGGTGGCTGCCCCAAACTGCCTTACCACCAAACTGGCGGCCAAGTTACCCAACACAGCCGCCTGACACCAGCTTGCCCCTACCGCCTTGGCCAGCAACAACGTGGCCACTACGGTATCACCCGCCCCTGTCACGTCAAACACGTGGCTTTGGTTAAATACGGGCAACAACGTCACCCGCTCGGCCTCGCCCCCTTCAAACAGAGCCATACCGTCGCTGCCTCGGGTAATGAGCAAGTTATGCCCACCGCTTTGGGTAAGCAGCGTGGGGCCATGGGTTAACAAGGCTTCCTCAGTCGCTAAAGACGTGCCAGCGGGGAGGTTCGCCTCGGCTTCGGGCAAGTTGGGGGTCATAATGGCAGCCCCCGCAAACCACGACAGTGGCCGTTGGGAATCTACCGCCCACAGCAGACCAAGCTGTTGGGTCAAGCGTCTACAGGCCTCAATCACAGCGGGAGTCACCACGCCAAGGCCGTAATCGCTCAACAACAGCGCATCAAAGCGGTGAGCGTTGGCCTCTAGCCAAGCCAGCAACTGCCCCTCCAACACAGCGGAGAGCGGCTCTCGGCTCTCACGGTCGAGCCGTACCACTTGTTGAGTAATCGACTGGTTCACCATACCCGAAATGCGGGTTTTGGTCGTCGTCGGGCGATGTTCATCTACCACAAGGCCGTCGGTGTGTAGGCCGTCTCGGTGTAAGGCGTTGCGTAGCGTGTCGGCGTAATAATCTGCCCCCAACACCCCCGCCACGGTGACGTGTGCGCCCAGCTTGGCTAAGTTATGGGCAGCGTTAGCCGCTGCCCCCAGTACCGTGTCCGTATGGTGGTGCCGTAAAATCACCACAGGTGCCTCACGCGAGAGGCGATCCACTTGGCCGTAGATCATATCGTCAATAGCCAAATCGCCTACCACCAACACCTTGCAAGTGTGCAGGCGGTCAATCACCTGTCCAAGGGTAGGGGGCTGCAAACTGGCCAGCACGTCAGCAGGCAGAGGCAGCAGTATGGGGTGGGTCATGGGGGTTACGCCCTCCCACCCGACAAGCGAGAGGCTTGCACCACTTCGGTTTGCTGCAAGCGTTGGTCTAGCGTGGCTAAAATCTCGGCAATGGCTTTATGCTCATCTAGCTGGCTGGCCGTGGTGTCGCTTACGGGTTGCGCCACAATCTTACCAAAATGCTGCTTAGCCGCCGTGTAGTGGGTGGTAACCACTTGCGCCAATTGGGCAGGAGATTGCTGACGCAAGCGTCTGTCTTCACCCGTGGGCAACGCATCGGGCGAGGGCTGACACTCGGCGGGTAGCGGGTTGTCTTTTTGCGCCATCAGGGCATCATAGGCCACATTACCCTGTTGTTGGTGGGCTTGTGCCGCCTGCATTAAATAAGTGAGTTGCGCTTTAGCCTCAGGGGCTTTTTGGGCGAGGGCTTCAAACAAGGTAGCCGCTTGGGCGTAGTTATGGTTGGCCACATAAGCAGCGGCCAAGTTGTGTGAAAGTTCGGGTTGGGTGGGGGCAAGCTCAAGGGCAGATTCAAGTCTGGCCACAGCGGCAACTGTGTTACCTTGCGCCATGGCCTGCTGGGCAGCGGTGTTTAGCTTGGCAATGGCGGGCCCCATGGCCGAAGGGGGCGACACCACACAGGCTGACAAGCCCACAAAGCCACAAGCCACAACAGCTAGCAAGCTACTCACTCTAACAACAGAGACAAAAGACATGGGGTAACCTCAAGCAGGGCAACGGCTGGCAACAACCCCATTAGTGTAACAAAAGCGAGCATGGTAAGCGAGTAGTTACTACTTGTTGCCCAACACCAGCCCCCACAACACGCACCCCTCCAACGGCTGAGGATGAGCCAACCCTTGTGGCAAGGCCAAGCGATGCAAAGGTTGAAACCCATGTTGCCTACAAAAGCCCAAGGCACCTATGTTTTTCTTGGCTCCTTGAGGGTCGTCCATTTCAACCAACAGTAGCCTAAGCCCCAAGGCAGGGTGACGAGCCGCTTGTAATACAACAGCCCCCAAAGCAGCCCTTTGCGGATGCTTATACGGGCGGGTACTGTTGGGCATGGCCTTGCTCACCCCATGCAGCAACGCCACCCCAGGATAGCACAGGTCAACGGCTAAATAACTGGCCGCCCATACCTCTGGCGCTGTTGATAGGCTAGCAGCTTCGGCAGCCACCCAAAATAAGGGGGCATGGCTTAACGCTTCGGTGGCCAACACCTGCACAGGTAGCACCCCCTTGGCGGGGCTAAGGCTGGCCGAATACGGTGCCACTAAGGCAGCTATGGCCTGTTGCCACTGTGCCTGCTGGGCTTGCAGTGGGCTTAATGCAAGGTTAACCAAGGCTGGCAAGGGGGTATTAGGCATCATCATCGGTATCAGTGTCGTCATACGGTAGTGGGGCGGGCAGGGTGTGAGCCTCTTGCGCTACAGGCCATAGGTCACGCACATCAGTCAGTGCGGCAAGTCCTGCATCCAACATAGGGTCAAGCACACGTAGCAAGGCTTCCATCAGTTCGTCATCGTTCATGGTGTCCACGGCGGCAAGGGCTTCTTCAAGCGTGGTATCGTCGGTGTCGGGCTTGGGCATGGCAGCGTCCAGTGCTATCACCATTGAGAGGACATCCTTCAGTTTGGCTGGCCTGATGAGAAACTCATTCAGGGCTTTGGTTCCTTCTGGGCAGGTGTTGGGGTAGAGGGCTGCTTGGTGCAGCTTGGTGAGGTTACACCAGGTTATGTCTTGTACTTGTTGCATTAAGTTATCAAATAAGGCTAAGCGAGGCTTATCGCCTTGTGGGTAAGGTATCATGGGTCGTTGTTCTTTTGGGTGGATGGTGGGTAAGTGCGACAACCAAGAGGATAGGACTCTTACTGCCTACTGATAGTATGACACATCTGCTTTACAAAGCATAGCGAAGGAGATTTACGATTTGTGGGTTTTTCGGGGTGGTTTTGGAGGTAAAAGGGTCGTTTGAGTGTAAGTTGGCTGGTTGTCGGGTCTCGGCCCGACAGCCGAGTTAGGGGGCTTGTGGAAGCCCCCTAACAACCCCACCACACAAGGGGTTGCACCCCTTGTGAATCCCGCCACACAGTCTCCGTCAGTTTGGCTTACCCTTGGGTTACGTTATCGGGTTACAAAAATTCCACGCCCTGACTGAGTTGAACTCTGGTCAAGGTTGCGAAGCACCCCGAAGGGGTTACCTTGACGAACTGTCCGCCCAAACGCTCTAGCCCTGAAAGGGCAATTTAAGAAAGAAACTGCCCTTTCTGCCCTTTGGCGAAAAAGGAGGGGGTAGCCTGTCTGGCGGTGGAGGCTCTGCCTCCCCCTTGAATACAACCAGCCATGCGAAACCAGCACAGCCCAAAACAACGAAGTAAACTCCGCCCAACAACAAATAAGCCTAGCTTTGCTGCTGTTGTTGCTTAGGGTGGAGCCAATGACGCATTTTTTGCCCTAAGCCTGTCGCCTCGGTGGGAGGGCTGCCCCGTAATGAGCCTTGACCTAAGGATTGCCCCGCCGCCATGGGCAAGGTACTAACCGTGGGTAAAGGGTTCATACCCGAAGGCAAGGCGACCTCTGGCACAGCACCATCATCACCACTTAAGCCTTCGGTGGGGCTAACTGGCCAGTCTTGCCCTGCAATTTGTTCGGGGCTAAGGGTGTTGGTGTGTAGGCTAAGGAGTTCTTGCGCTTGCTGGTTTTGGCGTTCGGCAAGGGCTTGCAGGGCATCGTCAACCATTTGTGGCTCTAGCCCCATTAGCCCTGTGGATTCTTTTAAAATCTCGAGTTCTTTGAGTACGTCGTCGGTGGGTTGGGTGTACAAGCCCGTTTGTATGGCCATAAAAGCAGGCTGGTGTACCACAGATCGAGGGTCTCGGAGTATCTTCAACATAAACGCATCCACGTATGGCTTGTACGTGGCGTTGGTCTCGATGCGGGGGTTTGCGTTGAGGATGAGGAAGAAGTCTTCGGCGGCATCGGCTCGTTTTTGGTAATCGGGGTCTTCGAGGCGGGCGTTGATGTTGGTGATGGTGATGTCGTCAAAGCCGTGTACGGGGACGTTGGCCACGTTGGGGAGTGGGGGCGATTTGGGTTCGTCTTTTTTGCTGCGGGGTTGGTTGAGCGAGGTGTTGGCCGCCTTGGGCAAGGGTGCTGGGGCAGCTTGTGGCATGGGCGTAACCGCAGGCGAGGGGTTAGCCCCTTGTGGCATGGCATAAGCTGGATTGGTGGCCATGGCCGTGGCTTGAGGCGGTAAGACAGGCGTTTTAGGCGTGAAAAACAGCCAAGGAGCCAACACCTCTGGCGGGGTGGGGGGAGGTGGTAGGGGTAGTTCGGCAGGGGGGAGGGGGGAGGCTGTGGCTTGCGGGGGGATACTCGCCCCAACACCTGTGCCAACGCTAGCCCCAATACTTTGGGGCGCACCGTAAGCAGAGGGTGGCCGTGTGGCGTGCGTTAGGGGGAAGCTGGGCGAAACGATAGACATGGCAAGCTCTTGGGCTGAAGACTAGGGGTATACCCCCATAAAGAGGCCTCAAACGCAAAGCGTGCTAGTCTTCGTCGCCAACGGTGGTACTGCCCGTGGTGCGCCACCATAATACTTTATCAACTGTACGTAACACCTTACCCGTGGCACGTTCGCCCCATGTGGGTGGTGTGTCGGTATCGGGTTTGCTAGCGTCGTAACTGGGGGCGGGGGTTTGGACGGGGTCTACCCACCAGCCGTTGGCCGCCACAATGGGGACGGTTGCCTTGTTACTGCTCACCAAGCTGGGCAGGCGGGCTTGGGTATCAAACCGCCACAGGCCGAGAAACTCGGGGGGGGCGTTTTGGCTAAACGCCCATGCCCGCACGTAAAACTCTGTGGTGCTTTGCGGTAGCCAGCCGAGGGGTTCTAAATCCCACGCTCGCAACTTGAGGGTGTTGGCGGCTTGGCCAGGTTGGTTAGCTACCCATGCTTGCACGGCTCGTAATAGCTCGCCGTAAACGGTGATTTTGCCTGTGGCACGCTCCACCACGGCCACCTCGGTGGGGCGGAGGCCTGTGTACTGCACGCCATGCTTGCGCTTGACCAGTAGGCGTTGGCCGTTGGCACTCCAATCCACCACGGTAAGGGTGCTAAAGGCAAAGGGTTGCGCTCGCTCGTCGCCCACACGCCACCAGGTGATGCGTTGTTGTAGCAGGCGGTTGGGGTCTAGCCCGCCCAACACGGCCTTGCTACCCAAGGGTGCGCTTAAGGCCAAGGCCTCTACCCCGCCAGCTAGGGGGTTAAAGTAGAGTGTGCCGCTCACTTGCCTCGTGCCTGCAAGGTAAACGGCCTCTGTGTAAGCTAAAGCGTCTGCTTGGGGGGTGAGGACGGCGGGGCTACGGACGAACTTGGTGGCTTCAATGCGCCACAGGTTGAGTTCTCGTTGGCCGTTGTTATAGGGCTGGGCTTGTAGGGTAACGGGTAGCCCCGCTGGCCGAGTGGAGGGTAAATACGCCGCCAGTGGGGCAGGGTAGGCCAACGGCGAGGGGGGCGGTGTTTCGGCGAGGGCAACGCTGTGGCCAACCCACAACAGGGAGGATAGGATGACGAGGCAAAGGCGTTGTTTCACTCAAAGCGTCCTTGTGGTGGAGGGAGGAGGGGCATGGTATGTGACTCACCAAGGGGACAACAAACACTTTTTAGCTAATTTATTTAAAGTATACTGTAAAGCATTAGTATTAACTATTAAGGTAGCCCTCGTGTCACACAAAGTCACAACCGAGTATTTTTTTCCTGTTAGGATTGATGTAGCAGACCTTGAAGGTGCTGAAGTTCACAATCAAACCATTTTAGAGCTGATAAGCAAACTCAAACAATTAGACCCTGAGGGTTATGTGGGTAACATCATTAAGGGTTGGCGTAGTGATAAAAACCTGAGAGAGTACCCAGAGCTGGCACCCTTTTTTACTGAAGTTGATGCCATTATGGCTTCTATTATTAAAGATATTGGGTTAATTGACAGCTATCGTCTGAAATCAAAGACGGCATGGCTTAACGTGTACCCACCTGATGCCTATATAACGTCGCATGTACACCCTAATGCTCACTACAGTATTGCGTACTATGTTAAAGCCGATGAATTTAGCGGGAGCCTTAAGTTTATTGACCCTTGCCCACAACGAGAAATGGTGATGCATCACTTTAAACAGGAAACCCCTGAGCATTATCGAGCTATCAAAATAAAGCCTAAAGCAGGGCAAATGGTTATTTTTCCTGCGTGGTTGCGCCACGAAACTGAACCCAGCAACCTTAACAATATCAATAAAGGAGAAGTTATTGACGAAAGAGTGTGTTTAAGTATAAATTATACTCTTACCTCGTGAAGTTATTTATAATTTAGGTGATACTGTTTATGTTCTCTCTACAAAGTGCTTTTCAACAGGTTCCGCAAGCTACACTCAACAAAACATCTTATACCGACGATACTTTAAAGTGTGGGTTTGAGAGCCGCATAGCTTGTGGTGGGTGATTGAAAGCAGGCAAGAACCTTAGCAGATTGTTTTTGA
>JBIKUS010000049.1:0-14243 GCA_044347425.1 Vampirovibrionales bacterium | reverse complement strand
ATACGCTTACTAACTCAACGGCTCGACGACGAAAAGCAACAGGATACATAACGGCGGGGTCTCTGTAACCTAACAACAACACCTTATTGTATCATACTCTCTAGAATTAGCTATAGAAGTGCCTCCCTGGCCAACAGTTTTGACTGGCGTCCTGGCTTTGTCTTAGCCGACGGCACGCATGTGGCTATTTATGTTCACCCAAACACAGCCTACTTTGATATGGTTGTTGATTACAATGGTGACGATGGCGAAAACACACTCGGCAAAGATTCATTGTACTTACTTGGTTATTACCACTCTACCGAATGGAACGGCAAACAAGGCCAAGTACAACCTTACGGGGTAGAAAGCACCCCTGTTTTTAACGCTTTATTTACCAACTAAGGCAAGCCGTAACACCCTAAAGGGTTACTAGCCACTTAAGGTTTAAGCGGTATACTTTGGGGAGTGTCTGTTTGAAAGGCCTTGCCCTTATGCTGCCTGCCTCGCCTGTTTACCGTGTTGATGTACCCGCTACCAGTGCTAACCTTGGCCCTGGGTTTGACACGTTGGGCGTAGCCTTAGGCTTATGCAATACGCTCACCCTTAGCCTTGCCCCCTCAGGCGACGACACCCTCACCTTTGACCCTACCCCCGAAGCCCACGGCTTAACGCCCCTCAGCCATGCCGCCGCAAGGGCTAGCCTCCCCTTTGTGGGGATACAAGCCGCTTGGCAGGCTGCCCAACTCGCCCTAGGCACAACGCAACCACGGCCTGCCTTTAACTGCCATATCACCACTCGGCTACCCTTAGCTAGGGGCTTGGGCAGTAGCTCGGCCGTGTTGGTAGGAGGCTTGTGTTTGGCCAATGCGTGGTTAGGTAACCCCCTGCCCCCCTCGCACCTGTTAACATTGGCCGTAAGCATTGAAGGCCACGCCGACAATGTGGCTCCCGCCTTGTTGGGTGGCGTACAATGCTGGAGTGGGCAACAAGCCATCGCCCTCCCTTGGCCAGCGGAGCAATGGCAGTTTAGCGTCCTCATCCCCACCTTGGCCACCTCTACCGAAGCCTCTCGGCGGCAGTTACCCCCTTCGGTCAGCTTGGCGACTTGTGTGGCTCAAGGGCAAGCCTTGGCCTCGTGGCTCTTAGCTGCCCACACTGCTGATACAGCTTTACTTAAGTGGGCTTTAACCAACGACGCTCTGCATGAGTCACACCGAGGCCAGCCCCTTGGCCTGCCCTTATTGCGTCAACGCCTCCTGCCCGACCCCAACGTGGTGGGTGTGGTGCTAAGCGGTAGTGGCTCTACAGTATTGATTATTCACACCCCCGCATGGCAACCCAACCCTCAGGCTTGGAAGGATACGGTTTGGCAAGGGTTAGCACCCCTACAATTGCCTTTGCATCAGCAAGCTACTCAGGCCGTGCAAATCGCTTAACGCTATTTAAGCAACAGCAGGTGGTACGGCTGGCTCTGCCACGGTGGGGGCTACTGGTGCAGCGGGTGGTATAGGAGCAGTAGGTGTAGGGGCTGGCACTTGGGCATTTGGCTTAGGTGTGATGCCTACCAGCCGTTTAAAGAAGTTAACCACAGCCTTAAAGGGGCGTGCAATTATCGTATCAAAACCCTTATAAAGCCAACCAAATACGCCGTTTTGTTTACGTACGCTATCAGTTACGTTTTTAAGTTCCTTTGTTACATTTTCAGGTGTAACTGAGGGAGCTAAGCCAAAGCTGGCCTTGTATAAATCTTGAGCATAAGCTGCGCTTGGGTCAGCTTCGGGGGCAAAGCTGGCAGCAAGCCCAGGGGGAGCAGGCAACGGAGCCAAAGCGGGAGTAGAGGGGACGTAAGGTGCCGAGGCGATGGGTGTTGTCATAGTCTAAAGGGTCTCTTGCTGAGGGCAGGGTGCGCTTAGTAGGTTAAAGGCCAAAGGGTAGCGTAAAGTGCTACCCTTTGGCCAAAATCAAGACGGTTCTTAGCCAACAACTACATATAGAACGCAGTGGTTACTTGGTGATGGCCTATGGTGGGGCGCACCAACTCAAGGCTAGGCACTCGGCACAAGGGCATAACCTGTGCGCTGGTTAACAAGCCAAATTGCCCTTGGTTGTACAAGTTGATACCACTGGCCATAAAACCACAAGCGGGGCCACACACGTTATCTACCATCGTGGTAGCATCGCCCACAGTAAACACGTGTTGGGTTACCTCACCAGCGATGGTACGGCCTACCACGGTAACGGTGGTACTCACGGGCTTGGTGGCACTACGGGTATCCACCACACCACCCACGGTCACACGGTCGCGGGGGCAAACGCCTGCCAGCTCTAAAATAACGTCGTCTGCATGTTCCATGTTCACCAGCTCAAGCCGTCCGTTACGGGCATTGAGTTCGGCTTCAATGTCGGCATCGGTTATGGCAGCCACACGCTCGGCACTGAAGCCTGGCAAGTGTAAAAAGTCCTCACGAATGGTAGCACGGTAAGCTTCCCAGTTGGCCACGCCCACCCCAAAGTGAATGTTGACGCTCAACACCTCAACAAAGGATTGCGCTGCCACGGCGGCCACAGTAGTTAAAAACCCAGGGGTCGCTCCAGCCCCCGTAATGTAGAGAATCCCCTTGTTGACCAACGTCTCATGCAGGGGAGCTAACAACTCAACGGCTTGGGTACGTTTCAGGGCATCCACCATCACCCCTTGAAAAGGCGTACGCTCGGCAATCATGGCTAAGGTGTCGGCGTAAAAGGTAACAGGCAAGTTGGGCAAGGCCATAAATACGGCATCAATAGCTGCACCGTAGTCGGCCATAAACGTCTCAATGGGGTTAGGGCAGGCAACGCCGTTTTGCCATTGCGCTAAAGGCAGGGGCGAGGCCAACATCTCGTTAGTAAGCTCACCCGTATTCAGCCAAAAACCAGAGCTATCAACCATGCCAGCGCACATAAAGCCTTGGCGAGCCAGCAACTGCTTGGCCATGCCTCGGCCTAAGCCGCCAGCCCCTAAAATGGCAACACGTAAGGCATTAGGTGAGGGTGATGAGGACGACATAAGGCTGATGCTCCTGAGCGAGGGGGTGAAACTGACAACTGCCCCTAGTGTAACTGAATGAGTGGGCTAGGCCAAGTAGGCGACTATGACAACGCATGGCTAGCACGCCACCTTGACGGCAGGCTAAACTGCCTTAAGGTATAAACGTAAGCCTTTTGCATTACCTGCTAGCCCTGCACAGTTGGGTTAGCAAACCAATGCCCCATAGCTCGCCTTAGTTTTTATTGTTTAGAGTTCGCCAAGTGATGCCCCCTAGGTAAGTTGCCCTTAAGGCCACCCTAGGCTAGCCACGCCCTTGGTTGCCCGTGGAGTGACACCCTGATATGACGATGCCCACCTCTGCCCCAGCACAGCCCACTGGCCAACAGCAACGTAGCTTGGTGCATAATGCCCTTGGCGTACAAGGCACACAGCCTTTACAGGCGCAAGCCACAACACACGTTAATAACCCCTTTTTGATCTCGGCAACCTCGTTAGGTGCGCCACAGGGTAACTTGGTGGGTGTCAATCGTCCCTTGTACAAACCCATGTTTATGGGCTATTGGGATGACAAACCCCAATATGGCGGCAGCCGTCTGTTTGTACTGGCATAGCCTTAAGCTAAACAACTAACCAGCAGATCTGAAACTCATAAGAGTAACGGTGTACTCATTTTAGCCGACGCTCTCCCCTAAGATAAGACTTTTATCATAAGGGAGAAAGACCTACCAAGTTAATTAGGTTGCGTGACAGCTTCCCGTTCGTCAGCTTCGGCAACAGGCTCTTCTACCACCTTTTTAGGGCGACCCCGTTTTTTGGGCGCAGGAGCCTCGTCGCCTTCGGCTTCGTCGGTAGCCACAGGTGCGTTAACCGTCGCTTCAGCGTCAGCGTCAGGGGTAGCGTCTTTTTTGGGGCGACCACGCTTTTTAGGTGCAGGAGCTTCGTCGCTGTCAGCTTCTGATGAGGCTTCGGGTTCGGTAGGCTCGCTGGCCTTGGGCTGAGCTAAAGCAGGTGCTTCAACAACGGCAGGCTCAGGCGCAGAGGCTTGCGTGTCGTTGTTTAAACTATCGTCTCGTGGGCTGGCTGGTGCTGGCACAACTTGTGCAGCCAATTCAACAGCAGCAACGGCTTCGGTTGGCTGATCGGCTTGTTCTGCTGCCACTCTTGCCGCTTCTTCAGCGGCGGCGGCTCGCAACTTAACGCCTTCTGCCAACTGCTCTTTAATGTGCCGCATCACCTCTTCGGGCAAGTCGGTACGGTCTTCGTTCCAACGGGGAAGGTTGCGTGATTTACGAATGAGCTTAATCGCCACGTGGACACGCCATTCATCCATTTTAAGCTGTTTGGCAATAATTTTATGGATGCCGATGGGTGGCTCGGGCAAATAAGGCTCATACAAAGCTTGTACAGCCGTTAACTGGTCAGGCGTACAGGCCAAAGGGCGTTTCGGGAAGTCAATTTTAGGCAGCTTCATGCGTTGGCGTATAAGACCAATGGCAAAAAAGACCTTTTTGGGATCCATCTCAAGCTGCTTGCCAATCACGTCATGCACATCGGGGTTAGGTAAGGGGAGACAAGCACGGTAATGCTTCTCAATCTCGGCCAATACATCAGGCGGGATAAAGACCTTGCGCGCACCGCCACCTGGGCCTGGGCGGCCACCACGCTGAAACCCACCAGGGCCACGGGGAGCATACCCACCAGGGCCACGAGGAGCGTATCCGCCAGGGCCGCCACGGGGTTGGTAACCGCCGCCGCCACCTTCTCGGGGGGCATAGCCACCGCCACGGGGTTGGTAACCACCGCCACCACCTTCTCGGGGGGCATAGCCACCGCCACGAGGTTGGTAACCGCCACCACCTTCACGGGGAGCGTAACCACCACCGCCACGAGGTTGATAGCCTCCGCCTTCACGGGGAGCGTAACCGCCACCACCACGAGGTTGATAGCCTCCGCCTTCACGGGGAGCGTAACCGCCACCACGGGGCTGGTAACCGCCACCGCCTTCTCGGGGGGCATAACCACCTTCACGAGGTTGGTAACCACCGCCACCACCATCTCTAGGGGCATAGCCACCTTCACGGGGAGCGTAACCACCACCGCCACGGGGTTGGTAACCGCCTCCGCCTTCTCGGGGAGCGTAACCGCCACCACCACGAGGTTGGTAACCACCGCCACCACCATCTCTAGGGGCATAGCCACCGCCACGGGGTTGATAGCCACCACCGCCACCATCTCTAGGGGCATAACCACCACCACGAGGTTGGTAACCACCACCGCCAGCGTCTCTAGGGGCGTAACCGCCCTCACGAGGAGCGTAACCACCACCGCCTTCTCGAGGGGTGTAAGCAGGCCGTTCTTGCACGGGAGCCGCTTGGGCTGGTGCTGGGGCATCGCCCGCATCGCCAAACCCACGAGAGGGGTAGAGACAATCGGGGCAAATAATACGTTTTGGGTTTTTGGTTTCAAATGTTACGCCACATTTGGTGCAAGAGTTAGCGTACATAAAGGTCAATATCCTTGAAAGTTGGCGACACGGCTAAAGAAAAAACGTAATAACAAAAAGCGGGAGAGGCGGTTATCCTACTCAAACGAGAGTAGGCGTTAAAAGCAGCCTAACGACTGAAGCAGGTAACTAAACTAAAAGCAAGGGTAGAAGCCCATCTAAGCTCAAACATTACAAAAAACACTAAACAAACTTGGCCACACAGGTTAGGGCAAACAGTTAAAAAACATAAGTAGGTGGTAGATAATAACCCTTAGGTTGGGTACAACAGCTTTACTAAGTGGGGAGAGTGGTCGTAGACTCTGGGGTAAGACTTAAACTTTTAAGGTTAACACTGGTTAGCGAGGCATCATCCTACACAAAAAATAAAAGGCCGTGTTAAAAAGAGACGTTAAGCTACTCAAACGTTTTGTATGAACAATCATTGATTTAGTAACACTCAATTGGTTACTTTTACACCATAAACCAAGTGACCACTTTAATCAAGTCTCAGGCGTGTCAATTCCTTTACATTCTTTACACCCAATAACATACCCTAGCACCCCTTAGGCCACGGTTGGGGAGAAGCTTCATGTTGAGCTTGTTGTCTTACCCACTGTTTAATAACGGCGATAACTTCGTCTTGTTCGGCATCGCTCATTTGGGGTGATGAGGGCAGACACAAGCCATGTTGCCACGCCCATAGGGCATTAGGGTAGTGTTTCGGTGCGTCGGCCAACTCAGCCGTACCCCTGTAGGCAGATTGCAACACCAAGGGTTTAAACAGTGGGCGAGACTCAATGCCTCGGCTTTGCAGCAGCTCAATCAGCGGTAACCGCCACGAGGCTTCTCGACAATACAGCATCGACAACCAATAAGAGGCTCGGTCGGTGGGGTGAGTACCCCCTTGCCACGTGAGTACCCGCACATGGTCGGCTTGGTCGGCCAAGGCCTGTTGATAACGAAAGGCGATGTTTTGTCTACGAGCGATAAAGGCATCTACCTTGGTGAGTTGGCTTTGGCCAAGGGCAGCTTGCAGGGCATTCATGCGGTAGTTATGGCCAATATCGCCATGCTCTAATTCGGGCGACCCCAACACACGGGCTTGGGCAGATAGCCCCCGCAACCACTTGGCTTGTTCGGCACTGTGGCAGGCCAATGCCCCCCCGCTGCCTGTGGTCATCACCTTGTTACCATTAAAACTAAACGCCCCCAGCTGAGCCACTGTCCCCATGGCTTGGCCGTTGGCCACGGCTCCTAGGGCTTCGGCGGCATCTTCTATCACCCAAAGGCCGTGCGCTTGCGCCCACGCCATTAACTGTGGCATGGGGCAGGGCAAACCGTATAAGTGAGCAATCATCACGCCAACAGGCAAGGGTGCACCCGTACGGGTAGCTCTGTGGTGGGCTTGCTCGAGACTGTCCACCGAAACGCCTAAATAGGCCAGCTCAATATCAGCAAAGTGAGGTTGCGCTCCGCAATAAAACACGGGGTTGGCCGTGGCGGCAAAAGTGAGGGCTGGCAACCACACACCTTGGCCGTGGCCTAAGCTCATGGCACGTAGGGCAAGGTGTAAGGCGGCCGTCCCGCTATTGGTAGCCACCACGGCAGGCGACCCCAGCCGATAGGCCAACATCTCTTCAAAAGCCGTTACTTGGGGCGATGCGGTAGAGACCCACCCGCTTTGTAAAGTAGCCATCACGGCAGCGGCATCATCAGCATCAAAATACGGGTTAGAGAGAGGAATACGTGGTGGCACACCCTGCTTAGTGGCCACGGGAGCGGGTTGTGTCGCTTCGGTGGGCATACTAAGGGGCAGTACAAACGGCAAAGCTGCAATATTTTGGGCAGAAGGTGGCGGTGTGGCCATTCGGTGCATCGCTTTCAGTAGCGGGGGGCTGTGGGCAATCAAAGTGTATTAACAGTGTAACTCACCTAGGGGAATTGCAACGCCCGAAGGATGAAAAAACCGCCCACCTAAGGGATGCTATAGAAAGAGAGGAGTTTACCTAATGTCCACCCAAGTACAGCCAACTTTACATCCTTCGCTTGGCACGGTGGGCGGGTTAATTTTGTCTCGCAAAGGGTCGCAACGCTTAGCTAACAAGGCATGGCAACCGTTAGGGCAGACTCCTCTGTTGGCTTACACCCTATTGGCCGCCAGCCAAGCGCATGGCCTTACCCAAACCATGTTGTATACCGATGATGAGGCGTGGCAACCGTGGGTACAAGCCTTCGGCCTCAGCTGGCCAAGCCAGCCCCGCCCGCAAAGTGTGAGCCATGCCAAAGCATCGTCTGTGGCGACGCTACAACACTGGGTGCGCCAACAACAGGCTACAGGCCAAGCCCTACCCCAGTGGCTCATGTTGCTACAGCCTACCTCGCCTTTGCGGTGCGCCCACCATATTGATGAGGCTTTGGCAATATTGGCCAACGCCTTGGCCAGCACACCCACGTATGACGGTGTGGTGAGCGTAGCCACCGTCACCAAGCCCTTGCCCTGGCTGTTGCACCAAGCCGAAGCACTGCTCAAACCTGACCCTTTACCCCTGCAACCCCTCACCCACTTGCTCGGCGAGGCCAAACTACCCGCCCAAGGGCAGACGTTTTTGCCCAGTGGTGGGTTTTACCTGCTAAAAACCGATGCGTGGCTGGCCTTAGACCCTACTCGCCCGCTGTTTGAACAGGGGTTGCGCTGGTTGCCTTACGCCCTACCTTGGTGGGCGACGGTGGATGTGGACACCCCTGACGATTTACCCCAAGCCGAAGCGGCCTTGTTTGCTGCACAGCACCACTACGTCCTGAGCTTACCGTGGCCAAGGCAACTACCGCCTTACGTGCAACCCATCCTCACAAGCAAGCAAACCCGTACCCCCCTCCCCTTGTAGGAGACAGCAGGGCAATCGCATGAAACTAATTTTGACAGGTGGCGTGGTGTTTAACGCCTCCCACCCTCTCCCTTAGGGAGAGGGCAGGGTGAGGGAAACTTTGATTTCACACTACTTTTGGCGGGTTCCCTCACCCGTTGCTTCGCAACGACCTCTCCCTAAGGGAGAGGTGAAGAGGCATTTTGGGTTAATACCCCCTCAATTTTTGCTTCATGCGATAGCCCTGAGGAGAGAGTAGCCTACCTACCCTAAAGTTTACGGGCTGTGGTACGATACTAAAGTGACACTCAAATACTACGAAAGGACTGCTATGCAATGCTCACGTCTCACGTCTCACGCATAAAGTATAGTATTAGCAAAGCCTTTACCGTAACCGAAATGCTAATTGCTTTAGCTATTTTGGGGCTTATAGCTGCTTTTACTGTGCCAAAGGTGATTGGCCAAATTGACTTATCGATAAAGAAAGCCATTTACAAAGATGTGGTGAAGATAGTTTCAGGTTCATACCAAGCCTTTTTAGCTGACCAAGCCCCAAGGCAACCCAGTTTTGTACATTCGTATTGGTTAATGGACTATTTAACAGGACTGGAACGCCTCCCCAATGGGACATTGTTGTGCCATTCCTTACCACAAAATAATTGTTTTAAATATCCTAGTTCAAATACTGTATTGTGGTTTGGAAATGGCTCTTGTATTAGCCCCGCCACAAAGTTACAGATAAGCTTTGACATCGACGGGCTTGGTCCTGAACCCAATATGAATTTATATGTTGACATTAACGGTAAAGTAACTAACCGTTACCAAACTTCGGAACCTAGTGTAGTGGCTTATGGCGGTACAACAGGCTGTCCTGGTATAACAATTAGCCACCCGCCAATGGGGGGCAAGCCAGCATGGCTTGAATAATGCAGCTTAATAGCCGTTAATTAGGCAATACGGCACCAAGGCGCATACTGGCCATCCATAAGGCTAGGGCTATGGTGCTACCCATGGCGACCATATCGGTTAAGCTATGGCCAAGGCGAGCAGTGTATCTACGTGGCTTGGAGGAGGGGCGGTGAAACATAGGGGCATCCTTTAAAACGATGGTGAAGGTGGTTGCCGATAAGGAGCCTTAAAACAGTGGCGTGGCAGGCTGATTCGGCCATAACGGAGGGTAAAGGTTAAACAACTTTAACTTTACATAGTATAGCCTATATTTCGCAATTTGTCAGCCCCTGCCCCAATGTCATCGTACGACAATCGCATGAAGGGTGTTTCCCCTCTCCCCGTGGGGAGAGGGCAGCTGCGTAGCAGCGGGTGAGGGGTAGAAATGTAGAGATACCCTTAAAAACCCCTCACCCCAACCCTCTCCCCACGGGGAGAGGGGGCTACTAAGCCCAACCTGCTATCGCATCGTGATCCATAGCTTTAAGGCGTTCGGCTAATTGGCGTGCTTGGCGCATAATGCTGGCCTCGTTCACGTTAAGCAAATCGCCTGTATCCATCACACGCTTGCCCTCAACGTACACGGCACTAATGGCCGAACTTGACAAGGCAAACACCAAGTGGTGCAACAACTGGTTATGTGGCTGCAACGACCAATCCTCTAAATCCAACACCATAAAATCAGCTTTGTACAGGGGTTTTAACTGGCCTAAGGGTTGCCCCAACACCTGCCCAGGGGCGTGCGTCACCGTACCCAACAGGGTTTGCGCTGGCATAGGCAAGGGTTGGCTATAGGCAGCTTGTTGCGCCAAGGCCGTTAGGCGTAACTCGTCTAACAACATGCCTCGGCTGCTACCTGCCCAGTGGCCTGTACCCATCGCCACAGTAAGGCCAGTAGTTAGCCCATGTTGCACCCGTGGGCAAGGTTGACCGTTACCCATGCTACTGCTAGGGGTGGCTACCCATCGGGGTTGATGAGCCGCCAGTAGTGCCATATCTTCATCAGTCAGCCACGTGCCAAACAAGCTGACCCCTTTAGGGTGGAGCAAACCCTGTTGGTGCAACCACGCCACGGGCGATTCGCCTAAGCGATTCACCACATCCTCTCGCCATGCGGCGGTAGGGGCAAGGTGCAGGTAATAAGCGGGAAGGTCTAACACCTCCACCAAATTTTGAACGGCCTTAAGCGTATCGGTGGCGGGGGCTTCACGTCGCCATTGGCTTACAATAGGTATCACCTGCACCGTGGCCGAGGTTAAAGGTTGGGTACGCTCTTGCCACGTGTCGGGGTCGGCTTGTTGTGGGTGCGTCACGGGGTAGAGCAAGGTCAGGCGTATGCCCGTTTGCTCGGCAGCATCCTTCAACGCCCGTAACGAGTCGGTCAAGGTGGCCGTATCATCCAACGCACCTTGTGGCAAGCGGTCGCACACGGTGGTCACTCCTTGCCGTATCAGTTGGCAATAGGCTAGCAAAGCGGCCAGTTTAGCTTCGGGGTAAGGTAAGCCGTGCAGTTGCTGCCCCGCCGATGCCATACCCTTGAGCAGTACTTGTTGGCTTTGCGTGTAAGCGTTAATCAACCCTGGGGCAATCAAGGCATCTTCAAAGGCTACCATGTCTCTAAAGGCACGGGGTTGCAGTTGGCGCAACGGGGCAATCTCTTTAATGATGCCCTCTTCAACCAGCAAGTAATGGTCTGCTAGCAGGGTTTGTTGCTGTGTCACAATATAGTCGGCGGTAAAGTAGGTCATGACAAACTCATGTAACACCAAAGGCTAAAAACAAGGGGCAGGCTCAATACAGACAAGCCAGTCATCAGTTTAGGGTAAACCAAGGTTTCTTGCCATGAATGCCATCTTATCATCTACTTTAACGTGTTGTTTGCTTTGGGTAAAGGGGCTAGCCCAAAGAAAAGGCGAGATAAAAGTATCTCGCCGCTGTTTTGGGTTTGAGATGGAGGTTAGACAACCGCCTTAGGTAAGCTAGGCGGTGCAGCAGCAAGGTTTTAAACAGTGACGTCACTTAACTTGCTTACCCCTGTAGTGACGCAACCAAGGGGGGCAAGTTCCCATCACAAACCTTAAGCTCACCTTAAGAGAGGCCACACAAAAAGCCACAAACGGTGAGCTGAAGAGCAAAGCAACCCAGTTGTTACATATCGTTATACGCTATCAATCTTTAGTAAGTTTAATACTTATATATTATAGATATAATAATCACGTTGCTTTGTCCCCTATCACCCTTTGCGCCCTAAGCCCACTCACCCCACCCCCGAGAGACTGTTGCCATGACTTCTCGAACCAGTAAAACACTTTACCCCATGCAGCTTGCCCTACCCGCTGTTATTAAAGGCGATATGCCTTACGGCGAAGAAACAGGCGAACAAGCACCCCCAGCATCGGCCACTAAGGCCTTAGGCTGGTGGCAAAGTCAACGCTCAAGCGTGATTAAAAACTACATTATTAACCCAGCGCAACGCTTACTGCCGTAGCTTGGTGGGGGCTGGTAGCCCTACCGCTTCGTACAAGGGTTTCGCCTCGGCGGCATCTAACGCACGCCATTGGCCTACCTTCATGCCGTGCAGTACCAACGGACCAAAAGCGATACGTTTTAAATACACCACGTCGTAGCCCAAGGCTTCAAACATGCGGCGCACTTGCCTGTTGTAGCCCGTGGTTAGGGTCAGCTCCATACGGTCGGGGGCAAGTAAAGCCACTTGGTCAGCTTTGGCCAAAGTGTCTTCGGGCTGAAGCGTAACGCCTTCAAGCAGTTGGTTGGCCATGGCTTTGGGGTCTGCCACGTTGCGGTCAAGGGTCACTTCGTACACCTTACTCACGTGATACGAAGCGTGCGTCAGGCGATAATGTAAGTCACCATCGTTGGTAAGCAACAACAAGCCTGTAGAGTTACGATCCAACCGCCCCACGGATTTGAGCAACCGCATCCACGGTGGCAGCCTATCAAACAGCGTCTTACGGCCAAGGTCGTCGTTGCGGGTACTAATCGCCCCCGAACCTTTATAAAGAAGAATCACTTGTGGGTCTTTGTGCTTAAGCACGATAGGTTCATCGTCCAGCGTAATCGTCACCTTGTCAGGCTCGTGCAGCCATTTGCCTAGCTTGGCTACCGTACCATTCAATTTAATGCGGCCTTGGCAAATCCAAGCATCGGCCTCTCTGCGCGAACACCCTGTTTGCAAGGCAAGGTAACGGTTGAGGCGCACCCGACCACTGGCCGTTGTGGCCAATAAAGGGGTTGATTTACTTTTACGGCGAATGGCCACGGGTGTGGCCAAGCGTGGAGCTTTAGGCTGAGCCGATGCGCCTGAAGCAGGTGCCATAGCGGTAGAGGGGGTAGCAGCAGGCCGAGCCACAGGTTGCACCAAGGTTTGCTTAGCAAAGCGTTTGGCAAACGCCTCCAGCTGGTTAATCACATCGCTTTTGGTTTCGGGGGGCTTGGCTTTGGGTTCTGTGGCGGAGGCTGTGGTGGGCTTGCTGGCACCACGAGGCTTAAACAAGGCGTTAAAATCAGGGCGTTTACCTTGTTTTTTACCCTTAAACACTGGCGGAGCCATGGCATCTTCGTCATCGTCATTCAGGGCTGCTGCTGCTTTGGTCAGTTTGGTTTGCTTGGCTTTAATGGCTTGCAACTTGGCCTGCTCACGATAGTGGGCATCACGTTCGTCTTTGCTGGTAAAACGCTTGGTGGCCTCGGCGGGTGGGGCTTGGGTGTGGCCATAACGGCCTTTACCTGCTTTGGCAGAGCCTGCTTGCCCGCCTCTGGCAGACAAACGACGGCTACCCACACTTGGCGACGACGATGACGAGGGAGAACGATGCTTAGGGGGAGCCATAAGAGTATTGAGCCAATCTTAAAGTGAGGAGTGAAAAAAGGGGTTACGTGTTAAACAAGTGGAGTTGCTGGTAGGGGTCGTTGCTTTTATCTAAGCGGTAGCCCATGCTTAAGGCGAGGGCTTCAAGGGCATCACGGTCGGCATCACTATATAAAGGCCAACCACCTCGGTAGGTGTCGCCTTGCCACAGCTCCACACGGTCCGTATAACATTTAAACACGTTGGGTGCGTTTTGTTGCTGGTTGTGTTTGGCAATGGCACGTTGCAGGGCAGCTTCGGGGTGCAGGTTAAACTTGTCAAGCAGTAACCACAGCTCAAGGGTGGCATCATCTAGGTGGTGTTGCAGGGTAAGGGTTTGGGTAGGTTGTTGTAGCAAAGGGAGTACGGCCGCCAAGTGGCTTTGTAACCGCTCAACATGCTGTGCTACGGTAGTGGCCTGCCCTGTGGGCAACAATTGCGCTAGTAACGCCATACTGGCTGGCGAAACAGGTGGTGTAGGCAATGTGGGAGCGTTGGGCATAGCAAGGCCTTTAACAAGTAGTGAAACACCTTCTACTATAGCTAAACCTCAACCCAACAACAAGGGCAAGCCACACTAGGCAAACCCCCAGGGCAATCGCATGAAGGAAGGTATTGACAGAGAGTTAAGTTTGTAAGGTAAGTTGTTTTTTGCTTAAGAGACAACCCCTTATGACCCTTGAACCCTCTTTTCTCTCCTATTCCGTTCCCTTAGAAGACCCACGCCAAGCTGGGAAAGTAAAATACCTTTTAAACGAGATACTTTTGTTGAGTTTACTGGCTTGTTTGTCGGGTGCTACCACTTTTTCAGACATGGCTCTTTATGGCAAAAGTAAAGCCGACTTCCTCAAGAGCTTACTCCCTTTTACCCAAGGTATTCCCTCTCACGACACACTTGGGGCTGTGTTTTCGGCACTTAACCCCAAGGTATTTGCAACCTGTTTTACCCAATGGGTGGCCAGTTTACGCAAAGAAATGACAGAGGTGATTGCCATTGACGGCAAGACGCTTCGTCATTCGTTTGACGCTGAACACCCTGCTATACATATGGTTTCGGCATGGGCTAGC
>JBIKUS010000160.1:0-3931 GCA_044347425.1 Vampirovibrionales bacterium | reverse complement strand
GTTCCCAGCTTTCTGCGCCACGACAACACCCTTGCCCGACCCCTACGAGACTATGGCGCACGAGACCGTGTAGACGTGATTGCCACTAACCCGCCCTTTGGCGGCACCGAAGAAGACGGCATTGAAGCCAACTTCCCCGCCGCCTACCGTACACGAGAGACAGCGGACTTGTTTCTGGTGCTGATTATGCACCTGCTACGAGATGGTGGCAGGGCAGGGCTGGTACTACCCGACGGCACCCTGTTTGGCGAAGGCGTTAAAACTCGTATTAAAGAGGAGTTGCTAAAAACCTGCAACTTGCATACCATTGTGCGCCTGCCCAACGGCGTGTTTAACCCCTACACGGGTATTAAAACCAACCTGCTGTTTTTTACCAAAGGCCAGCCAACGGAATCCGTGTGGTACTGGGAGCATCGTTACCCTGCTGGGGTTAAAAGCTACAACAAAACCAAGCCCATTAAGGTAGAAGAGTTTGCCGAGTTGCGGGCATGGTGGCACAACCGCCAACCCCATGAGCAGGCGTGGGAAGTGAGTGTGGAAGATATTGCCCGTAACAACTTTAACCTAGATAGTAAAAACCCTAACGTAACAGACGATGCCCACAAAGACCCCGCCGAACTGCTAGCGGCGTATGAGGCCAGTTTGGCGCAAGTGCAGGCCACGCAAGCCACCTTACGCAACCAGTTGGCGGCGTGTATAATGGCAATAGACTAACGCCTGCTAGAAGGAATTGCCCATGCCCTTGCAACGGCACACTGTTTTGCAACAATTAAAAACCTTGCAACCCTCGTTTCAGGCTAGGTACCCGCTGGCGCACTTGTGGCTCTTTGGGTCGGTAGCCCGAGATGAAGCGCACCCTGCCAGCGACCTTGATTTGCTGTACGAGGCAACCGAACCTATGGGGCTTGAGTTAATGAGCTTGTGGGACGAGCTAGAAGCCTTGTTTCAGTGCAAGGTAGATTTGGGTGACAGACGGTATGTTCGCCCAGCCCTTAAGCCCTTTGTTGAGGCTGATTTGATTGATGTTTTCTAACCCACGGTCGGTTAACCTTTGGCTCAATGATATGTTGACCTCGGCGCAAGAAGTCACCCAGTTTACCAAGGGCATGACTTTCGCATCATTTATAGGCTGCCCTAAAACAATTAAGGCCGTGCTTTTTAATTTGCAAGTCATTGGCGAGGCTGCTAACAAACTACCCGACGATGTTAAGCAACTAGCCCCCACGGTGCCGTGGCAACAGTTACGGGGGTTGCGTAACCGTGTGGCGCACGAGTATTTTGATATTAACCTTGAGATGATATGGACGGTGACACAGCGGCATATCCCTGTTTTAACCGAGGCCTTACATGCCCTGTTGCAGCAACTAGACACCGAGACACTGGGCGATGACACACCTTAAAACCGAAACCGATGCGCCTGCCGTACTGATTGACCAGTTTGACCAATTGATAGCCTTGCCTGGTGGGGTAAAGCGGTTGAGAGAGCTAATTTTACAACTGGCCGTGCAGGGGAAGCTGGTACCCCAAGACCCCACCGACGAACCCGCCAGCGAGCTATTAAAAAAGATAGAGGCCGAGAAAAAACGGTTGGTGAAAGTGGGTAAAATCAAGCCCCCCAAGTCCCTACCCCCCATTACCGAGGATGAGATTCCCTTTGCCCTGCCGTCGGGCTGGGCGTGGGTGAGGTTAAAAGATTTAGGTATTACTCAAACAGGTACTACTCCAGATACCTCTAATCTTGCTTATTTTACTGGACCATTTCCGTTTATCAAACCCGCTGATATTTATGAAAATGGAGAGATTGATTATACAAAAGATTCATTGTCAGATTTGGGTATACAGCAAGCAAGAGTAATACAACCAAACTCAATACTGATGGTTTGTATCGGAGGGTCTATATCTAAAACGGGTATAGTGAGACAAAAAGCTTCCTGCAATCAGCAAATAAATGTAATGACACCATATTTTTATGATTTGGCTGATTACATTTTTTGTTGTTTTAGGTCTCTCTATTTTAAAGGCTTAGTTATATCTACAGCACCTCAAACCACTTTACCTATTTTAAGTAAAGGTAAATGGGAGCTTTTACCCTTCCCCCTCCCACCCCTAGCCGAACAGCAGCGCATTGTGGAGCGAGTCAACGAGCTGATGGCCTTGTGCGACACGTTGGAGGTCGAGCAAGCGGAAGCCAACACACGGCGGCAGGCTTACCGAGCCTCGGCGTTAAACTATTTAACCACCGCAACCACTGACTTTGAACGGGCGACCGTGTGGCAGCCGTTGGCGCAAGGGCTTCATCATGTCATTACTGACAAGCAAGCCGTGGCTGACCTTCGCAAGACCATCCTTCAACTGGCCGTGCAGGGGAAGCTGGTACCCCAAGACCCCACCGACGAACCCGCCAGCGAGCTATTAAAAAAGATAGAGGCCGAGAAAAAACGGTTGGTGAAAGTGGGTAAAATCAAGCCCCCCAAGTCCCTACCCCCCATTACCGAGGATGAGATTCCCTTTGCCCTGCCGTCGGGGTGGGAGTGGGTGAGGTTAGGGGATGTCTTGAATGTTATCAATGGAAGAGCCTACAAACGCCAAGAAATGTTGGATAAAGGAACCCCTTTGCTAAGGGTTGGCAACTTGTTTACCTCAAAGGAATGGTATTACTCCGACTTAGAATTAGAACCTGAAAAGTATATTGATGATGGCGATCTCATTTATGCTTGGTCGGCCTCATTTGGCCCTTTTATTTGGAATGGTGGCAGGGTTATCTACCATTACCATATTTGGAAACTAAACATTTACGACCAAAGTTCTTTATATAAACATTTTGCGTATCGTTACTTGGCGGCTGTGACTGAACAGATCAAAGCGTCGGGTAATGGCATTGCAATGATCCACATGACTAAAGAGCGGATGGAGCTTTTGGCCTTGCCCCTCCCCCCTCTAGCCGAACAACAGCGGATTGTGGAGCGGGTCAATCAGCTTATGGCCTTGTGCGACACGCTAGAGGCACAACTCGACGCGGCTCAACACCAAGGGCAAGCCCTGCTGGCCTCGTTGGTGCATCATGTGGCCAACACCTCCACCCCTTCACCCCACAAGGTGCCTTGCCTTACCTAAGTTGTCATTGTTTATCGGCTGACTGTTACCGTGTTTCTCTAATCAGCCTTGGAGCCACTTCAAAACAATGCGCTATACTTATACGGTTGCTCTTACGCCCCCTAGTGAAACACAATGACAAACGCCTTACCCCCCACCCTTGACCACCTACCCGATATGCTGCAACATGCCCACCGTAAGGGCAAGTTGGTGTTTTTCTGTGGAGCGGGCGTTTCAAATTATAGCGATGAGCTACCCAAGCACTTTGGGAGCTTTCATGCCTTATGTGAGGCGTTACTTGAGCATTTCTCCCCTAGGGCAGATAAAGCTAGCCATTACGAGCAAAGGCTAAAGGATAACCGCTATGAAGAACTCTTACAAAACCTTGCCAAGGAGTATGGCACTAAGGCTGTGACTGCCCAACTGAGGGAGCTTTTCCGAAACAACTCACAAGACCCCGATTGGCAACCGCACCAGCACAAAACCTTGCTACGCTTGGCTAGTCATCAAAGCGATTTGAGACTTGTTACGACTAACTTTGACGGTTTATTCAACCTCGCCTATACGAAATTACAAGACCGATACCCTCAAGCATGGGGTAGCCTCACGCTAAACGAGCAGGCTGCCCCCGCCTTACCCATACCAAGGAGCGATGAGTGGAACAGCCTCGTTTACCTGCACGGCAAGGCCGACGACCCCGCCAGTCGCTTAATTTATAGCTAACCTTAAAGAGTTTGAAACACTTTTGTAAGTGCTTGTGAGATGTGAAGTAAGGGTTCATTCAATGCCCTAATTCGTGATTTTAACCATGACCAAGACTGTTCAATAGGGTTGTAGT
>JBIKUS010000159.1:0-3937 GCA_044347425.1 Vampirovibrionales bacterium | reverse complement strand
TAGCTTTTTGCGGTCTTCAAGCTGTTCCGCTTTGGTCTTAATTGGCTTGCCTTTTGTGTTGTTCATTCAACCATTGTAACACAAAACCTTAGTATTCAAATAGTTTAATTTGTCGGAGGTATAATTAACATTAAAAAACAAAATAGCATATAAGAATACGTTAGTGGCAAATTAAATAATATATTAAATAATGAAACTAGTGTGTTAGCAATGTAGTCATCTACATTATCTCTATAAAACATAGTAAAAATGTTATTATATGCAGAAATGGCTGGTAGAAGTATCAGCCAATTTTTTTTGTCGCTCACCAGCTCGTGTAGGTAGGTTTTTAGGCGGGTTAGCATGGGGTGTCCTCGGGCTTTCATCCAGTGTATGTTTGCCTTGGTGGGGTGTCAAGGGAGGGTTGTGCGGTTTTTGCAACCCAATTAACGCCTAAAAACAGTATCAAAACCTACCGCCACCCCTCGCTTGGCCAGTGCCAACTTTTAGTGTAAGGTAAAACACGTATGTTTGGTGTACTAGCAGTGTGCCAGTACCAACAGCCTCAGGAGAACATCGCCCATGAACAGTGTGGTATTGGTTGGCCGCTTAGGCCAAGACCCCGAACTCAAGTATTTTGAATCAGGCTCGTGCAAAGCACGTTTTAGCTTAGCCGTAGACCGTAACGTGGGTAAAACCAACCAACAAACCGATTGGTTTACTATTGAAACTTGGGCAAAACTGGCCGAATTTTCGGGTGAATGGCTTAAAAAAGGCACGGCTATCTCGCTTGCGGGTAGTATTGAAGTGCAACGCTGGAAGGATGCTACAGGCAACACCCGAGAAATGCCCGTGGTGCGTGCCACCGAAATCCGCCTTGAAGGTAGCCGCCGAGACAGCGCACCTAGCTCTGGTGGCGGGGGCGGACAGTACCAAGCTACACCTTCGGCAGAGACGGTAGCCCTGTCGCCCTTTTAAGGCAGGCTACGCTCCATGCTTAACGCTCGTGTCGAAGCCCCCAGCCTCACCCTACTTGCCGACGACCTTACTGGCCTGTGCGACTCTGCTTTGGCATGGCACCAAGCAGGGCTTCGCCAACAGCACCTGTGGGTATCGCCACAGCCCTTGCTCACACAGCCCACCACGTTAGCCTCTGCCGTGGATGTGTTGGGGGTGTGTACCGCTTCTCGTTTACTCCCCCCGTGGGAAGCCTATAACCAACTCCTTAAGCTGTACCCTAAGCTGTTGGCTCATGCGGGGCAGTCTCAGCACGGGTATAAAAAAATAGACAGCACCCTTAGGGGGCCGCTCTTAGCCGAGTTGGCTGCTCTGCAACAGGCTAGCCAAGCCGATTTAATGGTGGTTGCCCCCGCCTACCCCAGCCAGCAACGCCAAACCATTGGCGGCTACCAATTGCTGCGTGGCTTACCCATTGAGTTGACCGAAGTGGGGCGAGACCCACAAAACCCTGTGCGTAAGTCGCACTTGCCTACCTTGTTACAGCAGCAAGCCCATAGCTTAGCCACAGCCACACAAACCACGTTGTTAGGCATTGGCCATATTAGCCTTACCACCGTGATGCAAGGGGCAGGCCCCTTGGTGCAAGCCTTAAAACAGCAGTTACAACTGGGCAATAACGTGGTTGTGGTTGATGCGGCCACGGCCACTGACCTTGATCAACTGGCCCTAGCCCTCAGTAAAATGGAGCGAGTCGCCAAGCTATGGGCATGTGGTTCGGGTGGGTTAGCCCATGCCCTTGCCGCCACCGACGAACGCCACCGTGGCCAAGGTCTCATTTATCCCCAAGTCAGCGAACCCCTACCCGAAGGGCTACCCTGTGTGGTGCTGTCGGGTAGTACCACGCCCCTTAATTGGCAGCAGTTACAGCACTTGCAACAGCATTGCCAACGTCCACTCCTCCCCTTGGTGTTGTCGCTTCAGCAGTGGTTGGGGCAAGAGCCTCTCGACCCCCTGATTGCTCAGCTTGAGGCCATGCTAGAGGCGACTATGGCCAACCAGCAACCGCCCCCCGTGGTGCTGATAAGCACCGTAGATTCGCCAGAAACCCTGCTGGCCAGCTTGGCCGATGCCATGGCAGACCCTTTATTTGAGCAGCCTGCCCCGCATTTTCAAGTGTTGCAACCCTTGCTTAGCCGTTTGTTAAACGCATGGCCACAAGCCATGTGGGTGCTGTGTGGGGGCGAAACGTCGGCGATGTTTTGTGGCGAGGCTGGTATTACTAGCTTATGCATGGTGGGCGCACTTGCCCCTGCTATACCCATCCTACAAGCCCCTGACAAGCCTCTGTGGGTGGTGACCAAATCGGGCAATTTAGGCCGTTATGATACCCTTACCCACGTGGTAGCTACCCTGACCAACCCCATAGTTCGGCCATGACGCAAGCCGCTGTGGTAGGCGAAGCGTCAGCATCGGCGGTGTTTGCCTGCTCGCAATGTGGGCAATGTTGCAGTGTGTGGCAAGTGTTTGTAGATAAAGCCCGAAGCGATGCTCTACTGGCACAACCTTGGGTATACGATCGGTTGGCCACGCTGGGGTTAGCCTTTGAGCCAGCAGGCCAGCAGGGGGCGTTCCTCCCCCTCAAGCCCGATTTAACCTGTGCCTTTTTTGAGAATGATTCAGGTTGCCTCATTCACCAACGTATGGGAGCCGATGCTAAACCCATTGATTGCCAACGCTTCCCCTTTGCGGCGGTGCGTTTGCCTCAAGGCACGCTTACCTACGATGTCAGTGCCGCTTGTACCACTATTGTGAGCCAGCATCTGCCCACTCATACGCAGGTCGTCCCCCAAGGCACGGAGGCACAAGCCTCGGCCACGTTTAGCCAACATGCTCAACAGCTTAGTATGATGGGGACACCCGCCCCCGAGTTTCCGCAACGGGTAACACTCTGGCCATGGCCGCTCTCGTGGATGGTAAGGCTGGTGGGCGGCGTTTTGCGGTTGCCTAGTAACTTGCCTTACGCCACGTTTGAGGAGCGGCGGTTAGGGTTGCTGACGTGGTTGTATACCGATGCGGTGAGTTCTTCTTTTACGTTGCAAGCCATGCTGGCCTGTGCGTGGCGATGGATGGTACTCGGCAAACCACTACCACCACGCTCGCCTAGCCAAGCGGGTGAGCTGGGGCTACCTGCTTGGGGCTTGCTTACGGCGTGGGCGTTGTGGCGAGACTTGCGTACCCCTTTGGGCTGGTATCAGCGGGGGGAGTGGCTACGACGTGGGGGCTACTGGGATGCTCAACTACTGGGGGAGGGCGTGGTGGTGCCGTGGCAGACGATAGGGCAACACCCTTGGCCACAAGCGGGCAGCCACAACGCTAGGGCGCAAAGGAGGTTGTTTGTGGGGTATGTCGCCTTGGTACTTACCCGTAGGGTGGGGCTGGTGTATGGCTTGCCGTGGTTGTGCCAGTGGCTGTTAGCTTACCGAGCCGTTGGGCTGGTGGCGTTTTACGCTAAGGTGCTAAGTATGAGGTGTGATGAGGCGGAGGTGTCTGTGGCAAGTATGCAGTTAGCCATACGGGTGGTGGAGCGTTACTATGTGTCTCACCAACCCCGTTACGCTGCCAAAACCGAGTGGGATGCCCTGGGGCTAGTGTTGGCCTTGGTGCATAAAGGTTAACAGAAGGCAATTTTAATCATTTGAATGTTTTTATACCAATAACTTACTAATGAGAGAGTCTAAAAGTTAAGAGCCGAGGAGAGCCATTTATGCCAGGTCCTATAGTTGTGCCTTTAGTTGTGGGTGGTACTGCCTTAATAGCTGGTTGTGGTACTTTAGGCTCTGTTGAGTTTTTTAATTTTTGTTAAGATAGACCTGTTGTAGTTTCAGAAGGAACAGTAGCATGTCTTACGAGAAGCGAATTGGTGATAGGCAATGGCAGCAAGTATACGAGTACTTAAAAGAGTTTAAGGAAATTTACGTTCTTAACGAAGAGGCTTGTC
>JBIKUS010000158.1:0-3998 GCA_044347425.1 Vampirovibrionales bacterium | reverse complement strand
CACCTCGCTTACAGCGGTGTTGGCTTTGCTGGCCTTGTACGTGCTGGGCGGAGCCTCGACCCGAGACTTTGTACTGGTGATGTTGTTGGGGATTGTGGCGGGTACGTATTCAAGTATTTTTGTGGCCAGCTTAATTTTGGTATGGTGGCAGCCCAAGCAACCTGCTACAACGTCAGCCTCTGCCGAGGCAACACCGTTACCTGCTTAAACCCTCGACAACACAACCACTTATCAAAGAGAGTACCCCTCATGTCCGTTACACCCACCGCTTCCGACGCTGTCCTTTTGTTTTTAAAGGGGCTGGCCACGCCCGTGGTACTTTATGTGCCTGATGCCCCTGCTCTGTACGCCGAGTTGAAGGGGGTACTCTCTACCACGCAAAGCCTTAGCCCCAAGGTGATAGAGAAAAAAGGCCACGGCCCTATTGGCCACGTGTGCTTTAAAGATGTTGACTTGGTGGGCGTGGCTCTGCAAACCGAGCCACCACTGGCTGGCTTACAAGGCTAAATTATCTTAGTATAATCCGTTCGCCTAACCACAGGCCGAAGGCAACACCTGCTAGCCCCAGTAACACTTGCACGCCAACCCAAGCAGTGGCAGCCCCAACCCCTGCATTTTGCCCGAGTTGTAAGGTCTCAAGCCCTAAGGCCGAAAACGTCGTCCACCCGCCTAATAAACCTGTCAACACCACAGGGCGCAACCAACCCGAAGGGCTACCCAGCACGGGTAAGGCTACAGCAGCTATGCCTATGCCCACACAGCCAGACACATTGACGAGTAGCGTCGCCCAACCAAAGCCACTTAAGCCAGCCCCTACCCAAGGCAAGCACCTAGCCACGGCCAAGCCCATCCCATAACGAGCCAAGCTGCCCAGCCCACCCGCCACGGCCACAAGTAAGGCCACTAACCAGCCTTGCATTAGCGTTGCCCCCACTGCAAAAAGCGGAGCTTAGGTTGGGGTAAGGCTTTATTCACTTGTGGCGGAGGCGTAGAAGGCGACGGTTTAGGTTGAGGCGAAGCAGGCGGTGTGTCCAGTTGGTCGAGCAAGTCCTCATCGCCAATACGGCGGCCTTGGTTAGGCGACGGTGTGGGGCCAGCGTCGGGAAGTTTGCCACGGCGGTCGGCGGGGTTGTTACCAGGCGAGGCCACGGGCGGTTGCACGTTGGCTTTTTTCAGGGCTTTGTCCGCTCGTTTTTGAGCGTTGAGGGCTTTTTTCTCTAGCTTTTTGTAGCGTTTAGCCAACGCAGGCGATTGCAACAAGCCAGCCTCCAGCGTGACGGCGGCCTTCATGCTTTGGTAGGCGGGTAGGGGTAGGCGTTGCTTTTCTTGGGTATCGGCCAGTTGCAGGTACCAGCCACTCTCAAAGGGTTGGTAGCGCAAGGCGGCCAGCAAGGCTTGTTCGGCTTGTGGCCATTGCTTTTGCGCTAGGGCGGTTTTGCCCTTTTCGTGCCACACATCGCCTTGGGTTTGCTGGGCTTGCGCTAGGGTCAGGGCTTCGCTCACCCCTTGGGGGACGGGTGTCCAGCGTTGGGTGGCGGTGTACCACTGCACGGCCAACGGCCAACAGCCAAGGGCGGCCATGCGGTCGGCGGCTTGTGCTTGCTCTGCCCCATCGCCAAAAATAACGGTTTGCGCCAAGGCGGGTAGCTGTAGCCGAGGGTTGTCACCCATGGTGGCCGTGGGATGGTTTTCGCCCAATAGCCACAAGGCCTCTACCGCCACAAGGGGGTACTTGGCTTGTTGCGTCGCCATCCCTTTGAGCATGTTACGTTGATCATCTCGCCAACGGCTGTTTTGCTGCATGTAGGCCAGTTTAAGGGCATCTAGCTGTAGCAGGCGTTGCTCTTCAGCAGTGGCTTTAAGCCAAGGTTGCCCCATGTTGAGGCGTTTAAGGTCTTGCTCTAACCCCACGGGTGGCACAAGGCGTTGGCTAGCTTGCCAAGCGGTTAAGTGCGACTGTACCAAGCCCTGCCACGCTTGCGGGTTGTCGGGCTTTAAATCAATCAGCCGCCGCCACGCATCGCTTGATCCACCCGTAATACTGCTTCGGGTTTCGGCTTGAGCTTTGGCCAACCACTGCCCCCACAAAGCGGGGTTGCCTCGCAACGCCTCTTGCGAGAGGCTGGTGGCGGCATCTCGTCGCCCTAAGGCGGTGTACAGGCTGGCCAGTTGCGCTTGTTGTTGCGCCCCTAACAGCCCTTGCGCTTGTAACGCCTCGTACAAGGGGAGGGCTTTGTCGGGTTGGCCTAAGCGTTGGTATTCTTGCGCTTTTAGCCAGTCTCGGGCGGGTAGGGGGGCGTTGTCGTAGAGCTCGCTTAACTCAACGGCCTTAAGGGCATCATTGGGGCGATCAATCAACTGAGCCAGTTGCGCCAATAAAAAGTACACGGCAGGGTCGCGCGGAGCCAGTTGCAAGGCACGTGCCAGTTGTTGGCGAGACTTGTTATAATCTCGCTCTTGCATGTAATAGCGTGCCGCTTGGCGCATGGCGGGTACATAGTTGGGTTGCAACTTTAACGCTTGCGATAAGGCTTGCCGAGCAGCGGGTAGGTTGGCTTCGTCTAGGGCAATTTCGCCTTGCAGGGTGAGTAGGGGAGCCGATTCGGTGGCTAGCCCTAAGCCCACGGCTAGGGCTTGCTTAGCTTCGGCCAGCCTTGGGGCGGGTTGTTGTGGGTTGAGCGGGGGCTTGCCCCAATGCGCCAGCACGTGCGCCAAGGCCTGCCAACTTTCGGCTTGTTGGGGGTGATGCTGCGTGGCTTGTTGGGCGTAGCTGTAGGCTAATGGCCACTGTTGCCTACGGGTGGCAATCTCGGCTAAGCCCACCAGAGGCTCCCAAGCGGTGGGGTTTTGCGCCAGCAGGGCTTGGTAGATGGAGGCCGCTGTGTCGGCTCTGCCTTGTTGTAGGGCCACTTCAGCCTCGAGCAGTACGGTTTGGGTGGGCGTGCGTTGTTGCAAGGCTTCGGGGCGAGTGGGGGCAAGAATAAGCCCTTCGGCGTGGGCGACGACGCACCCGCTCACTAGCATCATGCTTAACAGCAAAGCCAAAGGGGATGGGGTGTGTCTCAGCATGGGGCGGCTCTCAAGCGGTGGGGTGGGCTTTATCTGTCTAGCATACCAGTAGTGGGCAGGTTTGGCCTAGGTGTTTTACCCTCTCCCTCTGGGAGAGGGTGCTACGAAGTAGCGGGTGAGGGTCATCAATTCTCGAAATTAAGGGGTGACCCTCACCCTTCCCTCTTCCAGAGGGAGAGGGTAAGAAGCAAGCTGATGTCACAAAGTGATACAGTCACACCAAAATAGGCAACTTGACCCTGTAAGTTGTTTTTATTATTTAACGATGTCCGATGATAGTTTTTAATTTGCCGTTAGTGATAGTGACGTTTTAATGTACCCCCTTTAGGAGTTAGTGGAGACCCTATGCTATGAGTTCTTTTAATCTTACCCCCTCTCAATTTATGCCTAGTGCTAGCCCAGTACCTACAGGCACTGGACAGTTTCGTGAGCTTGCTGCTAGTGGCCAACTTTCACAAGCTTTTAAGCCTGCTGTAGATGTAGATGCCCTAATGAACGTAGCTTACAGTAACCCTATGTTTGCTATGCAAGAAGAAAGCTTCGGCCAGTTTGCTGTATAGCTACCCCAACTTTTCGCAAGCCTTGTTGAGCCACGCTAGCGTGGTAGCGCAGGTGCTAACGTAAGGTACCAACTTTGCCAGCACTTCGGCGTGGTAGGCGTTTAGCCAAACCAACTCGTCGGTGGTTAAGGCCGTTGGGTCAATCAGCGCAACGTTAAACGGCACCCATGTGAGTGGTTGCCAACTTAGCCACGGGTTAGCCTGTGTGTGTTTGTCAGCGTCGTGGTTCTCCACTACTACGGCGAGATTTTCTAGCCTGATACCGCCCCATTGCGGGCGGTAGAAGCCAGGTTCAATACTGCACACGTGGCCAGCCTTCAGTACCGTCGTCGCTTTGGCATGAATGCCATTAGGCCCTTCATGCACGTT
>JBIKUS010000157.1:0-4001 GCA_044347425.1 Vampirovibrionales bacterium | reverse complement strand
AGGTCGGTTTCAACGTCGTAGCGGCGCACGTCGCTATAGTCGCGGGTGAGTGAACCGTCCACTTGGCCGCCTTGCGTCGCGGCTTTAAGGCGGGCTTGCTCGCTGGCTAATTGGGCTTTAGCTGTTTTGGCTAGGTTGGCGGCATCGTTGGCAGCAAGTGCCATTTCTTCGGCTTTAATTTTAGGCACAAAGCCTTGGGCAGCTAGCCTAGCGTAGCGGTCGGCATTGGTTTTGGCTTGCTTGCTGGCAAGCTCAGCTTGGGCTAGCTCGGCTTGCTTAGCTTGTAGTTCTGTTGATTCATAGCTGACCCGTAGTCGTTTTGCTTGGGCTGATTCGCTACCCAATTTGCCCAGCCAGCTTTGGCGGTTGGCTAATTGAGCGTTAAGGCTGGCAAGGGTTTGCTCGCCAGCTGCAATACGTTGCGCTAGGGTTTGTTCAATGGTGAGTAGCTCAAAGGCACGTTCGTTTTCAACATGGCCAATTACCTGTTGCGCCTTAATGGGCGACCCTACCGAGAAGGACGACGCCAGCTTGAGTTGCCCCTTCATGGGGGGACGGATATGCACCACTTTGCCGTTGACGTAGCCTTTGTACGATCTATCAAAGACCAAGCTGTTATACAGCCACGACACAACCAGTAGTACCAAACCACCAATCAGGACGAACCTAAGCACTAAAAAAGTAAGACGCATGGGCATGGTGAGGATTCCGGAGGTAAGCTAGGGCATAAAGCGGCGAACCTGGTGAGGCTCGCGGCAACAGGTATAAAGAGAGAGGTTGTAGAGAGAGGTTGGTGACAGACCTTCTACACACAATAAAAGCGTAACACGCACGGGTATTGATACTATCGGCTTGGGTGTTGGGTAGCTGTATCGTTTAAATGATGGAACTTGCTATGGCTTTGTGAAGCGTTGGCTAACGTCAACCTAAAGGCCGACGAAGTTGTGCCGATACTAAGGCTATAGTGAGCATAGCACAGTTAAACAGGAGGCCAATTTATGTCAATCAGTTTTGGAGGGCTTAGTTCTGGCTTACCCGTAAACGATATTATTGCCCAGTTGATAGGCATTGAACGCCAACCCATTGATGCCATGCGCCGAGACGTGCAGCAGCTTAACAGCCAAAAATCTGTGTTTACCAGCCTTAAAAGTATTACTACGGCGTTACAAACTTCGTTAAAAAAAGTGACGGCGACCTCTGTGTTGGATACCAACCTGTTTAACAGCCGTAAAGCCACCAGTAGCGATGAGGCAGCCCTTTCTGCCAGCGTGACCAAAGATGCTGCCCAGCAAACCCTTAATGTTGAAGTTAAAAAGCTGGCCACCTCCACACGGGCAGCGTCTACCGCTAGTATTGGCAATTTAACCACGGGAGCCACGGCACTCAATGCGCTGCCAGGGCTTACCCTAACCAGTGGCAACTTTAGTGTGTTTGTTAATGGGGTAGAAAGCTCTGTGGCGGTAGATGCCACAGTAGACACCCTAGACGATGTACTCGGCCGTATTAACGCCCTATCGCCTGATATTACAGGGGCTAGCGTGGTGAATGGCCAGCTACAAGTGCAAGCCACAGGGGCGGGCGTAGTGCGCTTTGGCTCCAGTGGGGATACCTCCAACTTTTTGAAGGTGGCTCAGTTGGACACGGCCACCGACACAGCGGGGACGTTTACAGGTGGGCGTGCCTTTAACTTAGTGAATGTGGATGCTGTGGTGAGTGATGTGGGTGCTGGCTTTGGAACAGCCGTTACGGCAGGCTCTACCTTTAAAATCAACGGGCAAACCTTTGATACCACGGGTAAAAGCCTTGGCACACTCCTGCAAGACATTAACAACAACTCGGCTGCTAAAGTAACCGCCAGCTTTAACCGCACTACTAATAAACTTGAATTAAGTAGTAAAGACACGGGTGCGCTCCCCATACAACTGCAAGAGACGAGTGGTAACTTTTTAACCGCCATGGGCATTGTGGGCGCAGGGGGCGATAGCCTTGCCAGCCAAACCCTAGGCCAAAACGCCGAAGTGGTGGTGAATGGCACCACCTTGCTAAGCACCAGCAACACGCTAGATTCGGCGGTGAGTGGGCTGACAGGCATATCGCTCAACCTTAAAAAGGCGCAAGTGGGTACCACCGTAAGCCTTGAGGTGGGGCAAGACACCGAAGCCCTGACCAAAGCCATGGAAGACTTCACCAAAAAATTTAACGAAGTCAACAAATACATTAAAGAAATTACCGACAGTAAAACAGGTGCTCTAGGTATTAACAGCGGCCTAACAGGGCTACGCCAACAATTACGCAATGTGGTAAGCTCGCCCGTTAGTGGGTTGTCGCCCTATGGCTCTATGGGGGCAGTGGGTATCTCTACAGGGGCGGCGGGTGCTGGCGGCGGTACGGCTCCTGTTGATTTGGTGTTTGACCAAGCCAAGTTTTTAGAGGCCTTAAAGGCCAACCCCAACCAAGTGGAACAACTCTTTAGAGGCCCCTCGGGTATTTTTACCCAGTTGCAGACGATGGTAGATGGTGTACTGAAGGTAGGCACTTCAACCACAGGGGCGCAAGGCTTGCTACAGGCTCAAGAACAAGGGCTAGATGCCAGAGTGAAACGCCTTAACGACAACATTACCCGTGCCGAAGAACGGCTGGTTAGGCGAGAGGCGTTGTTGAAAAGCCAGTTTACCGTGTCTGAGGGGTTGATCTCTCAGTACCAAGCACAGGGGCAGGCTATATCGGGGTTAGCCTCGGCTTTTGCTACTAACAGGTAGGCTTGCCGACGAGTGGGGGGGCATAAGCCCAATCGTGATGCACGGTGAGCTTAGGGTTGTATGCTGCATTGGCCCATACGCTACAAGTGGCTTGGCTAGCATCGGCTTTATTGTGGGTTAGGGTGTCGGTTAAAGCTCCCTGTGCTAATGCCCACGCTAGCAGTTGCACATCGTCAGTCAGGTGCGGCTTATGAGCATCGGGTAACGTTTGCCATGCTTTTAAAGCAGCTTGCAGAGCAGGGTAGGCCACCACTTGCGGGGTTTGCACTTGCCAATGTTGGTTACGGTTGGGGCTGGCTATAATACGGTTGCGCTCATCCACCTGTTTCAGCGAATCGTGAGCGGGATGCCCCGTGGCCATGCCCAGACAGGGTGCTTGGGGCTGTTGTGGGGGGGCTTGCTCCCACCAGTCAGCCAGTAGCTGGGTGAGCCACTCCGCTTGCAGGTAGGGGCGAGCTGCATCGTGTATCAGCACCCCTTGCGGCGGCGTGACTTGGGGGTGCTGGGCTAAATAGGCCTCTAAGCAGGCTACCCCTTGCGCTACAGAGTGGGTACGGGTGGCTCCGCCCGTGGTGGACAGGGTGGTGAGATGGGGTGGTAGGTTACTTGGCCATGGCCATGCTTGGGGTGAGGCATCGGGGGGGATGACCAGTACAATGCCCTCTACATTGGGTGTGGCTGCTAAGGCTAAGGCAGACCATTCCCACACGGGTTTGCCGTGCAAAGGCAACTGGGTTTTGTTAGGGCAGGGGAGCGGTTGGCCGTGCTGCAATGCCGTTGCTTGAAACCGTGCCGATTGCCCTGCCGCCAAGAGGATAGCCCACGTGGCAGGTAAGGGGCGTACAACTTCGGTGGGCATTACGGCGCATCCCCTAGCACTTGGTAAGGCAAAGGCTGCTCTGTGGGGTGAGTTACCCATGCCGTTAGAGAGGTGAGGGTCTGTTCCACTCCCGCCACCACGGCGGTATGGGTGTAAAACGCTGTGTGGGGCGTGTGCATCACCTTGGGGTGTTGCAACAGGGCGATATCGGAATCAAAAGCTTGGCGTAAGGCTTGCTCGTGCGGGGGCAAGGTCTCGGGCGTGGTGGTGGTAGCCCATAAGGGGCGATGCTCGGGTTTGGTAAAGAGGGTAGCCTCGGTGGGGAGAACGTCTAAGGCGGCGGCGGCCAGTTGGTTGTGGTTAAGGGCGTGCAGCAACGCTGCCGAATCGACAAGACCTCCTCGGGCGGTGTTAATGAGCAT
>JBIKUS010000048.1:0-14701 GCA_044347425.1 Vampirovibrionales bacterium | reverse complement strand
TACACGCCCCCACCCGCGAGCAAGCCATTGCACGGGGGCAGCGTGCCTTGGCCGAATACGCTATTACGGGCATACCCACCACCATTGCGTTTCATCAGGCATTGTTAAAGCACCCCGTGTTTAAGCACGGGCAAGAGATTTACACCTCGTTTTTGTTGGAGCATGACCCGCTGAAACCCGAGACAACGCCGACGACGAAGGTGTAGCTTATGGCAAACCCATGATTTTTCTATATCTACCCAACTCTGAACCTGCATAAGGACAACCTAACTGTCGTCCGTTGCAGTCTAGTATTTGACCACTAGAGTTGAAACTGGGGGGTCTCCATTTAAGTATGTCTACATTTTGAATGTTTGGTGACTTTACTCCGTTGAGATCTATCAGCCAAACATCTCCATTATCTTCAAAGGTAGAATTACCATTGATACCCCCTATTGTTACCCCACTAGGCAAAACAAAAGCATTTTCGGTATATTCTGAAGCCCCAACACTTACAGGTACTACCATACATCCTTGTGTTACACCGTTAGGGTCAGTACAAATCTTTACCGCATTTACTTTATCACGGTAATAATCAATGCGCTTCCCCTTATAACCTTGCGAGTAAGCTTCAGCACCTATAGTTTGTATCACGCTTTCGGCTTGTTTTAGGGCAGTGCGGTAGCTGGCTTCATCAATACTGTGCAATACCTTGGGGACGGTAAACGTGGCTATCAAGCCTATAATACCCAGCGCAATCAGTAATTCGCTAATCGTAAAAGCTAGGCTTCTGCTAACCTTTTTGCGTGAGGCGTGAGGCGTGAGGCGTGAGCATTGCATGGCGATCCTTTCGTGGGGTGTAGGTTTGTTGAGACTATCGTACCAAACCCTGCAAACTTTAGGGGGCTAGGCGGTAGCTTTCAACCAAGTGATTGACCTACAGGTGAACAAAGCCTTATAAAAAACGCCCCAGGCATGATTCGAACATGCGACCATCCGCTTAGAAGGCGGATGCTCTATCCACTGAGCTACTGGGGCAAAAGCATACTGTTAGTTTAGCATAACATAGCCAAACTGTTATAGTCCGCCAGCCTTCCAACTGGCTAACAAGCGTTGGTCGTTTTGGTAAAACAGGCGTATGTCCTCAATACCATCACGCAACATGGCCAAACGCTCTACGCCCATGCCAAAGGCAAAGCCGCTGTACTCGTCGGGGTCAATACCCACGTGGCGCAACACGTTGGGGTGAACCATACCCGCCCCTAAAATCTCGAGCCAACCGCTGTGGCTACACACTTTACAGCCCTTGCCTTGGCAAAACACACATTCCACGTCTACCTCGGCACTCGGCTCTGTAAAGGGGAAGTAACTGGGCCGAAAGCGGGTAGGCCGAGGCTGCCCACCAAACAGTTGGGCAATAAAAGCGTTGAGTGTCCCCTTTAAATCGCTAAAGCGCACGTTTTTATCCACGTATAAACCTTCAATTTGGTGAAACAACACAAACTTACGGCTACTCACCTCCTCGTTACGGTACACTCGCCCAGGGGCTACAATCCGCAGAGGGGGCTTGGTCGCCTCCATGGTGCGTATTTGGGCGTTACTGGTTTGGCTCCGCAACAGTACGTTAGGGGCTAGGCGGGTGTAAAAGGTGTCCTGCATGTCACGGGCGGGGTGATCGTCCTTAAAGTTAAGCGCGACGAAGTTGTAATGGTCGGTCTCAACCTCGGGGCAGGCGGTATCATCCAACACGGTGTAGCCCATGCCTTCAAACAGTTGGCACACATCCTCTACCAATTGCGTCAGCGGGTGAGCTTTACCCACAGGGTGCGCCAAGCCTGGCAGGGTCACGTCTAAGGCTTCGGTGGCGAGGCGTTGCGCCAGCACTTGGCCAGCCAGTTCGTCGTGCTTTGCGTCAAAAGCCGCCTCTAACATGGCCGAAAGCTGGTTGAGGGCCTGCCCCATGGCGGGGCGTTCGTCGGCAGGCACATCTTTTAAGTTGCGTTTAAGTTGGGTAATCAGGCCTTGGCGACCCAGCCACGTGGTACGCACCTCGGCCAAAGCTTCGGGTGAGGTAGCTTGTTGCGCTTGCGCCAAAGCGTCGGCGTGGTGTTGGGCGAGTAAAGGGCTAACAACAGCAGGCAGTGACGACGACATGAGGGCAAACTTCCAAAACAAGAGTTACAACATTGGCTATGCTACCACGAGGAAACTCACCAAGCTAGTTTAAAAACCTTAGCTTAGCTTGGCAACGCCGTGCGGTATGCCCTATACTATTAAGTACGGTGGTGGGGTGTCCCTCCACCCTTAGAAGCCTCTGCATGAGCATTTATGTGGGCGTTAGCTTCGTCAGTTTGCTCTAAAGATTCGTTATGTAGGTCTGTCTACACGCCTCATCTTTATTACAAACTTCCTCGCTACCACCTCACCTAACCACTCATTCAGCGGCTTCTATAGCCACTAGGTAAACCAATGATATTAGAAGCCTTCAGCAACACCCTAAAAGCCGAGTTTAGCCCTACAAGGCGGGCGAGTGTGGTGTTGCGGCAGTGGTTGCTTGGCTACTTAAGCCAGCCCAACCCCGCCAGTGCTGACAAGGTGCATTGCATCCTGGTTGCTGAGCTTGAATTGACCACGATTCCTAGCGACGACTCTGCTAATGCTGTGGCGTTAATGCAGCTAATACAACCCAAAAGCCCCACGGGTCTCACCTTGCTTAAGTCGCTCGTGTTTTATTGTGATAGCTTTGAACATTGGCACTACAGGCGGTGGTTGCACCAACTACACGCCAGCGACTTTAAAGAAGCCTCTGCTTAACCCTGCTTGTTAAGTAGCCAGCATTACGCTACACTAGGTTTGGCTAGTTATGGTGTTGTTGCTAAGGGGTATGGTATGGCTTTTAATCGTGTCGTTAACTACTTGGCTTTAACAGGGTTACTTTTGGCAAGTGGCTGCTTGCCGCTTGTTGCTATGGCGACACCGCACATACCTGCACCCGTTGTGGCCAGCCTAAACGTTGGGCAAGCTACCCTACAGCTCCGCCTACAACTGGCCTACGAGCTACTCAGCAACGGTGAACTCCTCTCAGCCTTGCCTTTGTTAGAGGCTAGCATTAGCCAACAAGCAGGGCAAACCAACAGCGAATTGGCCAGCTTGTTAGGGTATACTCACGCCCAACTGGGCCATACCCAAGAGGCTAAGGCCTATTACCTTAAGGCACTGACTTTGCCTCAGCCCAGCTTTGTGACAATCTATGGCGGGTTGGCTCGTTTAGCTTTTAAAGAACTACGCTATGATGAAGCTATTAGCTACCAGCAAAAGCTCTTGAGTTATGCCCCGCTGAATGCACAACACTACCATGATTTAAGTGTGTTGTATGCGAGTGATTCTCGTTACGCCGAAGCTGCCCAAGCCAGCCAGCAAGCCCTTAATCACGGTATGCGGACGGCTGTGGTTTACAATAACTTGGGTTATGCCCTAGCCAAAGCTTGGTTACCTGCCCAAGGGCTTGAGGCCATTAACCAAGCCCTCGCCCTTGACCCCACCGACCCCGCTACCCAAGACAGCAAGGGCTTTGCTTACTTTCAGTTAAAGCAATACCCCGAGGCTCTGATGTGGTATGACAAGGCACTAGCGACTGACCCCACTTTGGCCGAAACGTATTGGCATAGGGCGCAGGTGCTGCAAGCCATGGCTCAGCATACTAAGGCGTTGCATGATATTGAGGTGTTTTTACAGCTCTCACCCACCGCCCCCGAAGCGGTTGAGGCGAAAGCTTTGGCACAGCTTTTACGCCAGCTAGCAGGTACGGCCATCTCCTCAAGCCAACCCTTAGCCTCACCTAAACAGTAGACAAAGCTACTACCCGCATAAACGCTTAACCAGAGGCTTGGTTACTGTGTTGATGGACGGTCACACAGGCCTCTAACACGGTGGCCACGGGGAGCGTTGTCATACACGCCCACTCATGCTGACAGCTCACTTTTAAATGGCAGGGCTGGCAAGGTAGCCCTAAAGCAACAACTTGGCTGCCTTCAGCCAAAGGTCGCCAACGCTGAGGCGACATGGGGCCAAACAGGGTAACGACAGGCTTACCCAGTGCGGCCAAGCCATGCCCTAAGCCCGAATCCACCCCAACACCCCAAGCGCATTGCCCTTGTATGGCCAACGCTAAGCGCAAGGGTAGGTTTTTATCTGCCCAGACAATAACTTTTTCGGCCACGGTGGGGGGTAACAGAGTTTTAAGTTGGAGTAACAGAGTCACATCGGCAGGGCTGCCAATGGCATGAAACACCACGGCTTGCCCCGCTTGAGCTAGGTTATCGCTAAGTTGAGGCAACAAGGCTGCCCAAGCCTCAAGCGGCCAGTTTTTGGCAGGATTACTCGCCACCACGCCAATCGACACATTGAGGCACGATTGATAAGGGGCAAACAACGCCTCGGCCTCTGCAAGTTCAGCAGGAGACAAGACCAACCTTGGCGGCTCTAACGTGGCGGGGCGATGTTCGGGCGGCAGGAGGCTGAGAAAGGCTTCGGCTTCGTGGCCAGTGCCTGAGCCAAGAGGAGGGTAAGGGTGGGGGTGGGTTAGCAACCAGCTTCGGCCTTGCGTAGCAAAGCCCACCCGCTTGGGGATACCCGCCAAAGCCGCCAACCCCGCCGATGACAATGAGCGTTTGAGGATGTAAGCCTCGGTATAGCGTTGTTGCCTGAGTACACCGACAGTTGGCCAAAAGCCCCACGTTTGCCATCGCTCTGGGGTAAGTTGTTTAGGTTTTCGGGGCGTGTGATAGAGGAGCTTATCCACACACGGGGCGTGTTCTAACACTTCGCCACTGTTGGGGGCGACGAGTACGTCAATGCTGGCGTGGGTGTGAGCCGAGCGTAGGGCGTGCAGAAAGGGCAGGGTCAGTAACGTATCGCCAATAAAGCGGTTGCGAATTACCAGTATGCGTTGGGCGGATCTTATCATATAGGTTGGTTAAATGCTTTTGCATACCCTGTCAACTCCACATAGCCTAGCCCTGTGGTGGGTGCGCCACGGTGTAGGCCAGCCACACGGCAAGCCCCCTCCCAATAGCTTACGCCTGTGTTATCTTCAAGCACCAGCTCTTGGTTGGGTTGCGTGGGGGTAATGGTCAGCTTCGTGTCAAGGCTGGGGATGCTGACTTGCCACGCCATGGGGTACTTACCCTTGGTGGTGGGGCTTGTCCATTGTTGGGTGGGCGTAATGGTAAAGGCCTCAAGCGGTAAATGGGTCACCTTGCCCTGTGCGTCAATCAACGAGCCGCTCGAGTACGGCTCCAGTGTGCCATCGGCAAGGCGAAGCACGTAGAGCATGAGTTCCTCGTTATTGGCCAGTTGCAGGCTAAACCAATCCCAGCCTACTTGCGCTTTGGTGAGCTGGTTACTGCCAAATTCGTGATCCATCCAAGCTTGGCCACGAAGAGGGATGACTTTGCCACTGGCATGGGTGAGCGTACCGCTACCCACCAACCGAGACAACGAATAGTAATGCGAAGCGCAGCCCGTACACGCCGCTTTTTGGCTCACGCCCTCATGCCCGTGCACGGCGGGGGGCTTGGCCGAGGCGAGGGTTAGCGACAACTGCCATTCTTTACTTCGGGCAGTCAGGCGATGCTCGCCGTTGGGCAGGGTCTCAACGCCCCAATCGCCGAGGGTGATTTGGTACGTGTTGGCCTTGGCTTCGGCCAGTGCGGGGTGAGGCCGCCCGAGGGCTTCGGCCACGGTAAAGCCCTTTTTGGCATGGTCGGTAATGGTAAAATGGGCAGCGTACAACTCTGGCACACGCCACGGGGTTGCCTTGGCGGAGGGTAAGGCTTTTAACCCCGTTTCGCTCCTAAAAAAGGTGAGTTCAAAGCCAAAGTCAGGGTCAGTGGGCAAGGGTTTTGGTTTGTCGGCTTGCCAGAGATGCCCCGTGTAGTACCACCATTCCGTTTTAAAGCCAGGGTGGGCGGCATGGTCGGTGGGGAAGCGGTAGACGTAGCCAGGCAGTGCCAGTTGATAGGGGGAGTCTTTGAGGGGATCCTGCTCGGCAGGCGTGGCAGGGGCAGAGGCGGGCTTGGGTTTATTGGCTACGGGGCTAGCCACCCTAAGGGGTTTGGGGGCTTGAGGCGAGGGTTGTGTTAAGCCCACGGCCAGCAACCCAGCACACAGTAGGGTTACCCATAGCGGAGCCAACTTGATAAGCGACATGGGGGTATCCTTTTGGCACGGAGGGGGCAGAAGCGGTAAGGCTAGTATACCTTTAAAACATCGCCTGTAGCTGAGCAAATGACCTTAAGTGAGCCAGTCGGCCAGTTGGTCGGGCTTCAACACACCCGCCTCGGTGATAAACGCCGTAATCAGGCTAGCGGGCGTCACGTCAAAGCCTGGGTTCCATACAGGTACGCCCGCAGGTGCCACCGTTTGTCCTTCAATCACCCGTACTTCATCGCCACTGCGCTCCTCAATGGGGATACCCGATCCATCAGTTAAATTAGCATCAAACGTGGTGCGGGGAGCCGCCACGTAAAACGGTACGCCATGCGCTTTGGCCACCAAGGCTAGGTTATACGTGCCAATTTTATTCGCCGCATCGCCATTACGAGCAATACGATCGGCACCCACCACCACAGCATCTACCTTGCGTTGTTGCATTAGCCAGCCACTCATACCGTCGGTGAGTAGCGTGACAGGCAAACCGTCGTTCATCAATTCCCAACAGGTGAGTTGCCCCCCCTGCAAACGGGGACGGGTCTCGTCGGCGTAAATGCGTGCCAGCTTGCCAGCTTCGGCGGTGGCACGTACTACACCTAAAGCCGTACCATAGCCACCCGTGGCTAACGCACCCGCATTACAATGGGTAAGCAGCACGGCATTGTCGGGCATCAGTTCGGCACCATAACGCCCCATCGCTCGGTTGCCAGCGGCATCGGCTTGGTGCAGGGCAAGGGCGTTTTGGGTAAGTTCGGCCAGTAGTGCCTTGGTATCGTTAGCGTTGGGCGAGGCTTGCCACGCCTCCACCACCGCCAGTTGAGCATCTAGGCAGGCCATCAAGTTCACCGCCGTGGGGCGAGCCGCTCGTAGCACAGCCTCGTGCTGGTGCAGTTGGGTAAGCGTTGCCTGAAGCGATAACCCTTGCTTTAAAGACTGCCTTACAGATAAGGCCAGCCCATACGCCGCCGCTAAACCAATAGCAGGCGCACCACGCACCACCATTGTTGTAATGGCTTCGGCCACGGCAAGGGGGCAAGTATAGGTAAGCACCATCACGGTTTGGGGAAGTTGGCGTTGGTCAAGCAATACTAACCCCGTAGCATCGTCCCAAAGGAGTGGGGTTAACGTGGGGGCAAGTAGGCGTTCAATCAGCGGGGTGGCAGTGGCTTGAGACATCATCATTCCCTAAAAAATCAGTCTAAAACAGCCAACCCCCTCCGTAAGAGAGAGGGTTGGGTAAAGGGTTTAGCGTTTGCTACGCAAAAAATCGGGCAAATCCAGCAAACGACGAGCCGTTTCGGTGGCTTGGTTGCTAGGGGCTGCACCTGCACGGCTGTACACCTTAGCTTCTGGGGGCAAGCCCATAGTACGACCATTCGCACCCATCAACACAGGCTCATCCACCGTTAAGGGCGAGGTGACCGTGGGGCGTAGGTCAAAGCCTGTGGCGATAACCGTAATTTGAATCTCGCCTTGCAAACGCTCATCCACCACAGAGCCAAAAATGATGTTGGCATCGGGGTCGACAGATTCGTAAACCAACTCGGCGGCGGCGTTGACTTCGTGCAGGGTCATGTCGGCTCCGCCCGTAATGTTGAGGATGACCCCTTGTGCGCCGTCAATGCTGGTCTCCAGCAAGGGCGAGTTAATGGCTAGGCGAGCAGCTTCCATGGCTCGGCCTTCGCCACCTGCACGGCCAATACCCATTAAGGCACTACCGCTTTGGTTCATCACGTTTTTAACGTCGGCAAAGTCTACGTTAATCAAGCCAGGCACGTTAATAATGTCGCTAATGCCTTGCACACCACGTAGTAGCACATCATCAGCAATGCCAAAGGCGTTTTGCATACTGGTTTTCACTTCAACCACGCTCAACAGTTTGTCGTTGGGGATGGCGATGAGGGTATCGACTTGCTCTTTCAGGGCTTCAACGCCGTGGGCGGCCTGTTGCGAGCGACGACGACCTTCAAAAGCGAAGGGGCGAGTAATCACACCCACGGTCAAGGCACCCATTTCTCGGGCGATGTTGGCCACAATGGGGGCTGCGCCTGTGCCTGTACCACCACCCATGCCAGCGGTGATAAACACCATGTCGGCGCCTTGCAGGCAGGCGGCAATTTCTTCACGGCTTTCTTCGGCGGCTTTTTGGCCCACGGTGGGGTTGCCACCTGCGCCAAGGCCACGGGTGACTTTTTGGCCTAGTTGTAAGCGATTGTCGCTTTTGGCCATTTCTAGCACTTGGGCATCGGTGTTAAGCGTCCAAAACTCAACGCCCACCATACCGCTTTCAATCATGCGGTTAACGGCGTTACCGCCAGCACCACCTACGCCAATCACTTTTATCAATGCTTTCATGGGGGAGTTTCTCCATTATGTGGCGTGCGCTGGCAAGACAACCGCCCAAGGCCAACCACTCAACTAAGACGATACTAAAGACTTTGCCTAGTATGCGTAAAACCAAGCGAAAGGCCAAGCCCCTGTAACTGTTTGTAAGCTAGTACACGTGTAAAAGTTACCTTACCTATCCTAAGTATTAACCCTAAGTTGGAGTGACAGAGCCTAACGCCTCACCTTAAAGCTAGCTAGCCAAGTGCGCCAAGCGGTGTATGATAAAGAGAGTAGGAGACCCACCCCATGAGACACTGGTTGACCGTTTTAAGTTGTGCGAGCCTTGCCCTTGCGCCCCTTGCGTGGGCTGATATACAGCCCAGCAACGTGCTACAACCCCCCGCTGCCATTAAAGGCCAGCCTCTACGCCTGCCCACCAGCGGACGCTTAGGCGTGTTTAACCTGCCCTCGGCCAACCTTAACGCCAGCGACGTATTACGCCAGCAACGCAGCGAAGAAGCCCGAAGCCAAGCCAAGCCCTACCTCCGCCTAAACGGTACGGGGTTTTATTACGCTGCTGATTTTGACGTGCGCTATCGCAAGGCCAAGGCCGATTGGCAAACGGCCAATGCGGGACGCATCCCCAGCCTAGTGGAGCTAACGGCCATGGCGTGGCAGGCCTACCAAGCCCCCCGAGGCCAAGCCGTCGAACGCCTCCTTCCCCGTTGGCACATGAACGAAAAACCCGCCCCGTGGGTCATTCGGCCTAAGGTGTTGTTGACGAATGAATCGGCCACAGCCAGCGAGCTTAACTTGGTGGTGTTTAGTAAGGTAGAAGTCCTCAAGGGGCAATGGCTGGTGAACCCCACCACCATGTTGGCCGACTTCGACCATCTGCTAGCCTCGGCCAAGTGGGAACCCCTGCTTGAGGAAGAGACCTTGATACCCGTGCTACCCGCCAACCAGCAACGCCTGCTTGATTTGCCTCCTGTTGAGGTGTTTAAGCTGTTTGGCCAACAAACCCACCAGTGGCCCGTGATGATTAAACTCTCTGTGGCACTGACGCCAGACACCAGCAGTAACGTGGCCGACCAAGCCGCCTTTGTCATCACTCTGCCGCTTGTGCCAGACCATATGGCCTTGCCACTGTATCTTTATTAAGAGTAACTGCACCAGCCTGTGACCGAGGTGACTCCCCACTTGGCCAGTAAGGCAGCCTGTTGTTGGCTACAAAACGCCTCATAGGGCTTATCGCTTAAGTGGGGCGAGGTCATCAGTAAAGCGGCTTCGTCGTTGTCTTGGTAGTAGCGTTTTCTGAAGCCTCGGGTTTCAAACCAGTACTTATAATAGAGGGCTTGGGCGACAGCGTTGCTTTCTCGCACCTCGAGCGTGGCGTGGGCTACTTGCCTGTGCCTAAACCAGCCAAGCAATTGCAACAGCATCATCTCGCCCAAGGCCAAGCCTCTAAAGTCGGGGTGAGAGGCCACGGTGGTGATGTGGCCTTCGTCTAGCACGACCCAACTGCCAGCGTAGGCAATAACATGGGGGAGGGTGGCCGTGGCGAGTGTGTTGGGTGGCAAGGCCAGCACGTAGTAGCTGGCCATTTGGTTGCTCAATTCGTTGGTAAACGAGCTTGCGCTCCAGTGGTGTTTGCCAAAGGAGACGGATTCTATGGCCATGACGGCAGGCAGGTGCGCTTCGGCCAAGGGGACGACGGCGTAATGGCTAAGGAGGCTAGGGGGGGGAGGGAATGTCATGGCAACAGTATAGCAAATAAACGTCGCAGGGGTGAGGGGTGGCCAGTAGGGAGAACGGGTTCCTTGTTATTATGCTGGAGACAAAAATGTAACATTGTGTTTTTTTAAAACTTCAAAGGTAGTATCATTGGGATAGGGGTTACTAATTAGGCCACGATAGTAAGCTTCATAAAAAAGAAGCCAAAATTGATCTCTCATATAGTCATCTGATGAAGATACAACAAGTCCTTCTATATGTTTTACAACTATGCTATTCTTGCATTGTGAATAATTTAGTAAAGCTGTGATTGCCAAGCAATCATTTGTTTTCAGTATAGCCTCAATACTGTTTTCTTCTGGGCTTAAATTTTGTTTCTGCAAAAAATACAAGCTCCAAGCCAATGCGTCAGTTCTTCTGTGAAGTGAGTTTTCTATTATTATTGTATTTAACTCTTTCTCAGTATATGAAAGTTCATTGCCTTTAGCACTTAAGTCTAACTTATTATATATTTTTTCCTCAATATGGATTAGTGAAGGCAACAAAAGAGGGTAATAAAAGGCTAACTCAAGAATACGTTTCTTTAAATGCCGAAGAGACTCCGCCGTATTCTCAATCTTGCTAACAGCTGTATTAACAGCAAACTTCAACAAACTAGGATTTTCACATGCCTTATGTATACTTACTGCATAATCAATGTAAGCCAAAGCTTCATACAGCTTAATTTTTTTACCTTTTGGGATTCTTGTTCTTAAATCTGATATCCATAAAGGGCTATCAACATCAGGCAACTGCACAATTTTTGTTTTTCTTCCGTTTAGTTTTAACTTCAACTTTAGCAACTCTTCAGATAAATCCATGATAAATCTTTCCGCCTGCTCCTTTGAATCACAATAACAAGTATAGTCGTCGATAAACCTGTGGAAGCTATAGTTTTTCTTCTTTAAGTTGGTATCGACAACATAAAGAAGAAACTCTGCAATAATATTTGATGTCCCGGGGCCAACCGGAACTCCATTTGTTTCATTTCTTTTATTGTGACGAATCATAGTATCAAATTCATTATACCAATGATTATTGCTTGTGTCCTTTTTTGCTATATCGATGCCCGCAGCAACCCAAGGTATTGAATGAGAATAAATGCTATGAAAAAAATCGTTTATATCAGCTTCTGCCCTATATCGTTTCCCAAATCCAGCACTTACCTCTTTATTTTTCTGTGACTTAAAACCTTCGTAATCCATTATAATAATACGGCCATCTTTAAATCGTCTTGGGCGGATTCGACTATTAAGATTAGTGCATGTATGACTTATTTTGTCCCAGTGAATTTGAATGGTTTTGCACAAATGAGCATAAGCCTTTGGATGGGGTATGCTTGCAAGGCGAAATACATTATTATAGCGAGTTAATCTACAATCAACTTGATCGTAACCACCTTTCCTATATTTAAAAGTTAGATTTTTATCGCCTTTTGGATAAGTATAGGACACACATGCGATTAAGTCATCAGCTACTGATGATGTAAACCTAACTGAAGAAAAAATAGGAGGTAACTCAGTTCTTTTCTCTTTTTGGCAAGGAAAATAGTTGTGTGAAAGCAATGCTTGAAAAACATCATTAGCTGATAGCGTCATATTTTTAGTTTACCATAATTCCAACCAATACCATTAACCTTTTGCCATAAATCTATAAATACCTAATAACTACTAATGAACTTGTACATTCTATCAAATTAGACAGTAAAAATTCAATAGCTACCTTTGTCAGAACCTAAATGCCCTCGCCCCAAGGGCAAAGGTGAGCTGTGGCGTAGGTTTCTGCTACACTCATGGGGTTGCCCACCCGCCTAAAACGAGTGACCCCGCCATGCCCCAAGCCCTGCTCCTCTACCCCCACCACCCCGAAACCGCTACCCTCGTCGCCCAACAAGCCTTTGACACCCTTGCCCAACGCCTGCAAGCCCAAACCGAAGCCCATCCCACCGCCGTCGCCCCTCACCGAGCCTTGGCCGAGTTGGTGCTACGCTACGGCAACACCCCCCAACGAGCTTTAGCCCTCGCCGAAGTCGCCCTACAATGCGACCCCATCGACGCCCCCAGCTTGTGGCTAGCGGGCGAAGCGCACGCCCAATTGGGCGATGCCCAACAAGCCCTTGCCGCCTACCGCCGTGCGCTAACCGTAGACGACACCCTGACCCCCGCATGGGTGAGCCTTGCCCAGTTGTTGCAAGCCCAAGGCTTCGCCCCCGAGGCGTTAGAGGCCTATCGCCGAGCCGTGACCTGCGACCCCGCCAACCTTGAGACGGTGCTGGCCACCGTGGGCTTGTGCCAACAGCTTGACCAACACGCCCTTGCCCTTGAGGTGATTGGCCAAGCGCAAACCGCCCTCGCTCACCCCGAGGCAACGCCCCTAGCGGAGCAGGCTAACTTGCTCAACTGGCTAAGGGGTGCCTGCCACGAAGCCCTGAACGAGGCGACCCAAGCCCAAGCCGCCTACGCCGAGGCGTTGGCACAGGCAGGCTCGCCGCAAGTGGCGCACAGGCAGGCCGCCGACTGGTTTACCGCCCGTGGCCAGTGGGACAAAGCCACCCTGCACTGGGCGGAGCTGTTGGCCTTAACGCCCGCCGATACTGAGGCGAGGCTGGCCTTGGCCGAGTTAATGAGGCGGCAACACAGGCCAGAGGCGGCCGTGGCCGTGCTGACCCAAGACCTTGCCAACCTCCCCGCTCAAGGGTTGGTTGCCTTGGCCGAGGCTCACTTTGCGACAGATGATGCCGAGGCGGCTCACCATGCTTTAGAGCAAGCCCAAGGCTTACTTACTGAACCCATCGAGCGTTTTGGCTTGGAGCTTCGTAAAACCCTATGGCAACCCGCCGTGGCCGAGAACGACACCGACGTGTTAGCCCACGTGCAACGCTCGCAAGCCAGCTTAAAGGCCTTGGCCAAGGCGACAGCTCCTAAATTGGCGGGGCAACTGGCGCAACCGTGGCAAACGGTGGGGGCTGCTCCCCATCGGCTTAGCGAGTTGGCCGCTTGGCCGTGTGCCGACACGCAACATGCCGCTTTAGCCTCGTTGGCCAGCTTAAACGAGACACTGGCCTGCACGCTTCCGCCTGCGCCTGCAATGTCGCAAGCTCCCGCTTCGCCTTTGCCTGTGCTGGGCGTGGTGAGTCGCTTCATGCACCCCAACCACTGGCTAGGCCGAAGCCTTGGCCCCGTGTTTAAAGCCCTCGACCGAGAGCAAGTTGCCCTGCACTGGTTTGCGCTTGAAGCAGGCGAAGCGTCGGCGCACGAGGCGGTGTCGGCGTGGCTGGCTCCGCAAGATAGTGTGACTGCTTTACCCACGACGCTCGCTTTTGAGCAGGCGCAAACGGCCATTGTCAACGCCAACTGTTCTACCCTGCTTTACACCAACCTTACCACAGAGGCGGGGGGCTTTATGTTGGGGCAACAGGCGTTAGCTCCCATGCAAGCCGTGTTGTGGAGCCAAACCACCCCTTGGTGCGCTACGGCAGGCACGCCAACCCAATGGGGCGAGGCTCTATGGCAAACGGGTCTCCCCAACGAAGGCTTACCCGAGGGGTATGCTCTGCCTAAGGTGGTGCCGACGACCGTGCCACTTATCGGGTGGCGCCCTCTACCCGTGGAGCCAAACCTGACCCTTGACCGAGAGGCCTTTGGTGTGGCTTATGGCGAAAAACTTTGGGTGATGAACGCCAGTGTGGCCATGCTATCGCCTTGGGCAGATAGGGCGATTGAGGCGTTATTGGCTGCCGAACCCAAGGCCAGAGTGCTGGTGTTGCAAAGCCCGATTGCCAGCCTCAACCAACGGTTACAGGCTCGTTGGCAAGAGACGCTCCACCCGCACCACCTTAATGCGGTACGTTTGGCGGGGCCTTTTAGGCCAGCGGACAGGTTGCGGTTGATTCAACTGGCTGATGCCGTACTTGACGCCTTACCCGTGAGCGATACAGGTGCCGCCCTTGAGGCCTTGGCCGTGGGGACGCCTGTTGTCAGTTTGGCACAAGCGGGGCAAGCTCTGCCGTGTGTGGCGCAGCTCGCCGATTGGGCGGGGCTGCCTTTGGGGGAGCATCGTGCTGTGGCGAGTGTGGAGGCCTTACCCGCCAGTGCCTTGGCGTTAGCTCAAGCGGGGGCTGGCCAGCACGAGGCATGGGCGCACCAGTGGCAAGAGGTATTACAGGCCAACACCCCCAAGGCAGCACAGGCTTTACTAGGCATGGTTAAGGGTAACGCTAGCCTAAAGTAACCAGACGATATTTTGCGTAACTTACCCTAAAGTTTGTTGCCCATTAGCCGATAAACCAGTAAACTAAACGTATCACCCAACCCCACGAAAGGACTGCCCTGCCATGCTCCTCTCCTCTCCTCTCCTCTCCTCTCCGCGCCGCTGGGGGGCGCGCGGGGGCGCGGGGGGCCGCGCCGGG
>JBIKUS010000047.1:0-14733 GCA_044347425.1 Vampirovibrionales bacterium | reverse complement strand
TATTTGCAAGGGCAATTTTTGCATTGCCAACGCTGTACCTTGCCAACAAAACCAGCTTTTTTCTTTTCTGTAGATCCACATTTTGGACAGTGCATGGTCAACATCCTTGCTAAACAAGGAGTATTATAGCATCTAGTTAGTTAGATGTCTCAAAATGGACTTTATGGTAATCCCCTACATCAAGCTCTGAGCGTCCACATCCAGCAACAACCGCAAGCCCGTGGCACGGGGCGCACGACGGGTCAACCCCACCGCCGCCGCACGCAACGCCTCGCCCCCTTGGTGCAACAACTGCACATGGAAGCGATAGCGATCCCGCAACCGCTCAATGGGGCAAGGCGCAGGCCCCAACACCTGCCACGCCTCGGACGCAAACCCACCCGCCACCACGGCCTCGGTAAGCTGACGCACCAAGGCCGTGGCGTAATGCTCCGCCCGCTCCCGCTCCTCAGCCGACACCACCCAGCGGATGAGCTGGCCATAAGGGGGCAACATCAACGACTCCCGCTGCTCCAGCTCCCACGTGCAAAAAGCGTCGCTGGCGTGATGCATAGCCAACTGAATCACAGGGTGCTGCGGGTCTCGGGTTTGCAGCAACACCCGCCCAGGTTTGTTGCCTCGGCCAGCACGCCCCGCCACCTGCGTGAGCAACTGAAACGTGCGCTCGTGGCTGGTATAATCGGGGAAGTACAAGCTCGCCTCGGCCTGTATCACCCCCACCAGCGTGACGTTGGGCAAATCCAACCCCTTGGCCACCAGTTGCGTACCCACCAGCACCTTGCTCTCGCCCGCCCTAAACCGCTTGAGCGTGTCAAACACCTGCGCCTTAATCTGTGCCGTGTCGCCATCCAACCTAAGCACGTCGCTGGCGGGTAAGGCAAGGGTGCGAAGTACCTCCTCGTGCAGGCGTTGCGTACCCGTGCCAAGGGCGTGCAGATGGGTGGACATGCACTTGGGGCAAAAATTCGGCGGAGGCTCCACATGGCCGCAATGGTGACACTTGAGCACCTGCCCCACATGGTGAAACGTCAGGCTCACGCTACACGACGGGCAGTGAAAAACATGGCCACAGTCGGCGCATTGCCATTGGCTGTTAAACCCTCGGCGATTGAGCAAAATAATCGCCTGCTCGTCTCGGGCGATGGTCTCAAGTAGGGCTTGTGTCAGTTGTGGGGTCAACAGGCCTTTTTGCCCCCTCTCCCCTCTTACTCCCTCTCCCCCTGGGAGAGGGCTGGGGTGAGGGTCACAACTTCCACTCTCTTTGGGAGAGGGCTGGGGTGAGGGCAGGCCTTGCAAGTGTCTTATTGGCCGTCCCTCACCCGCTGCTAGCGCAGCCCCCTCTCCCAAGGGGAGAGGGGGTAAGACCCTCACCCCAGCCCTCTCCCGAAGGGAGAGGGAGCTACTGCCTCGCTCGTCTACCAGCTCGACGGTGGGGAGGTTGTGCTGGCCATACCGCTGGGTGAGCGGAATTAAGGCCAATTCGCCCGTGGTGTGCGCTTGGTAATACTGGCTCACCGTGGGCGTGGCCGTGCCAAAAACGACTCGCACGCCTTGGTGTTGCGCCAACCACAACGCCGCCGTGCGAGCATCGTAGCGGGGAGCGGGTTGCTCTTGCTTATAACTGGCGTCGTGAGCTTCGTCGCAAATCACCAGCCCAAGGGCTGGCAGGGGCATAAACAACGCCGACCGTGCGCCAATCAGCAGAGAAATCTCGCCCGAACGTAGCCGTTGCCACGTGTCCAGCCGTTCGCCAGCTGAGAGTTGCGAATGCCACAACGCCGTGGTGGCCTTGCCAAAGCGTTGCACCAAACGGTAGCCAATGGGGCCCGTCAGCGCAATTTCTGGCAACAGCATGAGGGCTTGCTGGCCTTGGGCAATGGTGTGGCGAATCAGGTGCATGTACACCTCGGTTTTACCGCTGCCCGTTACGCCCTGTAGCAAGGCGGGCTGGTGAGCGTCTAACGCCAGCAGAGCGGCCACGGCCTCGGTTTGGTTGGGCGTGAGGGGAGGATACGCTTGCGTGGGTTGGTCGGGTAGGTCAAAGGGGACGAGGGGGTCTCGCCAAATGCGTTGTTTTTCTCGCAGCAAAACGCCCACTTTCTCCCACTTGGCCAGTTGCGCCCGTGTCATGCTGCTGTGGCGAAGCCAGTCGGCTTCAAGCCAGCGGTCGGGGGTGTCAAAGGTCAGCCCCTTGGCCTTTAGGGTGTCGTGCCACAGCGCAAGGTGGGCGGGGTCGGGGGCTGGGGCGAGGCGCAAACCCCATTGCTGCTTGGCGGTGGGCGGTTTGGCCTTACCCTGTTGGCTTACCACGCTGGGCAAAATGGTTTGCAGGGTTTCTGGCAGGGAGGCGCCGTAGTAATGCGCCAACCACGCCAGCCACGGCACTTGGTGCGGGGTGAGCAGAGGCGGGCTGGGGCTGATGCTGGCCAGTGGCCGTAGCTGGTGCGGCGCAAGGGCGGGGGCGTTGGGCGGGGCAGGCCACACCACGGCGGGCAGGGGGTTGGGCTGATGCCCCAAGGGGACAAACACCAGTTGCCCCACGGCGGGGGCGGGCGTGTGGGGTGGCAGGGCGTAGGTCAGCGTGTCGGCGGGGAGGGGCGCATCAGTAAGGGGGACGACGTGGACGGTGGCCTGTTGCGTAGGGGAAAGCAGGGGCATGGCTAGCGTTTATTTCTGTAGGTAGGGTAGCAAGCTGCACCTTGAACAAGAGCTTGTTGAAATACAGAAGGGAAACCATCAGAAAAAGTGTACTGAGATTGAATATAGGGTGATACCAGCCTTAACCATTGGCTCAGGCGGTCGTTCTCAATCACTTCTCCCCATGTATCCGCTAAAAGCTCGTGGGGTAAGTTGGCCAAGGTTTCTGCTATCTTTTCAGCATCTTTAAGTACCACAGCCACTTGCTTAGGAACTTTAGAATAGTTGTTGTTACCTATTGTCACTTCTTGTACTCCCCCTGCCGAAAAACCATCGCGTGAAGAGGCGTAGGCTATACCTTTGTTGACAAGCCACACCACGAAACGATTGTACTTACCCTTGCTCCCTTTACTTTGCCCTTGCGCCAACACCTCGGGGAAGAGACAAGTAGCTTCTCGAATAAGCGTGTCTTTCTGTCTCTTATCTAAATGAGACCATAGTGTAATAGTAATACTAGCTGCTTGTTCTTGATCGCTATCGCCCATCCACCAAAGGCTTTCGCCACTTTTAAGGTGCTGTTTGTAATAGTCCACTATCGGCTTTATAGGTTGCCCACTATTGCGTAGCGTGTCGTAAGGGATGCCCAACTTATCAAAGATGGAAGCCCCTTCAGGTAAGTTCATATCTATCTGGTAGCGAGGGGAGTGTGTCACCGCAACATCGGGCAGGCACGCTTGGTACAGTCGCCACTTAAAGCCTACAGGGGGGGCAAGTTTGCCAAAAAACAGGTAAATACGCTCAATGTTATCTACTCGAGTGGATTCCAGAACGCTGTTGCCAATACACGTCCAGCCGTTTTGCTTGGTGGTTTTTACCTCAAGCCCATAGCCTTGGGTTTGGTTGACATAAGCCACAATATCAGGAAACTTAAAGCCTGAAACTAGCTCAAGCTTATTCTCAAAGTGAGTGCCTTTAGCCAGTTGTTGTAACGTGTCAAATACATCTGCTTCTAGCTTTTGTGCGCCACGTGTTAAAAAATAGGCTTCGTCAGCGGGTAGGAGTAGGCGTTGGGTAAGTGCGGCTAAGGCATCGTCAAGCAAACGCTCGAACTCTGTCTGTGGGCAATTCGCCGATAATATCATCGTTTACTTCCTCAAATAACAGAGACCACTGGCTTTGTAATTGTTGTGCCACGTGGTAAGCAAGCAAGGGTGGTACCGCATTGCCTACCAGTTTATAGCCTTCGGTAATACTCAGTTTGGTGTCGTCTGTCGACCGCCTCACCAATGCCAAGTCATCGGGGAAGGTTTGCAACCTCGCACACTCTCTTACGGTAAGTCGCCTTTCGGGGTAGTGTAAGGCGAGTTCGTGTAGATGTTGGCCACCATGTTCTTGTGCAAGCCGTCTAAACTCAATGTTGCCGTGGTGTTCAGAGCGGATGGTGGGGCTGGGCTTGGTTAAGTCAATTTCTCGTTGGCCTTGGCAATGCTTACCCATATACTTAGCCTTTGAGTAACCTTGGTGGGCAGGGTCGTTGCTTGCATCAGGTTCGGGCAAGTCGGCTAGTACATGGCCACAACTTACCCAAGGGGCTAGTTGGGGGTGAACTGCCCACAAACTACCCTCGGTGGGCAAGTAATGCGTTGGCTGTGGGTAAAGGTGTAGTCGGCCTTGTTTAAGTAATTCGGTTGCTCGTGGGGTGAGGCAATCTTTACGAAGGGCGATAAAGAACACCCGCTCACGCGTTTGAGGCACACCATAACGGGTGGCGTGCAGCACCTGTGGGCTTAGCACATGGTAGCCCTTACCCACAGTGGCAAAATCTTTAGCAATAATCGCTTTAACATTGGGTAGGCTAACCAACCCTTTGACGTTTTCGGCAATAAATACCTTGGGTTGGGTCAAGGCAATCACTTCACGCATCCATTTGTAAAGCACACCTCGGTTTTCTTCGGTGGGGCAATCATGGCCAAAAGCCAAGAGGTTTCCGTGGTGCGCCTTATGGGATGCAAAGCCTTTGCGCTTACCCGCAACACTAAAATCTTGACAGGGGAAGCCGCCAGTTAGGATGTCAATATCCGTGGGAAATGCAAACTCGCCTTGGTGTGCGGCTTTGACCAAATCAACAATGCTACCTTGTATAAAGGTGGCGTTACTGTTGCCCCTAACGCCTTTAAAATAGGGTTCCCAAGCGGCTTTGGCTGCACGAGCTACATCGTTAGCAAAAACTGTCTCAAAACAAGTGGGCTTAAGCGTTACCCAACCATCTCCATGGTCATGGTCAATCCAGTGGTGGTTGGCAGGCGAGAGGCTTTCGATGCGGACTTTAAAGCCACCTTCAAGCCCCAAATCCATACCACCACACCCAGAAAAGAGAGAAAGCAGACGTTTTTTAGGAAGGGTTATGTCGCTCATAGGTCAGTCGATGCTTTGGCGGGGGGTGGGGGCAATGGTGTTTAGTGTACCGCACCCCCGCCCACCAGCCTAGCCCCCCGCCACCTCTCCCTTTGAAATAGGGAGAGAGCAGGACTATGTTTAACGACTAGGGTTAGGTTGATCAGGCTGCTCTACTGGTGCGGCAGGGGCTGGGTCACTTGGCGGAGTTGGTGCTGGTGTCTCTGGCACAGGCTGAGTGGGTTGCTCTTCACGCAAACCAAAAGCTGGCTTTATAGACATGCTAAAACTTGATAATTGCATAATAAATAACCTCGTATTTTAGTAAACAGAACATAAAGCCTTACGCTTCACTAGCTTAAAGTAGCTAATCGCCTTTAAATGCGCCCACAACGCAAAACAACGGGAGGCCACAAGTGCCTCCCGCCAAAAGTTTAAAGGGGTGGGTGCTTAATACGCACTGCCAATGGCAGCGGGTTGGTCTAGCTTAATACGCAAACGGCTACCGTTTTGCAAATCAACCGATTTACCCTTACGTGCCGCTGCATACCCAATACCAGCCGCCGCACCAATGGCCGTACCCACAGCCGCCCCAGAGCCTGCTGCACCAATAATGCCGCCAATGGCCGTGCCGCCGACGGCTCCTAAGGCTGTACCACCCACGGCAATGCCCACGCCCTTAAGCACGTCCATGCCGTAGGTGTCGCCACGCAACAGGGGGTTGCCGTCTTGGGTCACCACGCTACCTTCAAGAGCCACACGCTCGCCACTGGGCTTGCGTAGGCTCATAAACTTCAATTCCATTTCGCCGTGTTTGCCAAAGCGAGTGGCAGGTGATACCCGTGTCACCGTGCCAGAAACGTCGCTGCCAGCGGGGGCAACTTGCACGCCGTTCACGTAAATGGGGGCATCCAGCGTGGCACGTACGGCATCGCCTACTCGGGCGGTTTGCGTGCTGATGGGGTCATTGAGTTGCAGGGTAAAGGTTTCGCCCTTGGGGATGTAGGTAATGTTGGCCTGTAGCGGTTGATAGCTTGAGGTAGCATCGTAGCTGGCGGGTGTGCTGGTTTGCCAGTAGCCCGCCGTGGACGAGTTGGCCGTGGTGGTGGGTGAGTTGTTCCAGCCTGTATTGGTAGGGGTGTTGGTGGTAGGCGTTGTGGTGACTGGCGAGCCAACCGTTGACCAGTAGCCAGGTGAGGTGCTGGTATTGGCCGTTGCGCCTGTGGTGGTGCCTACGGGTTGATTAGCCCCAAGCAACGAGGCGGTGTAGGGGTCGGTGTAAAAGGGTTGGTTGGCCATGGGCTTATCGGCCTTGGGCATGTCGAAGGGTTCGACTCGACTCATACCGTCGGCCAAGGCGGTAAGGGGCATGGCGACGATGGCCAGCAAAGCGGTTAAGGCCACCATAGGGGCTGTCAACTTTAACAATGGTTGCTTCACAGTCATGAGCAATCTCCCTAAAAAGCTAGTAAAAGCGTAGGCGCAATACACCTACCACATCCGAGAACAGTGCTAGTATAGCGGGTGACAAGTCTTTTGGCAAAGGGTAGGTTATTTGGCGGAAGCTCTTCGCCTTGGGTCGAGCCACAACAAGCACTGGTCGGTCAGCAGGTTAAAGGCGATGAGCAACGTGGCGTAAAACAACGTGATGCCCATCAACAGTGTGTAGTCTCGGCTGTTGATAGCGGTAACAAAGCCCTGCCCCAAGCCTGGCAGAGCAAAGACAAATTCCACCGCAAACGAGCCTGTCAGTACTCCCGCTGCCAACGGCCCCAACAAGGCCACCCACGGCACCAGCGAGACCCTTAGCCCGTGTCGCCACGCAATGCGGTTAAGCGGCAAGCCCGCCGTTTGCTTGGCCAAAATAAAGGGCTGGCCAAGGGTATCTCTCACGGCTGCACGTACCAGCAGGCAACTAAACGCAAACGGCGAGGCGGCCAAAGCCACCACGGGCAGCACCCAATGTGCTGGCGACCCTAACGTAGCAGCGGGTAGCCAGTTCAGCGTCAGGGCAAACACGCTCACCAGTAGGCCCCCCCACACAAAGCTAGGGGTTGAGAGTGCCAACAGGGCGAGGCTGCTTAAGAGGGCATCTACCCAAGCGGCTTTTGCCCAAGCCGCTGCCACGCCTGCTACCACGCCAAGCCCCGCCCCCAACACCAAGGCCAGTAAGCCAAGGGGGATCGACGTTGCAGCAGCGTCGGTAACCATGGCCACCACTTGGCGGTCGGGCGAAGCCATGGAGATGCCTAAATCGCCACGGGTGGTTTGCTTAAGGGCGTGGGTGTATTGCTCCAACAGCGGGCGATTGAGCAAAAACTGGGCGTTGAGTTGTTCCCGTACTTGGGGGGAGACTTTAGGGTCTGTAAAAGGCCCGCCTGGCAACCAGCGTAACAGTACAAACGTGAGCGTAAACACCAGCCACAGGGTAAGTAGGGCTTGCAGTAGGGGCAATAAGGCTTGGCGAAGTAACTTGAGCATCGTAGGTTGAGTATAGCAAGGCATCGCTTGCCCAAGCAACTACGCTTTGACTTGACCGTGCCTTGCGGGTAAACTTGATTTGCTACCAAGGGCGGAGAAGTGTCCGAGTGGTTTAAGGTGCAGTCCTGGAAAGACTGTGTGGGTGTAAGCTCACCGAGAGTTCGAATCTCTCCTTCTCCGTAGATTTTTAAGGTTTCGTATGACAAGAGCATGACGGCTAAGGTAAGCTAGTAGCTTACTGGCCAAGTTAAGACATGCTGATGTTAAGGATTGTCAAATTATTGAGAAAGCCTCGACAAGCTTGGGCTTTAGTCTGTAAGCTTAAACCGACTCTTTTGTTATTGGCTTTACGATGTTTAGGTAATCTCAAATGGCTTTTCCTGGTATGCTTCCCTCGCTTTTTATTGGTGGCACAGCCCCTATGCTACCTCCCCCTAATACTGTTACCCAAGCTACGGTGCCCTTGGCTAGTTATGCAACAGTACCTAGTCCATGTACGCACTTCAACCAGTACAACCCCTGACCCTAGAGTAATCACAGCGGCTGAAAGAGCTTGTAAAAGGGCAGCCCGTGAAATGGGCGTTGAATACCACAGCACCGTGCTTCAAGGAGCAGGCAACCCCCATGTTGAAGGGGGTTATGTCTATACTTTTGGTTGTATGAAAGAAGACATACTTACAACGCTAAAGCGTATTAGCTTACTACATTAGTGGGCTTAGGCTCACTTTGTGCCATCAGAAATAAGCATACTTGCATAAACCCAACGCCCCCCTTAGCCTGCCGAAGCGAGCCAAGAGGGGCGTTGGGTTAGTCAATCTCACAGGGGGAGAATGGCTAGGTGTAGGAAGACAATAGACCCTACCTTAGTAGCGACAAGGCCAACTGCGGTGCTTGGTTAGCCTGCGCCAAGATAGTGGATGAGGCCTGTTGAAGAATTTGGTTCTTCGTGAGGTTAGCACTTTCTTTAGCCACGTCTACGTTGCGGATGCGTGATTCGCTGGCCGACAAGTTTTCGGTAGAGATGGCGAGGTTTTTGGCGGTGTTTTCTAACCTGTTGGTCATGGCACCTACGGCGGCACGGCGTTGGTTGACCGTACCTAGGGCGGTGTCAACCTTGCTAATCAGGTTCATGGCACTACCAGCGGTAGACACGTTAGCGGATAGACCCGTTGAACCTAAAGCCAAGTTATCGCCTGCTAAACCTGCAAAGGGGTTAACACCGCCAATGCTGGTTAACGCTAACGAGTTGGTAGCCGAAGCTGACTCGTTACCCACTTGCAGCTTGAAGGAGGTTACAGAACCATCAAGCAGTTTTTTACCGTTAAACTCGGTAGAATCTGCAATACGGGTAATGTCTGTTACCAGTTGGCGTACTTCTTGGGTAATAGCACTACGTTGCGTACCACTTAAGGTATCGCTGGCACCTTGCACAGCTAGTTCTCGTACACGTTGCAAGCTGTCGGTAATCGTCCCCATGGCACCATCCACAATGTTCATCATGTTGATGCCGTCTTGCACGTTATCAAGGGCTTTGTTGTTACCCCGTATGTTACTGCGTAAGCCTTCGCTAATTTGCAGGCCAGCAGCGTCGTCGCTTGCTTTGTTAATTCTAAAGCCGCTTGAAAGTTTCTCCATTGATTTGCTGAGGTTCATGGTGTTCATGCCCAACACACGTTGTGCGTTAAGTGAACCGACGTTGGTGTTTACTACGATACCCATGGGTTTCTATCCTTTATGAATTAGGGTGTGTTTTCATCCGTGTAACAGTAAAGATGATGTGAACAGGGGGGAGAGGGGAAACTTTGGTGACCTCGCTACCAAAGGGGGTTAAGGGTGAGGGAGGATGTGCCTTAGACCACCCTCTCTCGTGAAGTTAAAGTGAATTATTTAAGCAGCGACAGGGCTAACTGTGGTGCTTGGTTGGCCTGCGCCAAGATGGTGGATGAGGCTTGTTGCAGGATTTGGTTCTTTGTTAGGTTGGCACTTTCTTTGGCCACGTCTACGTTGCGGATGCGTGATTCGCTGGCAGAGAGGTTTTCGGTAGAGATGGCAAGGTTTTTGGCGGTGTTTTCTAGCCTGTTGGTCATGGCACCTACGGCGGCACGGCGTTGGTTTACCGTACCCAAGGCGGTGTCAATTTTACTAATTAAGTTAAGCGCACTACCTGCGGTAGACACGTTGGCCGACAAGCCCGTAGAGCCTAAAGCTAAGTTGTCGCCCGCTAGGCCAGCAAAGGGGTTAACACCACCAATAGAGGCTAAGTTGATTGAGTTGGTGGCTGAGGCAGACTCGTTACCCACTTGCAATTTAAATGCTGACACTGAACCATCCATCAGCTTTTTGCCGTTAAACTCGGTGCTATCAGCAATACGGGTAATGTCGGTAACAAGCTGACGCACTTCTTGTGTAATGGCACTGCGTTGGGTGGTGCTTAGGGTATCACTGGCACCTTGTACGGCTAACTCTCGTACACGTTGCAAGCTATCGGTAATGGTACCCATGGCACCATCCACAATGTTCATCATGTTGATGCCGTCTTGCACGTTATCAAGAGCTTTGTTGTTGCCCCGTATATTGCTACGTAAGGCTTCGCTAATTTGCATACCAGCAGCATCATCGCTCGCTTTGTTAATTCTAAAACCGCTGGAGAGTTTCTCCATTGATTTACCAAGGTTCATGGTATTCATGCCCAACAAACGTTGAGCGTTAAGTGAACCGACGTTGGTGTTTACAACAATACCCATGGTTTTCTATCCTTTTAAAATTAGGGGGTGACATCCGTGTTAAAAATGAAGCAACAGAGTGAAGCAGAGTCTGGGGTGAAGCCTTGACCTCGGGCAAGGGCGTGTTTTATCAGTGGGGTTACAACAGAGTTTTTAGATGGGGTGGCCTCAGCATCGTGCCAAGGTGGCTAGGTGGGTTAACAGGGTGGTGACAAGCGCAATCGAGTAAAACAGGGTGGTAAAAGGTAAAGATGAAGGGGGCGGGTAAGCCTTGGCAAGCCGTAGCCTACCCGCCGAATGAAAGTTATCTCAGTAGTGACAGTGCCAACTGCGGGGCTTGGTTAGCCTGCGACAGTATGGTGGCCGAAGCCTGTTGGAGGATTTGGTTTTTGGTGAGGTTGGCACTCTCTTTGGCCACATCCACGTTACGGATGCGTGATTCAGAGGCTGACAAGTTCTCGGTAGAGATGGCTAGGTTTTTGGCCGTGGTCTCAAGCCTGTTGGTCATGGCACCTACGGCGGCTCGGCGTTGGTTAACCGTACCTAGTGCGGTGTCAATCTTACTGATAAGGTTCATGGCACTACCAGCGGTAGACACATTAGCCGATAAGCCTGTTGAGCCTAAGGCTAGGTTGTCGCCAGCTAAGCCAGCAAAGGGGTTAACACCACCAATGCTTACAAGGCTAATGGAGTTGGTTGCCGAGGCAGACTCGTTACCCACTTGCAACTTAAAGGTGGTTTGTGAACCATCCATTAGTTTTTTGCCGTTAAACTCAGTAGAATCGGCAATGCGGGTAATGTCTGTCACCAGCTGGCGAACTTCTTGCGTAATAGCACTACGTTGGGTACTACTTAACGTATCGCTGGCACCTTGTACAGCTAATTCACGTACACGTTGCAAGCTGTCGGTAATGGTACCCATGGCACCATCCACAATGTTCATCATGTTGATGCCGTCTTGCACATTATCGAGGGCTTTTTGGTTGCCACGAATGTTGCTTCGTAAGCCTTCGCTGATTTGCATACCAGCAGCGTCGTCGCTGGCTTTGTTAATTCTAAAACCGCTGGAGAGTTTCTCCATTGATTTGGCAAGGTTATTGGTGTTCATGCCTAAAACGCGTTGTGCGTTTAATGAGCCTACGTTGGTGTTGACAACGATTCCCATGTGGCTGCTCCTTCTTCCGTGGTGTGTGTGTTGCTGTTGTGTGTTGCGTTAGTAAGTGACAAGTGGGACGGTTATCAACAGCTCTGCACTCTGCTTCCTACTCAGCTTGCAGGGCTGTGCTAAAGCGCACCTATTGGCTAACAGGGTAACAGGGCAGCAAAAGGGTTCTCTCGGCACTGTGCTTGCCCTTGCAGACAAGGGGTAAGCAGCAGTGTTGCTAAGCAAGATTTTGGTTTACAACGTGGTGTGTGTGTAAGCGTGAAACTGCAAAGAAAGGGAGAAACCTTAAGCGTAACTGTGAGGTGTTTGCCGCAAGTTGCTTTAGGTGTTAAAGGTATCGGCAGGTGGGTGGGCAGAGTTAAGGGGTTTGTAACAATCTAAACCATACGGTGTAGGCCGTGGCTAAAAAGGCAGATGCCTAGGCACAAAAAACCCCCGCCAAAACTGTTACAAGGGCAGGGGTTTAAGCTAATAGCGTGTGGGGTAAGGGCAGGGTTTACGGGTTTTCTAACAGCTCTAGGGCGAGTAATTGGCTGGTTTTAACGTGTAGCAAGGGCAGGTGTTGGGGCGGGTGAGGCGTATGGGTCAACGTCACATCCGTCAGTACCATAAACTCGGGCAGGTTTTGTAGGTATTCGGTTAAGGCTCGGCCGCCTTGGCTACTACCCTTAACGTGTAAGCACCCCGCCGCTTGTAGGTGGGGCAAGTACGCCCTTACTTTAAGGGTGCTGGTGGCTTTATTGAGTAAGGCTTCAAAGTTATCTTCGGGGTGCATGGCGGGGTGGCTCCTACAGCAAGGTTAGGCGTAAGCCCTAACATGAGACTTAGGGTATTGAGTATACCCTTGTTTAGGTTACACTAGCTACCCCTCTAAGTTGTGTAGCTTAGGGTTTAGCGTCTTTCTCCCAGTACAAAACCTACTCCAGCCCTTACCTTTGGTTTGGGGCTGTTGTTTACCTTACCTGAAAGGGCATCTCCCATGGCCTTGTTGTCGTTGGCTTATTCGGCTACCTCTGTTGCGTCACCTTGCGTCACTCACCCCAAACAAACTACCTTAGCAAAACCAAGCATTGCTCATCTCACCCCACAACCCACCTTTGGCCACGTTAGCACCGAGGCTTTGCAAGCCACGCTCCTACCCTTATCCATTCAACTCCCTGCCCATGTTGAGCAAGCCGTTAAATTGATGTACACCGACTTGCACCAACAGGGCAACATCAGCCAATCTCCCCAACAAATACTACAAGGCTTGCAGGCCGTTATGGCCAAGCACGCCCTCCACCCCGACAATCAACCCCGCCCCGCCCTAGCGTTTGACCAAGCCACCAGCGTACTCATTACCTACGGCGATCAGTTTAAAGACGGCCAAGCTCACACGTCGCCCCTAAGCCAGCTAACGGCCTTTGTGGGTAAACACCTGCCTTTTGTGTCAAACACGCACCTACTGCCCTGCTTCCCCTACACCAGCGACGACGGCTTTGCCGTGTTGGATTATCACCATATTGACCCCAAACTGGGCGATTGGGACGATGTGAACGGCCTCGCCCAAAAAACTGGGGTAATGCTTGATTTTGTGATGAACCACGTCTCTAGCCAAAGCAAGCTGGTAAAACACTTTTTAGCGGGCGACCCTGCCTATGCCAACTTTTTTGCCGAGAAAGAAGCAGGTAAAGACTACAGCCAAGTGACACGGCCTCGCCCTTGGCCGTTGTTTCACTCCTATTATTTAGAGCGTCACCCCGAGCAGCCCGACAACCTAGAGCTGGCCAAAGTGGTACGGGTGCCAGGCGATACCCCCCAAGCCATTGCTGACAATGTGGCCAACCTGCCCGACCACATCAAACAAGGTGTCAAAACCCTGTGGACGACTTTTAGCGACGACCAAATTGACCTTAATTTGCACGAACCCAAGGTGCTGAATTACGTGGTGGATACCCTGCTCGATTACAGCCGCAAAGGAGCCAACCTCATACGGTTAGATGCCGTGGGCTTTGGCTGGAAGGAGGACAACCCCCTTAACCCCAAGCAAGCTGCCCCAAGCATGAACACCGAACGCTGCCACGCCTTGGTGCAAGTGTTGCGTGGCGTGTTGGATACGGTGGCTCCGCAAACCAAGTTGATTACAGAAACCAACGTACCCCATGCCGAAAACGTGGCTTACTTTGGCAAAGCTGGCCAACCCGAAGCCAGCATGGTGTACAACTTTACTTTGCCCCCACTCACGTTGCACAGCTTTATCAACGAAGATACCTCCACCCTAAAAAACTGGTTGGGCAATCTGCAGTACCCCGAAGGTGGCGAGGCGACGTTTTTCAACTTTTTAGCCTCGCATGATGGTATTGGGATGCGCCCCGCCGAAGGGATACTCACCTCCGAGCAAGTGCAAGCCATGGCCGACACCGTGGCCAGCCGTGGCGGTAAAGTGAACATGCGAGCCTTGCCCGACGGTGGGCAAGCCCCCTACGAGCTTAACGCCAACTTCCTCAGTGCGCTCTCGCCCACCGACGCACCTACTGAAGAGAAAGCCCAGCGCATGTTGGCCGCCACAGGCTTACAGCTCAGCCTAAAGGGGGTGCCAGGGTTGTACATTCACAGTGTGCTAGGCTCGCAAAACGACCTTGAGGGCATGGCCTTGGCACAAGCGGCAGGCGAGTTACCCAATACGATTAACCGCCGCATTAACCGCCACAAGTTTACAGATGACCTACCCGCCCTTGAGGCCGAACTGGCCGACCCCACTAGCTTGCGCCATAAAGTATTACAAGGGGTCAGCCAGTTAATGACTGTTCGGGCGCAACACCCCGCCTTTTCGCCTAAGGCAGAGCAACAGGTGATAGATGTGGCTGACAAGGCTGTTTTGCCCCTGCTCCGCCACGACCCCACCTCGGGCGAGCGGGTGCTGGCATTGGTCAACGTCTCTGGCCAACCCAAAACCGTCACGCTGCCTACGCAAGCGTTAGGGCAAGCCGTTACACACGCTACCCCCTTATTACAAGGCAGTACCCCTGTTGCGTTAAACGAGTCTCACCTCATCACCAGCCTAGCCCCTTACCAAGTAGAATGGCTTAAGCTGACTTAACCCATGGTAGGTTTCGTGTTATGCTTAACTCCTGTGTAGGCTATAAGCCTTGTTGTTGGATGTTTGGAAAACCTCACCCATGAATAACCTCACCAAAGAACAAAAAATTGCCATTGCCAAAGATATTACCTGTGCCTTTGTACGTAACGAAAGCAGTACCCCCACCCCCGAAGCTGCCGCCGCCATGCTTAAAGCCATGGTAACCACCCTAGATGAGCTAAGCCCCGAAGCCACCGATCGCAAAGTAGGTTTAG
>JBIKUS010000155.1:0-4123 GCA_044347425.1 Vampirovibrionales bacterium | reverse complement strand
CTGTTTGAACTGCTCGAACCCATGCCCCAAGGCGTACCCTCCACGGCGGCAGGTGTCCACAGTAAAGTACGTTCCGCTACGGATGGCTTGTTTAACTTAACCTACCTCTCCTATGCTCAACGCTTAAGTAAGTTAGAGGGTATTTTCGGTAATTTAAACGCCCTACTACAAGAGGTTGAACAAAGCGATTTGCCAGAAGGGTTAAAAACGGTTTGGTTTCAAGCCATCCATTCGGCGCAAGCGCAAGTGTTAAGCGTGGGGCAGGCCATGCTACCAGGTGGGCTAAGCACGGAGCAATTAGAAGCACTCCTCAGCGAAACCTCTCAACCCAACGGCTCTTCTCGCCTAGCCGACCAAGCCCGAGCTTTGTTTGACGAAGCCGCTAAAACCGAACTGACCCAACAACTGGCGCAGTTAAAGGGAGCCCTGACAAGCCATAATACCGCCTTTGAAACAACCAGCCTAGCCAACGCCAAAGAGACGCTCACCAACTTGCACGGCTTACTCACCACAGCCCAAACCAGTGCAGAAGTGCAAGGGATGATGAGCGAACTCCTCAACCTGATTCACGAACAACAAAGCGTGAGTACCCGTGCTGAACGGGGTGTTTCAACCAATGAGTCACCCCCCTTAACGGTACTTGAGGGGCTGTTATTTGCCTAGTTAACCAGTAGGCTTGTGTCGGCTCATGGTAGAGGCGTGTGTTTGCGTTAAACTAAGAGATAAAAGCTTACCTCTGCTTTTCTCTCCTCTGCCAACCAACCACCACGAGCCACCCCACCATGAAACTTGCTTTTTACAGCACCAAACCCTACGACGAAACCTTTTTTAACCAAGCCAACGAAGACTTTGGCTTCCAAATTGATTACCTCGAATCCCGCTTACGTAGGCGCACCGTAGAGCTAGCCAACGGAGCCGATGCTATTTGCGCCTTTGTTAACGACACGTTGAGCGACGAAGTACTGACAGGCTTAAGTGACCACGGTGTCAAGCTGATAGCTTTACGTTGCGCTGGCTTTAACAAGGTTGATTTAGAAGCCGCCAAACGCTTGGGCATGACGCTGGTGCGTGTGCCAGCCTATTCGCCTTACGCCGTGGCCGAACACGCCATTGGTTTGATGATGACGCTCAACCGCAAATACCACCGTGCCTACAACCGTGTGAGAGAAGGTAACTTCTCGTTGGTGGGGCTTGAAGGCTTTGACATGCACGGCAAAACCGTGGGCATTATTGGCACAGGTAAAATTGGCGAAACCCTCGTCCCCATTTTACAGGGCTTTGGCTGTAACGTGGTGTTGTATGACGTGTTTAAAAACCCTAAGCTTGAAGCCATGGGGCTACCCTACCTCAGCCTAGACGAGTTACTGGCACAAAGCGATATCATCTCGTTGCACTGCCCGTTGGTGGATGCCACCTATCACCTGATTAACCACGACACCATTGCTAAAGCAAAAAAAGGCGTGATGATTATTAACACCAGCCGTGGCGGTATTGTGGATACCGATGCCCTCATTGACGGCCTAAAAAGTGGCCAAGTGGGTAGCGTTGGCCTAGACGTGTACGAAGAAGAAGACTCCCTCTTTTTCAGAGACCTCTCCAACACCATCATTCAAGACGACCGCTTTATGCGTCTGCTGTCGTTCCCCAACGTGGTGGTAACAGGCCACCAAGCGTTTTTTACTCAAAATGCGCTTACCAACATCGCCCACACCACCCTTAATAACTTGGCTCAGCTAGAACGTGGCGAAGACTGCCCTAACATCATAGCCCTATAATTGGGCTACGTAGCGTGAGCCGAGCTGCCCATACTGTGGCGGATGCGAGGGTCGCTTAAGGCCAGTAACACGTCGGCCACAACGTTACCCGCCACCAACAACGCTGCCGATAAGATGAGTACCGCCATTACAAGGTTGGTGTCGCCTTTTAATGCTGCCTCGTAAGCGAGCAAGCCCAACCCGGGGAAGCCCAACACCGTCTCAACCAAAATCGCCCCCGACAGTAACCCCGCCAATTCAAACCCAAACAAGGTAATTAAAGGGTTGATAGCGTTACGTACGGCGTGTTTATAAAGCACCATCAAAGCAGGTAACCCCTTGGCATGAGCGTGACGCACATAATCCGCCCCGAGTACTTCCAGCAAGTTGCCTCGCATTTGGCGTTGTAGGCTGGCCAACCCACCCACGCTTAGCACCAGTACGGGCAAGGCCAAGTGACTCAATACATCGCCCACCTTACCCACGGGCGACAACAAGGCATAAGTAGGGCTGGTCAACCCACCATAAGGGAGTAACCCTGTATGTACCGCCCATACGCCTAGCACCAAGGCCAGCACAAAACTGGGCATGGCCATCCCCGCCGAGGCAAGGGCTACCAAGCTACGGTCAAGCATCCCGCCAGCACGTTGGGCGGCCAGCACCCCTAAGGGTATGGCTAACAGCCACGTTACCAGCAGCGTCGCCACGTTAAGCAACAAGGTATTTCTCGCTCGGGTGGCAATCAGCCAGCCCACCTCTTCGCCTGCAAAGCTGGTACCCCAATCACCCTTAAGGGCGTGGCGTAGCCAACGGGTGTATTGCACCCACAGGGGTTGGTCTAGCCCAAGGCGTTGCGTCTCTTTGGCAATGGCCGCTTGCGAGATTTGCGGGTTGCTTTTGAGTTCAGCAAGGGGGTCAACGGGTTGGCTAAAACGCAAGCGGGGCAATAGCGTCAGGTGAGTGGCTCCCTGTTGGGTCAAGGCGTGCAAGGGGTTGGGGATGCGTAGTGGGGGCGTATCCACTTTAAAGCGCATCAAGGTAAACCCCACCACCGAGATGACGAGGAGCGTCGGTACAGCCCATAATAGGCGTTTAGCAATCAGTATCCACATACGCACTAGTATAACGGTGTCAGTGCGTTAAGGCTATGGGTATGCCTTAGGTACTCGCTCAAATGATGGTTGCTTAATCACGGTGATTGTGCCTAAAATAAGGTAGTTTTATGGGGGCTGCCCTTACGCCAGCCCCTGCCACCCTGCCCTTAGCCTTAGGAGGCCAACCCCATTACTCGCTCGCCCTCACCTTCACCGTCACAGTCACCTTCTTCACGAGACCAACAGCAGCAACCCACAGGCAAAACGGACAATAAAGGGCCTCAAGTTCTCAACTCCCGCATCCGTGCCACCGAGTTTAGGCTGATTGAAGAAGGCGGTAGCCGCATCGTCAACCGTGCCGAAGCCGAAGCCCTTGCGGAGCAATTGGGGCTTGACCTTGTTGTGGTTAGCCTTGATTCTAGTCCGCCCGTCATCAAACTGGTAGATTTTGGCAAGTTTAAGTACGAAGCTGAAAAGCGCGCCCGTGATGCTAAAAAGAAGCAACACGTCACCACCGTTAAAGAGATTAAAATGACGGTGCGTATTGATGATAACGACTACAACGTCAAAGTGCGCCGTGCTGCCACCTTTTTAGCCGACGGCGACAAAGTAAAGCTCACCCTGCGCCTTAAAGGCCGAGAAGTGCAGCACTCTGAATTGGCGTTTGCATTGGCCAAGCGGTTTGTAGTAGATTTAGAACCCTATGGTGTTGTCGATGGCCGTGTGGCACAGCAAGGTCGTGCCTTTGTTGCGCTCATCAGCCCCTTAGCAGCCCCCGCCAAAAAAGATAAACCTGCCCTATCCTCAGTTAAAAAGGACGCCACCCCCCATGCCAAAGATGAAGACCCACAAAGCGGGAGCTAAACGCTACCACGTGACAGCCTCGGGTAAATTGGTACGCCACCAATCTGGTCGTAACCACATTAACACCCATAAATCGTCTGCCCGCAAACGTCGGTTAGATGCCCCTGCTTTGGTTCACCCCGCCAACTTTAAAAAAGTGGCCTTGCAGTTGCCTTACCTTAATGCTGGCCGTGGCTAAGCATTTACCCATTTCACCTGTTACTGTATAAAGTCTCCAGACTTGGGGTGTGGTAACGCCACACAAAAGGCCAAGCCTCCCAAGCTGGGTTAGAGAAGGAAACCCCTCATCATGCGTGTCATTCGTGGCAATGTCTCTCGTAAACGTCATAAAAAAGTACTTAAGCTCGCCAAAGGCTTTCGTGGTTCGCGTAGCAAGCTGTTTAAAGTAGCTAACCAAGCTGTCATGAAGGC
>JBIKUS010000154.1:0-4161 GCA_044347425.1 Vampirovibrionales bacterium | reverse complement strand
ATGCCCCGCTCGGCGGGTAATGACTTCGTGCATACTGGCAAAGTCGTCGGGTTCGCCTTCGGCACAGTGTATTTTAAAGCGTTTGTACTGGGCAGGGTCGGGTACGCCATTGGTAAACACCACCATGCTGGCCACCGTTTGCGCCCCCTGAAAGTGCGAGATGTCGTAACATTCCATACGTTGGGGGTAGCGGGGTAGGCCAAGGGCGGTTTGTAAGTCTTTCAATGCCTGCACAGGGTCGTTTTTGCGCCGAGTTGCCTCTTGCAAGCGGCTTTGTTCAAGGGCGAGTTGGGCATTTTTAAGCGCAATGGCCAACACATCGGCCTTATGCCCCCGCTGCGGAGCTACGACTTTAACATGCGTACGATTGCCTACTATACTCAACCGCCGTTGGGTGAGCCACTGTCCCAACACGTCGGCATCATCAGCTACTAACGCCCCAAGGGGTAAATTGGGTAAGGTTATAGTCTCCTCTTCCTTTGGGAGAGGGTCACTCACGCCCTCATCAATACTGGCTAAGCCCCGTTGATATAAGACCTCGGTGGGGAGGTCATCATCCTCAACGGCTCGGTAATACTGCCGAATGAAGCTGGCGTAGGCTTCGGCCAAGCACGCCCCTTGGGCAAGGTTGCTGGTAAAGGGTTTGCTGGCAACCATACGCCCTTGGCGTACCACCACCACGTTAAAGCACGCCGTCCACCCATCCGAAGCGAGGGCAATAGCGTCAGCGTTAAGGGTTAAATCGTCGCTGACCACGCTTTGCTTTTGGGCTAATAGCTCCACCGTTTTTAGGCGATCTCTTAGCATGGCCGCTCGCTCAAAGTTGAGGTCGTTGGCGGCGGTATGCATGTTGTTCGTCAGGCGATGGGTGAGTTCGGTGGTGTGGCCTTTCAGAACTAACACCAACTGGCGCACAGTTTCGTCGTAGTCCTCAATGCTTACCAAGTTTTGGCAGGGGCCAGGGCAGAGCTTCATGTGGTAATTCATGCAAGGCCTGTCTTTAAACAGGGGCTTAGGGCGTTGGCGTAGGGCAAAGCTCTTGCGGAGCAGTTGCAACAGTTGCCAAAGGCTTCGTGAATCGGGGTAGGGGCCAAAATAGCGAGTACGGCTACCGTCTCGGCGTGGGCGACGGGTGACAAACAGCCGAGGGTAGGCATCACCACTCAGGCCAAGCCAGGGGTAGCGTTTATCGTCTTTTAAGGCTAGGTTGTAATGGGGTTGGTGTTGCTTGATGAGCGTATCTTCCAACACCAAGGCTTCTACTTCGGTTTGGGTGACGATGGTATCAAAACGGGCGATACGGCTGACGAGGATTTGCGTTTTGCGGTTGTGATTGGCTTGGGCTTGAAAGTAACTGCGTACCCTATGCTTCAGCACCTTGGCCTTGCCTACGTAGAGCAACGTTCCCGCTTCATCATAAAAGCGGTACACCCCAGGCGAGGCCGGCAGTTGGGCAAGGGCTTGTTTTAGGTTAAAGGGTGGTGTTGGCACGATAAAGACCTATGATGGCCTATTCCCAATTGGATGAGATAATTAAGTCCGGAAGGGGATAGCAATACATGTTAATTCTGCTAAGTAAACATCGTCTAGCTGTGTTAACAGGCAAGGCTAAGGTGTTGTTGGTGTGCAACTATTGGGGGCGACACTACTTGGCTGATAACAGCCAGAAGCATTTGTTCAACAACGGCTTGCACCACAGGCACAGGCACACTGTTACCTAACTGCTTGTAGGCTTGACAATCAGAAACAGGCAAGGTAAACGAATCAGGGAAGCCCTGAAGCCTAGCCGCCTCTCGTGGAGTGAGTTTACGAGGGTTACGGTTGGCTTGTTCAATCAGTATTTCGCTACCATCTTTATAATACCGTGCAGAGATAGTGCTTGTATAGGGCGAATCGGCTTGAAAAAGGCTATAGCCAAAACCATAGCCTTTAGCCTTATGTTCAGCTTTTCGGCGTTGATGCCCTTGCCATAAAGTTGTGGATAAGGTGTATTTGTCAGCCACGTCGGTTTCTAAAATCTGCCCAACAGTCGTCTCTGTTATAGGCGGTGAAGGGAAGTTAAATCGTTGAGACACATCAGGATCTAAAAATCCTACGATATAAATCCGCTCTCTATTTTGAGGGATGCCGAAGTGTTTTGCGTTAAGAACTTGGTAATGTAGTTTATAGCCTAGATTAGTTAAGTGTTCTAAAATGATTTTGAGTGTTCTTCCTTTGTCATGGCCTTGTAATTGCTTTACATTCTCAAGCAAAAAAAAGGCGGGCTTTTTGTAACTCAAAATGCGCTCAATATCAAAAAATAAAGTGCCACGAGTATCAGCAAAGCCTTGCTTTAACCCCGCTTGTGAAAAAGGTTGGCAGGGAAAACCAGCTAGCAACAGGTCATGTTGAGGTACGCCATGCTCATGTAGTTGGGTAATATCGGTAGCAAAATTTTGGCAGGAGAAATTGGCATCATAGGTTGTTTTAGCATGTTTATCAATCTCGCAAGTCAAAACACATTCTGACACCATACCGTGTTGCGTCAAGGCTTGTTCAACCCCTAGCCTGATGCCACCAATACCTGCAAATAAATCAATAAAGCGAAGGGGTTGCTTCATGTTACGTCTCCCAATGTTGTAAACAAATAGGGATGGTTATGTTGAAAAATTTTTCAAAAGAGTAAAGGTTGTGAGCGTTGGGTAAGCGTTGCTTGATAGCATTGGGTACAACAAGAGAGATGTTATGGTGGTTCATTTTTTGTAAGCCTGCCTCGTTAAGCCCTTCGTCTAGCGTTAAAAGGTAAGCACTGGGGATGTTAGTTCGACTCAATTCTTCAACCACTTGTTGCCAACGTTCTCGTAACGAGGTTTTCATGGTAATAAACACACATTGGCTTCGTTGACGTTCAAAGGCACTTCGGCTCGGTATAATACCGTCTACCATCTTACCAAGGTTATGCTGTTTGTAAAAAGCTGATCCTAAGCTGGCTTGGCTTTCAAAGGGATAGCCGTAGCAATCAACAATGACATGCTCAATTAGTTTTTCAAACACCTTACCCGCCCTAGAACGCCGAGAGTTGGTTGAAGATAAGCATAATTCGTAAAGATAAGGTGTTAAGTAGCCTGCTGTTTGGCCAACTACCTTAGCTAATGCGGAGGCAGGGGGGGGGTGAGTACCGATTTCTAAATGTTCGGTAATAGCTGATGCTAAGAGAGTTGCGGCGTATTCGTTCTGCTCAAGCAAGGCACTTAGCATCTCTTTATGAAACACAAGCTCTTCTTTTAAGTAGGCTTGCCAAGCCAAGGATCTTACGTCGTTAATGTAAGTGGATACTGTGCTTTTATCAAAGACAAGCCCACCCCTTAATGCTTCTTGGATAAAGTAGCTAGGGCTGGGTATGACCCTATTACGTACGGCCTGTATTTGCTTTTTCCATTGCGTTTTAGCAACAGAGTCAAGTTCGGTTAATAACGCTATTGCGTTGTCAGACATCAAAAAGCCTTAGCCCCGTACGTTTAAATCAGCCTTGCGTAGACGAATGCTCTTAGGGGTGACTTCCATCAGCTCGTCGGCGGCTATAAACTCAAGCCCTACCTCAAGGGTAATGGTGCGGGGCGTGGCCAATACGGCCAACACATCTGAGCCTGCACTACGCATGTTGGTAAGCTGTTTAGCCTTACACACGTTAACGACGATATCTTGTTGGCGGTTGTATTCGCCAACAATCATGCCTTTGTAGACCTTTTGGCGTGGCTCAATAAAGAACACGCCTCTGTCTTCAAGGTTTTTAAGGGCGTAGGCCGTTACGTCGCCTGTTTCGTTGGCGATAATGGCACCGTTGCGGGTTTGATTCAGCTCGCCGTACCAAGGTTCGTAGCTAGCAAAAGCACTGCTCATCAAGCCTTCGCCACGTGTTAAGCGGATAAACTCGCTCCTAAACCCTAGCAACCCCCGTGATGGGATTTTAAAGCTGAGGAGGGTACGCACGCCATGGGTTTCCATGGTTTGCATATCGCCCCTGCGTTGCGCCATACGCTCAATAATACTACCCGTGTAGGCTTCTGGCACGTCAACACTCACCAACTCAACGGGTTCGTGCAGTTTGCCTTCAATCTCTTTGGTCAACACTTTGGGCTGGCCAACATGAAACTCGTAGCCTTCACGGCGCATGGTTTCAAT
>JBIKUS010000153.1:0-4174 GCA_044347425.1 Vampirovibrionales bacterium | reverse complement strand
AGCTACTCCAGCAACTCGCCCTAGCCACCCGTAACGCCACCCAGCTTGAATCAGCCTTACAACTTGCCGAAGCCAAAGCGGCAACAGCCAAACCCGTGCAAGTGGCCAAACAGTCACCCGCACTTAACCAAAAACTGGCCAGCTTACAGGCTACCATCGCCCAACAAACGCAACAGTTAGCCTTGCTACAAACCGATAAACAACAAGCCGAAGCTCGCCTAGCGGCATCGCAACAGCAACTGGCGCAAGCCCGAGCCAGCGTGAGCAGCTTGACGGATAAGTTGGCCATGGCCGAAGCGCAAACAGCCACGTTGTTAGCCAAGCAACCAGCCTCCACGGGGCAAACGGCCTTAATCGCCAAAGCCCTAGACAAAGCCAACACCTATAACACCCAAGCCGACGATGCTAACGTGGTGGCCACCTTGGCCAACCTGCCGTGGCAACAATGGCCACTACGTGATAAAGAAAGTGCCGCTCGCTTGTTGGGCAGAGCTTACCTCATGCTAGGCCAAGCCGATCAAGCCGTAGCTGTGTTTCAGCAGGGGATGCCCACCGACGTGCTGACCAACTTGGCCATTGCCTACAAGCTTAACGGCGAGTTTAAACAAGCCGAGGTGTTGCTCAATGGTGCTTTAGCCCTGAGCCCTAACGATGCTTACGTGCATTACAACTTGGCCAACCTCTACAGTGCCACCAACCAATTGGCCAACGCCCGCGAGCATTACCAACGAGCCTTGGCGCTTGACCCTAAGCTGAACCACGCCGTGTATAACCTCGCTTTGCTTGAGGTGCAGGCCAATCAACCTAAGCAAGCTAAACGCTGGTTTGCTCGTTATTTGGAGTTATCACCCAACGCCACCAACCGCACCGAGATTCAGCAGGTGATGACGCAACTGAGCGGCTAGCCTCTGTTTTAACCGAAGGTTTTAAAAGTATTGGCAATGTTCTTGTCAATCACCTTGGCCACGGCATCAATCTCGGTTTGTACGGCTTGCTGTTGCGTGTCTACTCGGCGTAGTTGTAGTTCTAACGATTTATCGAGCGATTGCAGGGCGTTAATACGTAGCTGTAGCTGGATAGAGGTGTTGGAGTCAGGCTCGAGGTTGGCAGCAATGGTAAAGAGTTGACTTGTCATGTTGGCCAACTGCATACGCGATTGGTTAATTTGCTGTCCCGTCAGCTCAAGGTCACTCGAGCGGGCGGTCAGGCCTAAATAGCGTGCTTGGCTTGCAGCAAGCCCCACGGGGCTACTCCTTTAACGTCTATCCTGTTGCATCATTCAGCCTATGGGTACACACGTCGGCAATGGGTTATAGCGAGGGTGTACCTTTTGAGCGTAGTGGTGTTGTCGGCTTTGGCTAGGTATAGCTCAAGGGTAGAGGCTAAACTGTTACACTTCGTTAAGCGTGAGATATTAACCAAGTGGACGCACTCTCGTTAAGTGGTAACTTTAATGTCAGTGTTTTGATTTTGAGGGTTTCCGTTTGTTGGCGATTTTTTCTTTTTTTAAGTGTTTTTAGACCCCACCTCACCCCCTAACACCCTGTTAAGCAATTGCCCAGCTTGTAGATGAGCGTGTTTGTAGTATCATCGCCAATGTGCCTTGTGTGCCTTTCACCTCAACCTCATCTACGGAGCTTTTTACAATGGATGTCATCCTAATTCAAGATACCGATACCCTCGGCGAACACGGCGACGTGGTTAAAGTCAGCAGCGGTTACGCCCGCAACTACCTCTTCCCCCGCAAGTTGGCCATTGTGGCCACCCCAGGCGCGCTAAAAGATTTAGAAGCCCGCCGTAGCCAACTACAACGCAAAGCCGAAAAACGCCATCAAGAAAACCTACGTCGTGCCGAAATCCTCGACAACATGGAACCCATCATTATCACCGCTCAAGCTGGCGAAGGCGGTAAATTATTTGGTACCATCACCCCCAAAGATTTGGCTCAAGCGCTTGAAGTCAAAGCTGGCATGGTGATTGACCGCAAAAACCTGTTGCTCACCCAACCACTTAACCACTTAGGTCAGTTTGAAGTGGGCGTTCGCCTCTCGGCTCGTGTTAAAGCCACCTTCCAAGTGGAAGTGGCCGCTCAAGAAGCTCCTTTGGCGTAAGCACAGCAACCCATGCCCCGCTTTAGCAACCTCCCACTCCCCCAAGCCACAGGCGAACCCTTTGCCCCCGTTGATCCCTATGCAACGCACTGGCTTGACGTGGGTGACGGCCACACCCTCTACGCCGAAGAAGTGGGTAACCCCGACGGCATCCCCGTGCTGTTTCTGCATGGGGGGCCAGGCTCTGGGTGCCATGCGGGGCATCGGCAATTGTTTGACCCTAATGTCTTTAGGGTGATACTGCTTGACCAGCGAGGGGCAGGCAAAAGCACGCCCTTCGCCAACTTGCAACATAATACCACGTGGCACCTCGTGGCCGACTGTGAACAGCTTCGCCAGCACCTTGGCCTAGAGCAATGGCTGGTATTGGGTGGCTCGTGGGGGTCAACCCTAGGGCTGGCTTATGCCCAAAGCCACCCACAAGCGGTGTTGGGCTTGGTATTACGTGGCCTATTTTTATCTCGACCCGAGGAGATTCGGTGGTTTTACCAAGAGGGTGCGCACTGGCTTAACCCCCAAGCATGGGAGCCTTACGCCAGCTTCATCCCCCCCGAAGAAGCCCACGACATGGTGGCCGCTTACTACCGTAGGCTCACCAGCGACGACCCTGCCCTACGTCTTGAAGCCGCCAAACGCTGGAGCCAGTGGGAGGCCGACAACCTGCGCCTTATCCCTCTACCAGCCGAAGATGGCTGGCTGACCGAGGCCGCTGTCTCGTTAGCCCGTATTGAATGCCACTTTTTTAGTCATAATACTTTTTTTGATGAGACCAACCACTTGTTGCATCCGCAACGGTGTGCGGGCTTAGCCAACATCCCTATCTACCTTATTCATGGGCAGTATGATGTAATTTGCCCCCTGAAAAATGCGTGGGATGTGAAAAAAGCCCTCCCCCATGCTCACCTCAACGTGGTGCCTGCAGCTGGCCACGCCTCGGCAGAGCCTGGCATTTTATTGGGGCAACAACAAGCCTTAAGAATGCTGGTGGCCACATTACAGGGTGGCCAGTAAACACAAACCTCTTACTAAGCGAACGAACGCTCCATAAGAGGCTTGTGTATTTAAAAAATGGCCAAGTTAGCTAATTGTGCTAAACGAGTTTAAAGCATTGGTGTTAAACCCTAGGGGCGAGAAGCCACCTTGAAAGCCACCTTGCAGACCCGCCATCATCAACGGTGGTGGTGGGGCGTTTTGGATGTCGGCCTCATCCACCAAACCGTCGCCACCGCTAATTAGGGCAAAGAGCTGTTCTTGTTGTTCTAGCGTGGGAGTGGGCAGGCCAGCAGGGGGTTGTATGCCCAACACGCTGGGGACATTTTGAAACTCAGCGAAGCTCAAGCCCGCCGTACCATCGGTATTGGCTGTATTGAGTAAACCAGACACATCGGGGCGTTGGCCAAAGGATCCCAGCCCAAAGCCAGTGCCGTTAAACCCACCGTTAAAGCCCCCTTGTAATCCACCCATCATAAACGGGGGAGGAGGGGCGTTTTGGATGTCGGCCTCATCCACCACACCGTCGCCACCGCTAATTAGGGCAAAGAGCTGTTCTTGTTGTTCTAGCGTGGGAGTGGGCAGGCCAGCAGGGGGTTGTATGCCCAACACGCTGGGGACATTTTGAAACTCAGCGAAGCTCAAGCCCGCCGTACCATCGGTATTGGCTGTATTGAGTAAACCAGACACATCGGGGCGTTGGCCAAAGGATCCCAGCCCAAAGCCAGTGCCGTTAAACCCACCGTTAAAGCCCCCTTGTAATCCACCCATCATAAACGGGGGAGGAGGGGCGTTTTGGATGTCGGCCTCATCCACCACACCGTCGCCACCGCTAATTAGGGCAAACAGGCGTTCTTGTTGTTCTGGCGTGGGCGTTGGCAGGCCAGCAGGGGGTTGTATGCCCAACAGGTTGGGGACATTTTGAAACTCCGCGAAGCTTAAACCAGTTGCACCATCGGTATTGGCGGTAGTGAGTAAACCAGACACATCGGGGCGTTGGCCAAAGGATCCCAGCCCAAAGCCAGTGCCGTTAAACCCACCGTTAAAGCCCCCTTGTAATCCACCCATCATAA
>JBIKUS010000152.1:0-4183 GCA_044347425.1 Vampirovibrionales bacterium | reverse complement strand
TTGCGCACTTCAAAATGCAGGTGTGGCCCAGACGATTGCCCCGTGTTACCCACTTTAGCAATGACTTGGCCTTGGCTAATGCGCTGCCCCGTGCTAACCAACACACGTGAGCAATGGGCATAGCGGGTTTCTACCACGCCACCCGCATGGGCTACTTGCACCAGTTGGCCATAGCCTTGTTGCCAGCCAGCAAACACCACTCGGCCTGCTTGGGCTGCCCGTATGGGGGTGCCAATGGGGGCAATAATATCCACCCCAGCGTGCAACCTGCCGTGCCTGTGGCCAAAGTTAGAGCTTACTTGCCCGCCCAACACAGGGTTGGCTAAATGGCCAGGTTGTGTCATCGCCAGTAGGGCTTTACGTTGTGCTTCGGCTTCTGCTTGGGCTTTGGCTTCGGCCAAGGCCACCAAAACGGCCTTGCCTTGCGTTTGCGTAATGTCGGCGTGATGGTCTAATAAATCAACATACCCCAGCGGGGCAACGGGTACGGGGATGGCTTGTGTTAAGGCCAGCTCGGCCTGCTGTTTTACAGCCCCTTGGCGAGTGGACACAACGGGCTTTTGTTGCAACGTGGCCTGTAAGGCAAAGCCTACCGTAGTAACAATGCCAACTAACAACGTAAGGGCTACCAGTAGTACGGGCATTAACGGTTGCCATTGCTGGCGTTTAGCTACAATCACTAACCAGCCTAAGGGGGCGAGTTGTGCAAACAAGGGCGAGGGTGCTTGGCCTAGTGTGGCCGATCCCCGATGACAGCCACGGCACATTTTGGCCTTAACATGGTCGGGGTTAGACAAGTGGAGGAGTGAAGTTTTCACGGGGAACGTATCCTGTTGAAGTGGTTGTAAGGCTAGGGGAGGTCAGCTAAAGGTTGCTGAGGTCGCCTACGAAGCAAATCGTTGACACTTTGCCACAAGGATGGAGCGAGGGCAACCCCGTAGCTTCATACTTAACAACGCAAAGGTGTGGTGCATTTGGCGACGCTACGTCTTTATGGCACACTGGTAGCATGATGACTTTCACCCCTCCTCCAGCCGATAGCCCTGCTAACGTGTCGCCTGCCCTAGCCCAATGGCGCCCCCGTAAGCCCCTTATCCTTACGGGTTACATGGGTGCAGGCAAATCCACCATTGCTCGTTGCTTAGGGCAAACCCTTGGCTGGCCTTATTTTGATACCGACCGTGAAGTGGTCAAACGGGCGCACATGAGCATCCCCAAGGTGTTTGAGCAGTTTGGTGAAGCCTATTTTAGGCAGCTTGAAGCCGAAGCCCTGACCCATTGCACCCAAGCCAGCCTGTGCGTGTTGGCCACGGGCGGCGGTACGCTCACCCACCAAGAAGCGGTAGAGCTGGCCAAAGCATCGGCATGGGTGGTGTATTTATGCGCCCCCCCCGCTTACCTGTTTGAGCGTGTCATTTTTAGCCCCAAAGAACGCCCCCTGCTCGACGTTCCCAACGCCGAAGAAGCCTTCCATCAACGGTTTAAATTGCGGGAGCCGTTTTACCAGCAAGCCCATGTCACCGTGCATACCCCCGCTAAAAAACCTCAGCAGGTAGCGGCAGACGTGTTAGAAGCCCTCTTCCATTTTGAAGCCTCGCACCAAACCAGCATCACCCCTTAAGTGAGGTCAACCAACCATGTCTCAACCTGCTTCACTTTTACAACTCACCCTACAAAGCAAAGCCCATAGCTACCCCATTGTGGTGCAAGCAGGGCTGTTAAGCGACTTGGGTAAGCACCTTCGCCAGACCCTCCCCCAAGCTAATAAGCTTTTGTTGGTGAGCGATGCCAACATTGCCCCACACTGGCTTGCCCAAGCCCAAGCCGCCTGCCAAGCCCAAGGCTGGGGATGTCACACCGTCATCCTTCCCGCTGGCGAAACGGCCAAAACGACGGATTCTCTCCACACCCTGCTCGCCCAAGCTGACGAAGCTGGCCTCACCCGTAGCGACGCACTGGTTGCCCTAGGCGGTGGTGTGATGGGCGATACGGTAGGCTTGGCTGCTGCTTTGTATTATAGGGGATGCGGCTTTGTGCAAGTGCCTACCACCCTGCTCGCCATGGTGGACTCATCAGTAGGGGGCAAAGTGGCCATTAACGGGCCACGGGTTAAAAACAGCATTGGTGCCTTCTATCACCCCCACGCCGTGCTGATGGATACCGATATTTTGGCCACGCTCCCCCAGCGGGAATGGCTGGCTGGCATGGCCGAAGTGGCTAAATACGCCCTACTCGAAAACGCCGCCCTAGGAGGCCAACCCGTCTCGGCATTGCCGATGGACAAACCCGTATTGCCCCTATGGCCGTGGTTATTGCAACATGCCTCTGCCCTGCAACAGCCCCCTAGCCCTAGCAACCCTCACCTTAGTACCGAGATGGTGACAGCGTTATTACTCACCTGTTGCGCCCTTAAAGCCGCCGTGGTCATGCGAGACCCCGACGAGACAGGCGGCCAATTGGATGCCACTGGCCGTATTGCGCTTAACTTAGGCCACACCTTTGGCCACGCCTACGAACAAACCCTAGGCTACGGCACCTTGCTCCACGGAGAGGCTGTAGCTTTAGGCTTACGGTTGGCCGTGGCTACTTCGCTCCACTTGGGCTTGTTAGCTGATGAAGAGGCGACAACGGTGCAAGACGGGTTAACCGCTTTGGGGCTAGGGTTAACGTGGCCATCCTTGCACAAGGCTCCCGCCGAAACTCTCGTGGCCGCCATGTCTCGAGATAAAAAAGTACGCCAAGGCAAGGTTCGCTTGGTACTCCCCACATCGCCCCTTGGGTGCTTGGTGATTAAAGACGACGTTCCAAGCGAGTTGCTGGTGAGTCTCTTTGAGAAGCAAGCCGTTTAGCGTCGAGGCTGCCAACTGGCTACCACGGCAGGGTAGAGCTTATGTTCGGCAGCTAGCACTCGTTTAGCCAGTGTCTCTGGGGTATCCGCCGCCAACACAGTTACACGGGCTTGGCCTAATACCTTGCCCGCATCCACTTCGGCAGTCACTTCATGCACGGTACAGCCACTAGCGGTATCGCCAGCGGCCAGTACGGCGGTATGCACGGCCAGCCCCACCATGCCCACCCCACCATGCCGAGGCAACAAGCTAGGGTGAATGTTAAGCAATCGCCCCGCATACGCCTCCAATAACGGAGCCGTCAAAATACGGTCATACCCCGCCAACACAAGGAGGTCAAGCTGATAGGCCTGTAGTTGTTCTGCCAGCCACGCATCTCGGGCGAGTTTGCTGCTAAATTGCTTGGCAGTAAACGTCACCGTAGGTAAGCCTTGAGCCTTAGCCCACACCACGCCTCCCGCTTCGGGGCGATTACTCCCCACCACGACAATACGGGCTTGCCCTAAGCCTCCCGCTTGTTGGGCAGTGTACAGGGCTTGTACATTAGACCCTTGGCCAGAAAGCAATACACCTACACGCACCAAAGGCTGATAGGGGAGTACAGAGGGTAACTCAGTCGTCATAACAAGACTATCCATAAAAGATGCTAATAACAACCAGAAGCGCATCATCGCCTCTCCCTTTGGGAGAGGCCGCTACGGCAGTAGCGGGTGAGGGACGGCCAGCTTAGGCGAAACCATTGCAGCTTGGCTCCGTTGTTGGTAAGCCCTCACCCTTCCCTCTCCCAGAGGGAGAGGGTGTGAGGTGCGATTGTAGCACAAGCGTAAGCGTGTTAAGCTAGCCTTGCCAAGTTGGCCAAAGGGTTGCGGGTAGTGCCACAAGCACCACCTGAGGAAAGTCCGGGCTCCGCAGGGCAGGCTGCTGGGTAACGCCCAGTGCGAGCAATCGCGAGTCTCGTGCCACAGAAATGTAACCAGCCGATGGTGCAACACCGCAAGGTAAAGCACACAGGCAAGGGTGCAACGGTGAGGTAAAAGCTCACCAGCAAACCCGACAGGGTTTGGCTAGGTCAACACCAGCCGGAGCAAGGCTACATGGGGGGTCGTGGGCGGCTCGTCCCTCCCCTACGCCGCCAGAGCGAGGCTGAGAAGCCTCGCCCAGATAGATAACCCTTCTCGACAGAACCCGGCTTACAGGCCAACTTGGTATTTTTAACCCCAATCCCTAAGCCCTATACAGGTAAGGGAGGCGGTGGTGGTGGTGGTGGCGGGTTACAATTGCTTGTGCAAGGTGGCGGTGGTGGCGGGTTGCAATTGCTTGTGCAAGGCTGTGGT
>JBIKUS010000210.1:0-4193 GCA_044347425.1 Vampirovibrionales bacterium | reverse complement strand
AACGCAGCCTACGGCTCACGCTGAGCCGGCCCTCCGGCCGATTATCCACCATGCAACTCCGCCCATACCAGGACCGCCTGGCAAACGACATCCGATCAGCCTTCGCATCTGGAGCGCGCAGACCACTCGCCGTGAGCCCCACCGGCTCCGGCAAGACCGTGCTCTTCAGCTACATCACCTCTCAGGTCCTCAAGCGGGGCGCCCGGGTTGTCATCGTCGCTCACCGCCGCGAGATCCTCGACCAGATCAGCGGCACGCTATCCAAGGTCTCGGTCCCGCACGGGTTCATTCAAGCCGGCAAACCCATGTCCAAACAGCCGGCCATGGTCGCCTCGATCCAAACTCTCGGCCGGCGCCTGGATCAAGTCACCACTCCCGACCTCGTCATCATCGACGAAGCGCATCACTCGGTCTCCAAGTCCTACGTGGAAATGTTCGCCCGCTGGCCCGAAGCCAAATTCATCGGCGTCACGGCCACCCCTGAGCGTCTCGATGGCAAGGGCCTCGGAGCCATGTTCGACCGCATGGTCATGGGTCCGTCCGTCCAGTGGCTTATCGACAACGGATTCCTCGCCAAGCCGGTCTACTACGCGCCCAAGCACACTCCAGACCTGTCCGGCGTATCCAAGGTCGCTGGCGACTTCGACCGCGGCCAGGCCGAGGAGATTATCGACACCCCGCGCATCACCGGTGACGCGGTGACGCACTACCGCAAGCTCTGCTCCAACGAGCGGGCTGTCGCCTTCTGCATCTCCGTGGCTCACGCCCAGCACGTCGCCGATCAGTTCTGCGCAGCTGGTGTTCCTGCTGCCAGCATCGACGGGACGCTTGATCCCGAAGTCCGAAAGCAGCGCGTGACCGATCTTACTTCAGGCAAGATCATGGTCCTGACCTCCTGCGAACTCATCTCCGAGGGCTTCGATCTCCCGGCCGTCAACGCCGGGATCCTGTTGCGGCCTACCCACTCGCTGTCCATGCACCTCCAGCAGCTGGGGCGTGCGCTCCGGCCGTTTCCCGGGAAGACCCACGCGACGATCCTGGATCACGTCGGCAACTGCCTGCGTCACGGGCTTGCTGAGCAGGAACGCGAGTGGGACCTCGACGGCCGCGAGAAGCGTAAGAAGAAATCCAGTCCCGTCGAAACCAAGCAGTGCTCGAAGTGCTTCGCAATCTTCGCCGGCACGGCGTGCCCGCAGTGCGGCGCCGAGCGTGAGGTCACCGTCCGCGAAGTCGAACAGGTCGATGGCGAGCTTCAGCGCCTGTCGATCGAAGACATCGCAGCCAAGCGCGAGGAGCGCCGCGAGGAAGGAAAGTGCCGCACCCTCGAAGATTTCCGTGCCCTTGCCGCACGGCGTGGTTACAAACCGGGATGGGCTTACTTCCGATGGCAGGCCCGCTCACGTAAAATCAGCCACCTCGTATGACCGAATCCGAACTCCAAGCACTGATCCTGCGCGCAGCTGGATCGAAACCGCACGTCCGCGTATTCCGCAACCAGGTGGGCGAGGGCTACGTTGGTAAGGCGCATCGGGATTCAACCAACGTCTTCATCACTGACGCACGCCACGTCCGCATGGGTCTGTTCCCGGGCTCCGGTGACCTCATCGGTTGGCGCACGGTTACCATCACCGCCGACATGGTCGGGAAACCGATCGCCCAGTTCCTCTCCATCGAAGTCAAGACCCCCACCGGCCGCATCCGGCCTGACCAAACCAACTGGCTTGAGCAGGTTACTCTTCACGGCGGCCACGCGATTATCGCACGATCAGTTTCCGACACCGACAGCCTATGACACCAAGCCCACAACTACGCGCCGATACTATCACGCAGGCGCTTCGCCGCCCCGCGCCACCCAACCTATCCCCTGAGGCCACCTATCTCTACTACGAGCGCCTCGGGATGTCCTGCGGCACCGCTGACCCGACACCCAAGCAACTCCGGGATGCGCTCCTCGACGCCCGCGAGTACGATCTGAACCACGACTGACAGCCCCACCACTACAAGCCCATGACCCTCCCCGAACTCTCGGACGCACTATCCGTCCGGGTCGCAGAACTCTGCGCTCAACTCCTCCCCGCCGGCCGCCAGGTCGGCAACCAGTGGATCGTTGGCAACGTCTTCGGCGACGCCGGCGACTCCCTCTACGTCGAACTCACCGGCCCCAAGCAGGGCCTGTGGTACGACCACGCCGCTGGTAACGGTGGCGACCTCCTCGAACTCATCGGCCAGAACCAAACTCTCCCGAAGGGCCGCGCCGCCCAGTGGGCACGCGAATTCCTTGGTATCCGCGACGATTACCAGCCTGAACCCCGCCGGTTCGATCCCCTCAAGCACGGCCACCGCGCTGACGCCTCCCAGCCATACCGCTACGGATCCGCCGCATGGCCCTATCCCGACGCCGACGGTACGATCCGGGCCTACGTCGTCCGCTTCGACCTCCCCGACGGCTCCAAGGACGTGCGCCCCCTCCGGTTCCTGCCACCCGATAACGTCCCCCCGGACCTCCTCAACCCCCGCCACTGGCGTTGGAAGGGCTGGACTGCCCCCGAGGAAGTCCCCATCTTCAACCTCCACCTCCTCGCCCGGCGCCCGAACGACCCCGTCCTCATCGTAGAGGGCGAGAAAACCGCCGTCGCAGCATCCAAGCTCTTCCCGTCCCACGTCGTCCTCACCTGGCAGGGCGGTTCCAAACGGGTCGCCCGTGCCGCCATCGACCCTCTCCTGACCCGCGCCACCCCGATCGTCCTGTGGCCCGACGCCGACAAACCCGGCCGGGACGCCATGGTCTACCTGAAAGCCCGCCTACCGGCCGCCAAACTCGTCCACCTCCCAGACACGCTGCCCGAGGGCTGGGACCTCGCCGATCCAATCCCAGCTGACGTATCCATCCAGGGCCTCCTCGATGCCGCTGGCGATTTACCGCGCCCGGTTCCCGCTGAGCCGCAGGCTGCATCACCTAATCCGCTTGACGACCTCCACTACGACCCCAATTCCGGCCAGTGGTGGACCCGCAACGCCTGGGGTGATTACGCCCAGATCAACGGCGAGCGCGTCCGCACCCACTTCACCGAATCCGGCGTCTCCCCCACGAAGGACCAAACCGGCGCCTCGGATGTCGATCGCGAACTCCTGCGTCGCACCCGGGACACCCGGATCCGCTACGCCGGCTCCGTCGCTGGCCACCAGGCCGGCCTCTACGGTAAGGTCCTCGTCACCGAATCCGTCGCCCCCTTACCATCTGTCCCCGGCGACTCCGCCCGTCTCCAGACCTATCTCCACAACCTCCTCGACCAGAACGACGACCAATACTGGCGCCTCATCTTCTGGCTCGCGCTCCGCCGGCAGGCCGTCCTGACAGGCACCTGGAGAGCATCGCAGGCGCTGGCGCTGGTCGGTCCAGCTGCGTGCGGCAAGTCCTTCGTGCAGGCCCAGGTCATCACCAAACTCCTCGGCAACCGCATCGCCAAGCCCTACCGCTACATGTCCGGCGCCACGGAGTTCAACGGCGACCTCTTCGCCGCTGAGCACCTCTGCATCTCCGACGAGGCACCCGGCCGCGACATCCACTCCCGGCGCTCACTCGGCTCCCACATCAAATCCATGCTGTTCGACATCGACCAGTCCTGCCACCCCAAGAACCGCCAGGCCATCACCCTGCGCCCCATCTGGGCCATGTCCATCTCCCTCAACGACGAGCCTGAAAACCTCCAGGTCCTCCCGCCCCTCGACCCGTCCCTACTCGACAAACTCATAATCCTCCGCTGCGTCCGCCATACCCTCCCCTGGCCAGGCCCCGAGATCCAGGTCCTCCGCGAGATCATCGACACCGAACTCCCCGCCTTCGCTCACTACCTCGACGGCCTAACCGTCCCCGAGCACCTCGTCGAACCCCGCTGCGGCCTCAAAGCCTACCAGCACCCGGCCATCCTCGAAGAACTCATGCAGCTGTCCCCCGAACACCAACTCATCGGCCTCATCGACACCGTGATCTTCGAGAACGAATTCATCACCTGGCGAGGTACGGCCGCTGACTTGGAAACCGCTTTACGCGACTCCAAGTATTCCCGGGAAGCCGACCGCCTCTTCCGGTTCAACACGGCCTGCGGAGTCTACCTTGCGCGGCTGCATGAACAGGATCCGGAGCGGTTCAAGAGGACCAAATCGAAAAACAAGATCCGCTGGGCGATTACGCC
>JBIKUS010000046.1:0-15358 GCA_044347425.1 Vampirovibrionales bacterium | reverse complement strand
ACAGGTACGGGTATTGCACCGTTTAGAGCATTTTTACACTCCCGTTTTGGCCGAGACCCTTGGCTAAAAGGCGACATGCACCTGTATTTTGGCGTGCAGCACACACCTGATATCCTCTACGCCGACGAGCTGGCCGCCTTTGCCCAACAAGCCCCACAGGCCTTTAACCTGCAACTGGCCATCAGCCGAGAGCAGCAAACGCCCCAAGGGCAACGCATGTACGTGCAGCACAAGCTGGCACAACAGGCACAACAAGTGCTGGCCTTATTGCAACAGCCCACCACCACCTTTTACATTTGCGGGCTAAAGGGTATGGAGACAGGCATCCTAGAAGCCCTAGCCCAAGCCGCCGAAGCCCAAGGCCTTAACTGGCCTGTGCTATTTGACGAGCTTAAACAACAAAAACGCTGGCATGTAGAAGTTTACTAGCCCATGAGCTGACCCGTAAGGCTAAGGAGTTGCCCTATGCTGTATAAGCCTGTCACGCTCACCCAGCAACAAATTAAGACAAAACTAAAGGCAACCCCCTTAGCCTTTACAGAGGTGTTTAACTACATCATGAGTACAATTGCTTGTGGGGTATTTGCACCTGTGGTTAGCCTCATGTTGTTACCTCTGTTTACTGCCATTATCGCACTTGACACCAACCATAAACCCCTTAAACGTAGCCTCTGTGCAATAGCCTTTGTGGTTTTCTGTGCGGTGGTAGCACTGCCGTTTGTGTTATGGGGTTACCCTGCAACCCTACAGCTAATTAAAGCTTACAAGCCCACAGTCATCACTGTTTATGGGTGGCTTGGTTTAGGCATAAGCCTTTTTTATGGGTTTGTTAGCCTTAAACCACTTAAACAACAGCTTGCAGAAACACGACTTATCAAACAAGAACTACACTCAAACAAAGCCGAACAAGCAACTTTTGCAATTGAACGATGGCTTATGGTACATGACTACGAAGATAACTTTTATTTGCTTGCTAAAGTAAAACAGGGAGGCATGTTAATGCTGGATGCTTTGGAGTTTGCCGATGCTTTCCCCTCTGTAGAACTCCCTAAGTTTGAACGCAGTGCCTATGCCGAGTTAAGCCTTACCCAACTCAGGGTAAGTAAGCGTTTAGTCTCTGCCGAAGGTAGTGGCCAGCTTGTGCCTTATGAAATGAGAGGCTTTGATGACAACCGAGAGTACATTATGCCGCCACCATTTGCAGAGAGAACAGACCATTATTGGCCTGACGTTGTTTTTGAGGATTATTATCAACAACTCTGTGCTATTAGCTCGTTAGATGACGGTAAATGGTTTAAATAGCCCAAGGCCTTAACTGGCCTGTGCTATTTGACGAGCTTAAACAACAAAAACGCTGGCATGTGGAAGTGTACTAGCTTTTAGCTTAAACTATTTTCTTGGTTTTTATCTTCCCTCACTCACCCCAAGGAGTTGTTGTGCTATGTCGCTTTTAGTTGTGATTCCCGCCCGTTATGGCTCTAGCCGCTTCCCTGGTAAGCCCTTGGCCACGTTGCACGGCAAGCCTATGGTGTGGCACACGTGGCAACGCACCGTAGCCGCCAACCTACCCGACGCTACCGTGGTGATTGCCACCGATGATGAGCGCATAGCCAGCGTCGCCCGAGACTTTGGTGCCACCGTGGCCATGACCCGAGAAGATCACCCTAGCGGTACCGACCGTGCATGGGAAGTTGCCCAAGCCTACCCCGACGCTACGGCCATCCTCAACGTGCAGGGCGACGAGCCTTTTATCGACCCGCAACAACTGCACCAAGCCGTGGCCATTTTGGCCGACACCCCCAAAGCGGATATCGTGACCCTTGCCTGCCGTATCCCCGCTGCCGAACGTGAAGCGACGCTCGCCAACCCCAACGTGGTTAAAGCCGTTATGGCTACTTCTGGCCGATGCCTGTATTTCTCTCGGGCGGGTGTGCCTTTTTGCCGAGATGGCTGGGAGCAACACCCCGCAAGCGTTGAGTCGCCCTTGGTGCGCCACGTGGGGCTGTACCTCTACCGTAGGCACGCTCTGCAATTGATGACGCAACTACCCCCCTCGCCGCTTGAGCAGATAGAAAAGCTGGAGCAGTTACGTGCGCTAGAGGCGGATTTGACCCTGTACGCTGCCATTGTTGACCACGCCCCCGAAGGGGTAGACACGCCCGACGACTTAGCTCGCCTAGAGGCTCTGGCCCCCTGCGTCTAATTAGTATGGAAATCCAGTTGTGCTTGATGGACTGTTACTATGCATACTGTAAAGTTATAGCTTGACAGTTTTTGCTTAACTAGCTAGCATGTGTTTCTGAATTAAACAAACTAGTTTTAATAAACTGTCTTTTCTGTTTTGGTGGTAACTTCTATGAAAAAATTTGCTTTTTGGAACAATAAAGGTGGAGTAGGGAAGTCGACATTGTGCTTTCATACGGCTGCAGAATACGCAAAGACACATCCTTCTGAAATGGTTTTAGTTATTGATGTTTGCCCACAAGCTAATGTAAGCACAATGTTCTTAGGTGGGGGTACTGATAACAAAGGAGAAGATAAGTTACTTGAGCTTATAGACAACAGTTCTGGTCACAGTAAGACCATTGTAGGATATTTTGCGGATAGATTATCAACTTCTCCAACTAATAGACCTTATACAGAGTATCTAATTAACCCTTTTGAGAACGGTAATGCTGCAATTCCAGAAAACCTTTACCTTTTGGCTGGTGATGGAAATTTAGAACTTGTTGCACCTGTGTTGACAGAGAGAGCTTTTACTAGAGCCACACTTCCTGACGAAGAGCCTTGGCTTGTGATTCATAACTATTTAAACGAATTTTTAAAAGGACTGCAAGGTTCATTTAATAACAAAGAAATAACAGTGTTTCTGGATACAAATCCTGCTTTTTCGATTTATACTGAAATTGCTATATCGACAGCTAAAGAGTTGCTTATACCTCTAAATGCCGATGATTCTTCAAGACAGGGCTTCAAGGCCTTAACCTCTTTAATTTATGGAATTGGTCAGTTACACCCTGTTTGGAAGCGTTATAACTATTCTAGTTATGCTGATGATAAAGGCTTGGAGCGTCCGAAAATAAAATTATTGCTAGGGAATCGTTTTACTTCTTATACATCTTCATCTTTAACGAACAAACCAACTGGAACAGCGAAGGCTTTTGAAAGGTTAAATGATACAATTATTGATACCGCCTACGATATCTACAAAAAAAACATGTCAATTTTTTCAACTCAGCAAATTGAAACTAAAGAGGTATTTGTTAGCGAATTTACTCATGCAATAAGAGATTTTAATAGTGCGGGTGTAGTTTCAGCGTTTAATGGGCTTCCATTAGGTTCTTTACCTGATAACCAAGCCAGTTACAAGATTAACAATGCAGGAGATAAAGTTCAGATTGAAAAGGATCAAAGAGATAAGTGTAGAGATTCTATTCGTCAAATAGTTCAAAAACTATAGCGAAAGCCAAGCTCAACAAAACGCTTCCGTTTTTTAAGCTACACTAAGGCAAGTTGCCAGCCGTTGCGGAGCCACCTTGCCCCATGCCCATCACCCACCTTAGCCTACAAACCCACTGGGACAGAGAATGGTACGAACCCCAAGCCGCCTACCGTGTCCGCCTCCTCCAACTCCTCCACGACTTGCTCCCCCGCCTCACCAGTGGCGACCTACCTGCCTTTACCCTTGATGGGCAAACGGTGCTATTGGCCGATGCCCTCGCCGTGGATCCCTCGCTTAAAACACCGCTACAAGAGGCTTTTGCCCGTGGCCAACTGCACGTAGGCCCTTGGTTCACCGCCCCCGATACTCGCCTCGCCAGCTTTGAAGCCCTCTGCCGTAACCTTCGCCAAGGCATGGCCGAAGCCAACGCTTGGGGCTGCACCGCCTTTACCGCCTACCTCCCCGATTCGTTTGGCCACGTGGGGGCATTGCCTCTGCTGTTTAACCACATGGGGCTAAGCCACACCATCCTATGGCGAGGCGTGCCAACGGCTTTGGCTGGTAAGCCCTTTGTGTGGCAGGCCTTGGGCGGAGCGGGGCAAGTGTTGGCCTACGCCCTGCCCATGGGCTACCTACACCTCCCCCTCCATCCGCAAGAAGCCCCCCCCGAAGCACTTGAGGAGGGGTTACTGCCTATGTTGACGCAATTACACCCCCTACCCAGCCCCCAATGGCTGCCCCTAGGGGGCGACCATTTAGGCGCACCCTCCCCCCAACGCTGGGCAGAACTGCAAGCCCACTTACCTCCCAACGTGACGGTGGGACACCCTCACACCTTTATGCAAGCCTTGGACAACTGGGTCAACGATAGCCCCCTCCCCCAACACACAGGCGACTTGCTAGCCCACGGCGAAGGGCAACCCTTTATACTGGCTGGCACGCTTAGCGCACGGCTCTACCTTAAACAAGCCAACGCCGCCCTCGAGCATCGCCTAACCCAAGTGGCCGAACCCCTGTTGGCCGCCACGGTGCAAGCCCTTGGCCACGGTGAGGGGTTTACCCACACCCTACAAGGCTTACCCGCCCCCGCCTGTGCCGCTTTACTTAACGAGGCTTGGCAGGCGATACTCCTTAACCAAGCCCACGACACCCTGTGCGGGTGCAGCGTGGACGAGGTGCATACCGAAGCCGAGGTGCGCTACCAACAGGCCAACAGCCTCCTCACCGCTTTGGAGCGTCGCCTTTGGGCAGCCTTTTATGACCCTCACCCCAGCCCTCTCCCAGAGGGAGAGGGGGCGTTGGTATTCGCCACTTGCCCCGCCCCTGTTGGGCAACCCTGCCTTGTGCCTGTCACTCACCGCCAAACCCCCGACGAGCCTTTGCCCCCGTGGCCAGTGCAATGGATCAGCCAAAGCACGCAACTGTGCAACGAGTGGGAAACCTCCACCCGCCACGTACCCCTGTCGCATCGTACGCAAGTCGTGCATGAAGGTTGGGGTTGGATTGACTCACCACAAGCAGGGCTGGCCTCGCCTAAATGGGCAGAGGCACCCGACACCCTGCCCACCTGTAGCGTAGACAAAGCCACCACCACCTTTGGCAACCCGCACCTCAGCATCACCCTCGAAGCGGACGGTAGCCTTACCCTGACCGAACACGCCACAGGCCAACGCCATACCCAACAACACGTAGGCGTTTACAGTGTAGATAAAGGCGACAGCTACAACCGTTGCCCCGCATTGGCAGGCCCCATTGAGCGGTGGGAGCTTAAAAACGTCAAATGGCTCACCGAGGGTTCCGCCGTGGTGCGGGTACAGGCCAGCTATGCCTTTGCCAGTAGGCAACACCCCAGCCAGTGGGTGCGCTGCACCCTCACCCTAAGGGCAGACAGCCCCGCCCTAACGATAGACACGCAATGGCAACCGCCCGACCCCAACCGCCTGTGGCAAGTAAGCTTTGCCCACCCCACGCCCCTGTACGGCATAGAGGCATGGCAGGGGCAGGGCTGGCATTGGCAAGCCGCCGAGCCTCACCCAACGCCCTACCCCCTGCCCGACGCTCCCCAAGGGACGCTTAACGAATGGTTGCCCGTGGGTGGGGCGCACCAAGGGGCGTTACGCACCCCCGCCCTAGCCCTACTAGCCGCTGGCCTACCAGATTACACCGTGAACCCAGAGACTCACACCCTTAACCTCACCTTACACAGGGGCTTTGGAGCCATCAGTGGCGGTAAACTACCGTCACGGTCGCACCCAGCAGGGCCACCCTTGGCCACACCGCAAGGGCAAGGCACCCACCGCAAAGTGGAGGCTCGTTACGTGTGGCTCCCCGCTGGGACAGTTGCCACCCCCGAGGCGTTGGCGTGGCAACAAGCCCTTACCTACGGCGGTATCGAGGTGAGAAGCCAAGCGCAACTCGCTCACGCCTCCCAAGCACCTACCGCAAGCGTGCCGTGGGTCAATGGCTTAGTGCGTCTCTCGTGGCGATGGTTGCCTAGCCTCACCCTACCTACCCACGTGGCCAAGGCCGTGGGGCAAGCCACCAAAGCGGGTTTCATCGTCCGTTGGCTTAACCCTAGCGATGCCCCTGTGACGGTATCGCCTGCCGAAATGGGGCTGCCCACGCCGCCTCGCCATTGTTGGCCTGTACTGGGTACCGATGCCCCTTGCCCCTCCGCCGACCCTACCGCCACCTCATGGGACCTCCCCGCCCGAGGCGTGCTAGCTTTGGCGTGGCTTTAAAAGCCAAACTCCCCTTAAAAGCTTGTGCCTTTAGGGGAGTTTGGTTAATGAAAAAAGAGGTGTTAAGCCGATGTCAAAGCGGCTTTATCCAAGGCCATCAAGGCCAGTTCTTCGTTGGGGTAGAGTTTGACCACACGGTCTAAGCTGGTCAGTTTAAACAGATTGACCACATAGCCCTGCACGTTGCAGGCGGCCAAGCCACCTTGTTTGGCTTCAAGGGTGCGGCGGGCAAACAGCAAAATGCCTAAGCCCGAGCTATCCATAAAGGTGACATTTTCGAGGTTAAGTAACAACGTGCCACCTTGTACGGCACCAGCGGCCACGGCACCAATAATGCTTTTGTAGGCTTCGGCGTTGCGGTAGTCAACGCTTTTAGCGTCTAGGGTGATGACGGTGACGGTGTTTTCTTGGCGGCTAATGTAGCCATACTCAGAGGTAGGGGTTGGCATAGGGTGGGTATCTCCGTGGTAAGGTAGCGACAACTGAGGCAGTAAGAACTTTGTAAACAGTGTTTCGGCCAGCCCAACACGTCCTGAAGCGACAGGCGGGCTTTGTTACTTAAGCGTTACGAAGAGGTCACACTCGCCTGCCCCGATGGCTTGCTTTTAACGCTTAAAGCGTGCTAAATTGCTTAAACAAGCTTACAAAGGTTGCCCGTGGGGAATTAGCTCAGTTGGTAGAGCGCCTGCTTTGCATGCAGGATGTCAGCGGTTCGAGTCCGCTATTCTCCACTTTAGTTTTTTAAAGGGCAAAATAAGCTAAAACGCACACAAACCCTTAACAGTGAGTGCTTTGTTGCAAAACATCGCTTAAGTGTGCGTTAAGTGCTTTTAGGTAGTTAGCATGGCCTTTACGGCTTTTGGCCAACACCCACAGCTTGCCTTGCCCTTCGGCAGAGTTTGCCTCCTCAAGCACAAGCCACACTTGGCGTTGCACAAAGAGGCTCGTCATGACCGCTAACGCTAGCAATGCCCAAGCGGCGTAGAGCCAAGGCACTTCGGGGGCGTGCTTTAGTTGCAAGCCACTGGCATAGGCCACCCCCACAAAGGCCAACGGTTGCTCCGCTACGCTTTGGGCAGGCTCACCCGCCAAAAGGGTCAGCCGTTGTTCAGTAGGTTGCCCTTTGCTAGCCACCCTTAAGGGGATGACTTTGCCGTTACGTCGCCGTAGTACCTGTAGCTGATCTGTCGGGACATTATCGCCAGCTTTTAAAAAGGGGAAAAGGAGCAACTCGTCTTGTGTGGTGGGGTTAAGGGGCAGGCGTATGGCTGGCCTACCCGCCACCGAGGTGGAGGCCGACACCCGACGAAGCTGCCCGTTGACCCTTATATAATAGTCGCCCGTGGGTGCAAAGGAGGCTTGGTAAATGGTGACCCCCGCCACGTGCATGGGGTGATTCACTTGGGTTGTCCCCTTGGCCACCACCTTTCCCGTAGCGGTGTCTGTAACAGTAAGGCGCGAGGTGTATTGCTTGGCCACTTTAGGGTCGTTTTCGTCATACTCAATGCTAAACCCATCCAGCTGTAAGGTGAGGGGAGGGACTTGCCCTTGCCAATAGGGGGCGGGCAAGCTGGGTTTTAAAAAGGGAGCTGCCGCCAATGGGGTAGGGGTATCAGGGTTAAGCAACAGCTGGGCGGTAAAACTGGTTAACGCACCGCCAAGCCACGCCAGCATCATTAACACCAAGGCCACATGGGCCAATAAGGGGCCTAGCCTAGCCCATGTAAACTTATGGCAATACACCGCTGTTTGCCCCACTTTAGCGGGATAAATAGCGTACCCTTGCTGCTTAAACCACGTCAACACAGCCTGCCACGCCTGTTGAGCTTCGGTAGGGTTGGCTGGTAAAGGGTAGGCTTGGCTATTAGGTGATGCGTGCATGTGCGGCACCCCCAACACAGGCCGTAACCTAAACTGCTGGTAAGCAGGCCGCAACCACTTAGGCGACCCCAACACAAGGCACACCGTAAACAACACCAATAAGGCTAAAAACCAGTTGCTGCTAAATATGTTAAATAGGCCAAGGGCTTGTAGCATAAAGGTATCGTCGCCAAACTGGCGTTGTATGGCAGCTAGGGTTACCGTGTCGGTTTGGGGGAGCAGGGTACCTAACAGGCAGGCAAGGGCAATACTGGCCAAGGTGACCAAGGCAAGCTCCATACTTTGCAGTAAGGTGAGCAGGCTAAAGTGCTGGCTGGGCAATGGGCTAGGAGGTGAGCTTGGGTGAGGCATGGTTAAATTGTACACCAATACTAGCTGGTTAGCTTGCTTCGGCGACGCTGACCCTGCCGACTGCCGTGCTTTTGGTACACCTGTTGCGCTTCGGCTCTAACTTGTGGGCTACGCTTGGCCTCAAAGGCCAACTGCTTGGCCGTATGGTAAGCACTGGCAGGGTCAACAATGGGGGCAGGGTAATCTTGGCCAATCACACACCCCACCATCGCCTGTAGCAACGGTGGCATGGTGTGGGGTTGCGCTAAATACCCCGAAGGCACCCCCGCCAAAGCGGGCAGGTAAGCTTTAATAAACTCGCCCTCGGGGTCGTGGTCGGCCACTTGTTTAGAAGGCGAGTAGATACGTAGAGCGTTGATGCCAGTGACCCCCGCTTGCATTTGCACCTGTGGGTAGTGGATGCCAGGCTCGTAATCAAGAAACTGCGTGGCCAAATACCGAGCGACAGGTCGCCAATCGCACCAAAGCTGGTAGCAGGCAAAGGAGACCAGCATGGCACGCATCCTAAACGTCAACCACCCCGTCGCATGGAGCGACTTCATACACGCATCCACCATAGGGAAGCCCGTCTCGCCCTTGCACCAAGCTACAAACAAAGCGGGGTCGGGGTTACGGGGGCGTAACTCGTTTAAGGCTCGGCACAGGGCGTTGTTTTCAAGCGTGGGGTCATCCTCAAGCTTTTGCATAAAGTGACAATGCCAATGTAGGCGTTTATCAAACGAGCGTAAGGCTCCCTGCCACTGTTTTTGAGCAAGGGGGTCAAGGCTGGCCAGCAGGGCAGTGTCGTGCGATAAGGCGGTTTGCCTGTGCTGAGTGGCTTGCACCACTTGCTTAATGCTAATGTTGCCATAGGCCAAGTAGGGGCTAAGGCGGCTACAGTGCGTTTGGGCAGGAGCGGGGGCAGACATCGCTTTTTGATAAGGTTGCCCCCTCAGGGTCAAAAAGCTGAGGAGCGTCTCGTGGGCGGCGGCTTCGCCAGCTTGGGGGAGGGTTTTGGTGTTAGGGGCTAGGCCAAGGCCTTGCGGCGTAGGTAGGGGGAGCGAGACCAAGGCCTTTACCTCGGGGTGGCAGGGCAGGGCTTGCGGAGCAGAGAGTAGGGGTTGCGCCATACGCTGTTGCCACTGTTTCGCCCAGCCGTCTCGGTGCGGTAGCCGCCGCACCACGCCCGTTTGGGGCAGCTCTACCCAAGGGATGCCGTGCTGCTTTGCCCACGCTGCCACGGCTTTGTCTCGGGCGTAGGTGGCAAGGTCACCTGTTTCTTCGTGGCTCCACAAGCCCACCACAGGGTGAGCGGTAGACAGTTCGTCGAGCAGTTGGGTTAAGACGGTGGTCACCTCCCCTTGCCTAATGACCAGCTTGCCCCCTTTGGCGGCCACAGCTTGCTGTAACAAGGCTAAGCTGTTGGCAATAAACACCCAATGGCTAGGGTCAAACGTGTCAGCTTCAATAACGCAAGGCTCAATCACGTAAAGCAATAGCACGCTGCTGTGGCTGGCAGTGGCGTGTTGGCAGGCCTGCCACAGGGGGGCGTGGTCAGCAAGTCTTAAATCTCGTTTAAGCCAAACGAGATGCACAGGGTAGGGCATAAGCAGTCAGTTTTTAGAGGAGCAAAGTGAAGTGGTTTAAGTAGACAAGATGTAGTTTAGCCTGTTTTTGCCCAACCTACAACCAGCTTAGCTCACTTTGAGTTTAGAGCGAGTAGTGGAGTTTAGAGGGCTACCCCCTAGGCGTTTGCACAATAAGGCTTATACTAAAGTAGCTCCATGCTGGTAACGGTGGCGCACGCTTGTTTGGCCCGCCGTGTTAGTTAGAGTAAGAAGCTACCCCCTGTGAACTTGACGCACTGGGGTACTGCTAAGTGTGTGTATCTTATTGCCAGCCTTAAAAAGGAAGTACGGCCTATGTTCTTCGGACGTAAAAAGCAGTCACCTGAGGGCGGCTCGCCAGCCCCAACGCAACAACCCAATGCGCCCGCCATTGATTTTGGCCTAAAGCCCACCCTGCCCCAAGGGCCTCCCCCTGTCACCATACCCACGTATACCAGTAACGACGACTTTGGCGATGATGTTGCCCCTGGCTTTGATGCTGCCGTGGCCATGGCACCGCCTGCGCCGTATTCGCCACCGCCAGCACCACCCGCACAAGTGCAAGCCCCTGTTAGCGTGCAACAAGCTACCCCTAGCGTTAGCTACGGCACCCTCAGCGACGATGCCCCCTCTCCCCTACCCGTGATGCCCCCACCCACTTCACCTCCACCCGCATCAGCTAGGCTTGCTGCCGCACCGCCGCCAGCACCCCCTGCCCCCGTGCAGCTACCCCAACCTGTTGCTTTGGTAGAAGCCTACCCACAACCACCAGCCCCTGTGCAACCTGCCATGGCCAGCCCTAGCCCCGTGGCTCCCTCTACCTGGCAAGCCCCCCAAGTCCAACCCCCATCGCATGACGAAGACGATGCCTTCCACGCATGGGAAGCCCCAGGCTTTGACGATGACGAGGCGACCCCTGCCTACGCCTTGCCCGAACCTCAGCCTCAACCACTCCCCTACCAACCCCCTGCCCCCGTTGCCGAAGAACCACTGGCACCAGCATGGACACCTCCCACCGCTCCCGCAAGCTTGTCTCCACAGGTCAGCATGAGTGAGGAAGCAGAAGAGGTGTCGCCTATGGTCATCGCTTGGCCTGACACGGTAAATGAACCTCCCTCCGCCGAAACACCCGAACTGACCTATACCCTAGGCGATGTTGACGACGACACCTTTGACACCCCCAACCTGCTGCACGACCCTGAACCCACCGTGCAACCTTATCCTCAACACGCCGAAGAAACCGAAGCTTGGCCTGCTGTACCTTCGCAGCCTACTCACCCCGAACCTAGCCCCCCGCCCACGTTTGATGATGATTTTGGCCAGTGGGAAGCCCCCAGCTTTAGCGACGATGACGACCCCGCTAGCTTGATTCAGCTTGGTAATACCCCTGCTGACCCTAGTAACGTGGTGCCTCTGTTTGGCCAAACCATCCCCAACCAAGACGACTGGCTGACCCCCCTCTCTGACGATGAGGTGGCACTGCTTCATCAACTAGATGCCAGCCAAACCACGGTTGAGCCTGAACTCACGCCCGACACCACTGGCTTGGCTCAGCATGAGCAGAGTTACGTACTGCAAGAAGCCGAGGCTCTCTTAAGCCAATCGCCCGAGGCGTTTGCCTTGCCCAGTACCTTGGCCGAAGCTATCCCCAGCCCCGTACCCATGCCTAGCCTATCACCCGCCGACCATACCGCTGCTTTGGTAGCCACGGCAGCGTCTGCCTTGCAACAGCCTACTGCACCCACAGCTCCCTCAGTACTGGCACCCGAAACACAAGCCCTTAACCTAGACGAGTTTAGGCTTGAAGCGTTACAGGTGTTACAAACCCTACCCTTAGGCACACGGCACAGGCTGTACTTGGCCAATTGCCTTACCCACACCGTATTGCTTGGGCAAACAGGCACCCGCATTGAATTATTGAAGCTGTTTGACACCAACCCCCTACCCCACAGCCAGCCCATTGTGGCCACACCCTTGGGCAGTTCGCCTAGCCGCGAGCTGGTACAGGTAGACCTAGGTGCATGGCAGGGTTGCTTGGTGCTTGACCAAGGCGGTATAGTGATAAGCGGAAGCTAATGCTAGCTTGCCTTGTTGTCCAAGCTGTTCGGTGTTGCTCACCATGTCGTCGTCGCCCTTCTCAGCCTCAGCCTCAGCCTCAGCCTCATCTGCCAGTTTACGGCAGGCCTATTGTGCTGACGATGCTCCCCCCACCCTGTCGTGGTTAGGGCTGTACACGGATGACGAGCAGTTAAAGCAGTTTTTAGCGTGGCCTTTGTTTCAACGGTTGCAGTGGCTACGCCAACAACACGAGTTTAGCCTAGAACTGTTGGCCGAACTGACCGCACTCCCCCTAAGCCTGTTGCTTGAGCTTGAGGGTGGGGTACAACGGATACTGGCCACGACGCATCGCCTACGGCTAGCCCGTGCTTTAAAAGTGGAGCCACATTGGTTGGTACCCCATACCCTTGCCGAACCCACCAGCAAAGACTGGCTGTTAGGCGACGACCCTTGCCTTAGCGTAGATGAGCGCACCCTTGAACTACACGCCTATGGCAAACGCTTGGCTTTGCGTCCTATTTTAGCCCACCCCGAAGGGTTTTGGCCTTGCCCCGCCTGTGGCAAAGGCTTATTAGCCCGCACCTTTGAACGCCGAGACCCCGACGACACACCCATTACCGCCCTAACGCTGACTTGTACCCAATGTACGTTTAGCCACACTCACGAAGTGCTTGGGCTTTAACATGATGGCCAACACACCTCCCAAATCCAAAAACGGAGCCAACTTTGAGCAAAAGGGCTTCCATGCCCTGTGTGCTATTGATGCCCCCGAACGCTTGCCTAACCATTGGCATAGGCTAAGGCACCAAGCAGCGTTTTTTGTAGCCAGTGATTTGGGCAAAAGCCTATTGCTAGGCGTGGTGGTGTGGTTGGCCAGTGTTGCCGTATTGGGCTGGCACTTTATTGCGTGGGAAGCCTCGCCCAGCACCTTGGCCAAATCTACGTTGATTGCCACACGTAGCATTGAGGTGGTGGACGAAGAAGCCACCCAACTGAAGCTAGAACAGCTAAAAGCCTCGTTACCGCCTGTGTACTTGGCCTCGCAAGGGCTTAACGACCAAATGCGCCAAGCCCTGACCGCTAAGCTGGATGCGGTACTGGCCTTAATGCGCCCCACCGCCGAGGTGCCGCTGGAGCGACGACAAGAAGACTTTGCCAAATTGTTAGATGGCTCTGCCGAGGCTGAACGCTTGTTTACCAAGCTAACCCAAGCCAAACAACGCTGGGCTGCCGATGCCTACTACTGGGATACCATTACCATGGCTGCTCAAGCCACCTTAGAGCGTGTCATGAAAGCAGGGGTCACCGAACAACATTACCTTGACCAACGAGACTTACTGATTGACCGTGCTTTGCCAGCCTCGCTTGCCCCCATACCCGAAGAGCGTGGGTTGGTAAAGCTGCTGGTTAAAAGTGTGTTGCGCCCCAACAGGCTTATTGACAAAAAAGCTCAGCAGATTGCCTATAAAAGCCTTGAGGCTAAATTGCTGCCCGTGGTACGAGAGTACAGGCGTGGCGATATCATTACCACCCAAGGCGAACCCGTATCGCCCTTACAACGCAAGGCGTTGGACCGTTTGGGTATTGCGTTAGGGCATACCCGTTGGCAAAGCTTGTTGGGGTTGGCTCTGTTTACCTTGCTGTTGTTGGGTACGCTGTGGGGGTTTCTCAAAAACCACCAGCGGGGTAAGTGGCTTAAGCCCTCCTACACAGCATTTATGGGGAGTATGACGTTGGTAGCCCTTGCCAGCTATCGGGTAGTGATGTTACTCGGGCCCGCATGGCCTACGTTACTCTTCCCCATGGCCACCTTTGCCATGCTGGCCACCATTTTGCTTAATGCGCCTGTGGCCATTTTAGGCTCCGCCGTGGTGGTGATGCTGCTACTTGTCCCCCTTCACCTCGACCCGCAAAGCCTGTTGGTGCTGAGCATGGGGAGCATTGCGGGTGCCTTTACCCTTAGCCGTACCAAACAACTTAAAGACAGGCGACAACTGATGCTGGCCGCCTTTGTGGTGGCCATGGTACAAGCCACGGCTATCACAGCCTTATTCTTTATTAACAGTGCTACGGATACAGACTGGACGTGGGGCAATTATGCCCTGAGTTTGGCCGCTGGCATTGGTAGTGGCTTACTGTCGGGTGTGCTAACCGTGGGGTTACTCCCCTTGATTGAAGCCGCCTTTAAGCTGCTTAGCCCCTTTACCCTGCTTGAGCTGGCCAACCACGACCAGCCTCTGCTGCGACGGTTGCAGTTTGAAGCCCCTGGTACCTTCCACCACAGCGTCATGCTCTCTAACCTGAGCGAGGCGGCGGCCGAGGCCATTGGTGCCAATGTGTTACTCACCCGTGTGGGGTGTTTATACCACGATATTGGCAAGATGCGTCGCCCGCTGTACTACATTGAAAACCAAGCCTACTTTGGTAGCGACAACCCTCACGACCGCCTGCCCCCACGGCTGAGCAAGCGTGTCATTACCGCTCACCCTAAAGATAGCCTTGAGATGGCCGCCCAGTACAACCTACCCGAAAGCATACAGGCATTTATGACAGAGCATCACGGTACGTTGATGTGTGGCTACTTTTACCATAAGGCCGTGCAAGAAGAAGGTGCCGACAACGTCATTAAAGACCAATTTAGGTACGCTGGCCCCAAGCCCCGCAGTAAAGAGACGGCCATTGCCATGCTGGCCGATGCCGTAGAAAGTGCCGTGCGAGCCTTAAAATCGCCGACGCTGGGGCAGGTAGAAGATTTGGTGGATAAGCTGTTTAAACAACGTATTGACGACCACCAATTTGACGACTGCCCCATTACCTTTAGCGATTTACGAGTGATTCGGGACACGTTTATCAGGGTGCTGATGGGTATACAGCACAACCGCATCAACTACCAAGATAAAATCCTTAAAGAGTTTACGGCAAGGACGGTGGCTACGGGTGGCTCGCCTTCCTTAACGCAACCGTCGTCGCCTGCGGGGTAGAGATGGTTAAACGTGTAGGGTTGACGGGTGGTATTGCTACGGGCAAATCTACCGTAGGGGCATGGTTGCAAGCGCAAGGCGTGCCTGTGTTTGATGCGGATGCCTGTGTGCATGACCTGCTTGCCCACGATGCCGAGACGCTGGCTTTTGTGGCAGCTACCTTTGGCGAGGCGTGCCTGTTGCCCCAAGGTGACGGGGTCAACAGAGCCACTTTGGGAGCTGTAGTCTTTACCGATGCAGACAAGCGTAAGGTGCTGGAAGGCTGGCTTCACCCACGGGTAAGGCAGGCGATGGAGGCGTTTTTTACCCAGCACAGCC
>JBIKUS010000045.1:0-15380 GCA_044347425.1 Vampirovibrionales bacterium | reverse complement strand
TTACATAAGGATACGCCCTCTATGCCTCCCGCCACTCCCTCACCCACGGTTGCTTTTTTCAGAGGGCAGTTTGTCCCCGACAGCGAGGCGTGCATCAGCGTTAAAACCCACGCTTTTTTATACGGCACCAGCTTGTTTGAAGGCATCCGCGCCTATTGGGTACCCGAACAACAAAGCCTTGCCATCTTTAGGGCGCATGAGCATTACGAACGTTTGGCCACCAACGCCAACATTTTTGGCATGGAGCTTGGCTACACCGTGGACGAGTTGGTTGCCATTACCGCCGAATTACTGCAACGTAACGCCCCCACCACTGATACGTATATTCGCCCCACACTGTTTAAAGATGCTGAAGTGATTGGACCCAAACTGGTGGGCATCCCCGACAGCCTCTCCATTACCAGCAGCCCCCTTGGGGCTTACGTGGCCATTGATAGAGGGTTAAGCGTCTGTGTCTCCAGCTGGCGCAGGCTAAGCGACAATGCCATTCCTCCCCGTGCCAAAGCTGGCGGAGCCTACATGAACACGGCACTCATCAAATCAGAAGCCCTGAACAATGGTTACGACGATGCCATCGTCCTTACCGAAGAGGGTAACGTGTCTGAAGGCAGTGCCATGAACTTGTTTATTGTGCGTAACGGCAAGCTCATCACCCCCGCCGTGACCGAAAACATCCTTGAAGGCATCACCCGCTGGACGATTATCACCCTAGCCCAGCAAGAACTTGGCCTTGAGGTAGAAGAGCGTAAAGTCAACCGTACCGAACTCTACACCGCCGATGAGGTGTTCTTTTGTGGCACAGGGGCGCAAGTGGCTCCCGTCACTTCGGTAGATAAACGACCTGTAGGGTCGGGGGCGATTGGCCAAATTAGCGCACGCCTGCAAAGCCTGTATTTTGACGTAGTTAAAAACCAAGTGCCACGTTATAGCTCGTGGTGCCACATGGTACCCATTACCGTAGCCACCCCTACGGCGTAAGCTTATGCCCAACACGGTAAGCCTTGCACCACCTACTCGCCACCCTTGGTGGCAACGCCTTGGGCTATGGGGCTATGCTTGCTACGGCTATTTATCACACTTGTTTCATCATCGGCTCACCCCCGTGATTGCAGCCATCGGCCATAATATGTTGGCACTTTGGGCAATGGGGGGCTTGTTGCTTAAAGGTAGGCTTAGGCTAGCTGAAACTTTAAAACAAGGCGTTAGCGTGGGTAACCGTAGCATGGGGATGGTACTCTTGCTTAATGCCATTGCTGGTGCGGTACTCTCGTTACAAACGGCGCACTTGTTTAGGCAAACAGGGGCGCAAGATTATGTCGGCGGGTTGGTCACACTGGCCATTGTGCGAGAAATGGCTCCTCTATTTACGGCCATGGCCGTAGGCGCAAGGGCTGGCACGGCCATGGCCGCCGAACTGGGCAACATGGCCGTTACCAAACAACTTGATGCGCTCACCGTGTTGCAAATTAACCCCATCCGGTTTTTGTGGTTGCCCCGTACAGCAGCCAGTGTGGTGATGCTGATACCCCTCACCCTACTGGGCGAAGCGGTAGGCGTGGGTGCAGGCATGATGGTCGCCGAAGTGTCGGCGGGGATAAGCCGTTTTTTATTTTTGGAGTCGGCCTGGCTAACGCTAGTGCCTAGGGATATTTGGATTAGTTGCCTCAAAGCCGCCGTGTTTGGGGGCATTATTGCCTTGGTGAGTTGTTATTTAGGTGTCACCACCCGTGGCGGAGCTAGGCAAGTAGGGGTTTCGGCCATGAAGGCTGCCGTTTGGGTCGCCGTGGTCGTCGTCATTGCCGACTTGGCACTCACTTGGTTTTTTTACACGTAAGGCCAATTAACTGGCTGGCTGTTGGGGTGATGCTGACGTTTTCTGTTGATGTTTGGGGGCAAAAATCCCTGCTAACAGCTCACCAATATCTTGTATACAAATTAAACTACCCACACAGCACCCTCTAGCACAGGTGATGGCGGCATTGTTCACAAACACTTGTTCAAACATCCCTTTAAGGCCGTGTTTCATGCTTTCGCCGTATTGCAAAGCTTCTTCGGCTGCTTTAAGGCCAAACACGTGTTTAATAGGTGCGGTTTGCCCCAGCCACGCATAGCTCTTGGTGTATAACGGCAACGAGACGATAGCAGCCCCAACACCTAAAACCAAGCGACTGGCCAAGGTCACACGGTCTTTATTGGTTTCGCTGAGCGATGTTTTAGCATCTAACTGGCTATGTGTAGCATTACTCGCCAAGTTACACAAGGCCACGTTAGCCCCAACCAAAGGCATCAATACGGGCAGCGTCGCCCAGCGGTGTCGCTCAAAGCCGTTAAGCATGGGGTGCAACAAAGCAACCATGCCCATAGCCAAGCCCGCTGCTGGCAACGTGCTTTGAGTCGCTTGGCTTAGTAGGTTAACCCCCGCAATCCCACTCAACACCTTGCCCCAGTCTTGCCACCGAGTGGACACAAGCTTAAAGCCGTTTCGGCCAGTGGCTTCCTCGGTAGGGGCATGTGCAGCATGGCCGTGGGCAACGTGGTCGCATACCTCGCAACTGTCGCCATGGGCATGGGCATGGGTATGCCCTGTGCCTTGGTGGTGGTGGATGAGTTGCTTAGGCAGTTGTGCTTTTTCTGCCCAGTGGCTTACCGTACTCGCTTGCGGTGAGGTGAGTTGCCCCGCCACGGTTTGGGTGAGTTCGGTGTGAGTCACTTTAGCTTGCAGGTGGGGGGTGAGCCGCTCTAGGGTATCGTTACTGGCCAAGTAGGCTTTTTCGGCAATCAGGCGGGCAGCGTCTTGCCGTGCGCCAGCGTTGTGGTGATGGGCATCAACCAAGGGCCACCAGTCGTGCAGGGCTTTGGTAAGGTCGCCTTTAACCGTGGTAGCAAAGCGAAGTTGCTGGCTTAGGGCATGGGTCACCGCTTGTTTAGCTTCGGGGCTACCTGTGGTTGCGGCCAAGGGAGAAGCTAGCCCCTGTTGTGTGGCTTCTAAAAACGTGGTGTTAGCCACATGGCGGAGTGTTTTAGCAAAGTCGGCTGGGGTAGTCGCCTCTTTAAGTGCCGCAAGGTAGGGCGTAAGGGCTTGGCTCACCTGTTGGCCTAGGGCAGCATCACCACTAGCCGAAGCTTTAGGCAAAGCGAAGCCTACGGCCAGTAAACCCACACCCATGGCTCCCTTGGTTAAGGGGGAGAGACGGCTATAAAACGACCCTGTGGTGGGTTCAACTGCTGGGGGTTGGGCAGGCTGACGCAACGCACTGGGTGGCGGCAAGGTAGGGGGAGTGTTAGCAACAAGGGGCAAGCTAGCCATCAATCAACTTACTTTTAAAACAACGAGACAAAAGCGGAATGTAGGTGCATGAAGGTACCTCAAGGGTCAACTTTGCTAGCACCCTGCTAAGAGCTTACTTAAAATGCAATACTATTGCAATAATTATCAGCTGATAGGTCACACCTAGGCAAAGGCTTTACCTTGCGCTACACTACACCCAGTAACGGAGCCAACCCAGCAATGCCAAACCTTGTGGCTGTTGTGTTGATGTGAGGAGACAACCCCATGAAACCAATCACTTACGTGGCCTTAGCCTTAGTAACCCTGAGTGTTAATTTGTTGACAAGTAACGCTAACCCCGTTACCGCACCTCAACCCATGAGCGTGGTAGCCCCCGCCACCGTGGCGACAACCAACATCGCTTTAGCCTCGTGGCTGCTACCCTCGCAAACCGCTGTGCCTGCCAGTTGGCCAGCCCCGCAAGTGGCCACCTTAACCACCACACTTAAAACCCTACTTGCCCAAAAGCAACCGTTAACCGCTTTGCAATACTTGGCTTATGCCCAGCAAAGCCTGCCCTTAGCACAACACCCCAAAGCCTCGGCAGCGGTAGATGCATGGCGCAATGCGGAAGCAGGCAACCCCAACGTGTGGATGCTTAAAGGCATGGCCGAATTGCTGTTTGACAACAACGACACGGGCTTGTTCTTTTTACGTAAAGCTAACGATGAGTTAGACACCTCGGTGAGCCAGTTAGCCTACGCCCTTGGCCTTGCCTATGCCGATACAGCCCTAGTGCCCGCCAACCAACGTACCGAAGTGACACAACGCAAACTGAACGCAAGCTATGCCTTTAGAGATGCCTTTACCCGAGACGTGGCCACACCCACCGCAGGCTTATGGCCTGTTGCAGCTAGGGCTTTAACTGACTTACGCCTTAAAAACCCCGCTTTTGAGGTGCTATTGGCTAGCAACTACAGCGATGCTTACCTGCCTTATGGCAACCGGCGGGTTGATTTTATTGCCCCTAGCAGTGTAGAAGCCTACTGGCAAAGCCTAGCGCCTAAGGCCAAAACCAAGCGTAAAGCCAAAAAAATGACCGAACCTCCCACCACACTCACCTTAAAGCCAGCTGCCCCTTGCCCCCAAGGCCACGACCCTGAAGGCCAGCAAGCCAACGCCACACATCCCCCTTGCGCCTTGGTACTCCCAACGGATGCGGTCGTCTCTGTACGGCATGTAAAGCACAAAGGGGCTACCGCCGACGATTGGCTGAGTCTCTACACCGTGACCGTACCCGCCACCGAGCAAACAGCTGATGCTAAAGCCCCGCCCTACAGGGTGATTGTGGCCAACCAGCGTAACGAGTGGCTAGGTATTGTACCCGCCTACCGAGATGCCAACCTGCTTGAAGACATCAACCGAGATGGCGAGTTTGAAGTGGTACTAAGGCAAGAGGCCTACAACCCACTACAACCCGTACGCGTATTTAGCGTGTCACCCCAAGGGCTAAGCGAAGCCAAAGAACTTACCCGCCACTTTGAGTAACAGGTCTATAGTCTACGGGCTTGGCTGTGTCTTCAATCAAGTTCCACGAGACGGGTACGTTACTGTAATGGTACGACGGTGTGAGTGGTTCAAGCGGTATCATGTCTAAACTTGGCACAGCTTGGTGAATGGCCTTAGCGTAGCTAGCGTTCAGCCGTTTGGCAGCGTCGTCTTTGCTGTTGGCCACATGGTCTGTAGCGGCGGCGGCCATACCAGGCAGGGTAACGCCTAGCCATTGGTTAGCGTGGCGGGCTACCAAGTTACCCAGTAAACTCCCCGCCAGCACCATACCCAAAGGTGGCCCTAGGGTTTTAATAGCCACGTTGGCGGGGTATTGCGTAGTTTTTAAGTGTTGCACCATGGCTTTAAACTGGTTGGCAAGCTCGGTACTGTTTTTTTGCCACTCGCTTAAGGGGAGTTGCCGAATGAAGTCGGCTTGCTCTAGCGTGGCAAGGGTACGTTCTACGGTGGGGCGGCTAAAGCGTTGAAAATGGTCGTGCAAGCTGGTTTTTAGCCCCTCAAGCTCGTCAATGCGTTGGGCTAAGCGCAAGGGGCTAAACCAGTGCCGTACCACAGGCGTTTCTGTGGCAAATAGCCTGTGCAGTGGCTCCAGCGTTGCGTCGGCTTGTTGTTTTAGGGCAGGGGGCAAGTCAGGCTGTTGCAGCAGGGTGTGTGCGGTGTGTAACTTCTGCCCTAAGGCCACAGCTTGCGGTAAGTTAAAGTACTCGGCCGTCACCCGATCATCAGGGTGATAACGCTCGAGGTAGGTGCCAACTTCTTTCAGCGTCTCTTTAAGTGTGGCTTGCTGCGTGGCCGAAAGATTGGGAAGCACGTCGCTTACTAAAGCCACTTGCAAGCGATTAAGCTCGGTGCGATAGCTAGGTAGCAAGTGCAGGTTGTCTTGGGTAAGGGTTTGCGTGGTTTTGGCCAGTGTAGCTAAAAAGGCCTTATTCTCTTGCTGGCGTTGGCGTAGCTCTTCTTGCAATTCAAGCAACGTAAGGCGATGCTCAAGGCCAGTATCGCTCTGGGCAGCGTGAGTTTTGGCTTGCGCCTTAAGTTGGGCAATCTGTTCGTGAAGTTCGGCCTCATCTTGCATCACTAATTGCTCAGCTAGCTGCTGATGATAAGGGTGTTGCATCAATTTAAACAGCGTGGCATTTTCGCCTTGCTGTAGCTTGTGGCGTACCACGTTGGCCAAAGGCACACCCGCATACCCCCCCACCAAAATGGGAACAACCGCTTGCAGGGTGTTTTGTAGTTGCCCCAATTTATCATCGGCTTTACGGCCTTCAGTAAAAGCCAACACACCAGCCCAAGCGGGTAAGGCAGCCTCCCATAAGGGCTCGTGCCAAGTGTGTTTGGCCAAAGCAGCATACACCGTGGCTAATAACAGGATGCCAGCATAACGCTTAAGTAAGTTCTCATCGTTGGGTACCATCACAGGGCGGCCACGCTCGTAATGGTCAACACGCCAATCACCTAATAAAGGGGGAAGCGTGGTAGCGTGCAAGGCGGCTTCTACCCCCTCACGTGGCAAGGGGTCGCCTTGGTAACGTGGCGCAAACGACGATGCCGTGGCGGGGTTATTGCTTAACAGTGAGGGTAAAATAGCAGGCATGGTAACCCTAGCGCATAAGCTAAGTGAGGGGGTAACTAAGCCTACTAACACCCCTAAACCCAAACAAATGCGGCTTTAAGCCTTACGCCATTCCCTGATGATGCCCACCTTAGCACCCTGTAGTAACGTGAGCTTAGCCACACTTACCTTACAGCCCAAAGCCGTTGGCCAAGTATCAAAACAAAAAACGGCCAACTGCTCGGCCAATGTCTCTAACAAGGCATAGCGTTTGGTGGGCAACGCCTCAACAAAGGCCAACAAGGGGCGATAGTCGTGGCAACGCTCAAGCTGTTCTGCTACCAACCCCAGCGGGGGCAACGTCACCCATACACTTAGATCGACGGGTTGAGGTTGGGTCAATTCGTGGGGGAGTATCCCCACCAATAGGGTCACCACCACGCCCTCAAGGGCTAGCTGGCACGGGGCTTCTGGTAGAGTGGGGGCAAGAAGGGTTGGCATAGGTGATACCAGCGACTAAGTGATGGGCTAAGAAGCTTAATGTAGCATACACAACGCCTGATGACGCAATCTCGGCATTGCTAAGGGGGCGTTTTTAAAGTAGGTTACAGTTACTTTTTTGATGTTAGCTTTGTAGTTGCGGTTGAACGCCTAACAAAGTTGCTTACTTTACCTTTATACCTAGGATGTTGCTTATGCCATCTGATACTGTTGCCCCATTGGCCACACAGCCCTCGACTTTTAAAACCTTCGCCACCAGCCTGTTTCGCACCCGAGACTTGGATAAAACCTTGGCCGACCAAGCGGCCAACTCACAACTCAAACGCACGCTATCAGCCTTTGACTTGGTGATTTTTGGCGTGGGTGCCATGATTGGTGCAGGTATTTTCGTCCTCACAGGCTCAGCGGCGGCTGATGGTGCTGGGCCTGCCATCACCCTCTCGTTTATGTTAACGGGTGCGGTATGCGCTACTTGCGCCTTATGCTACAGCGAGTTTGCCTCCATGGCTCCCATATCGGGGTCTGCGTATAGCTATGCCCTTAGCACCTTGGGCGAGTTGATTGCTTGGATTATTGGCTGGGCGTTAGTACTCGAATACGCCGTGGGCAACATGGCCGTAGCCGTAGGGTGGACGGGAACCCTCAACGAGTTTTTACGCTCCACCTTTAACGTGGCCATGCCCCCTATGCTCACGGGCAACACCGTTGAGATGATTGAACATGGTGGCCTATTGCCCCCTGCCGAACTCCTTGTTAAACAATGGCACTTTACCCTACCAGGCGCTGCAGAAGCTACTACACTTGTCGTTCAAAAAGCCTTTAACCTACCTGCCTTTATTATCGTGTTATTGGTAACCGCCTTGCTGATTAGGGGCATGGGCGAAAGCGCACAAACCGCTAAAATAATGGTATTTATTAAAACGGGCGTTATTTTAATGTTTATTGCCGCGGGTATCCTGTTTTTAGCCTTTGGTCACATGGATTTGTTAAAGCTCAACTGGTTTGCCAACGGCTGGGACACCTTTGCCCCCAACGGCTTTGACGGTATCCTGACAGGAGCGGCCACCATCTTTTTTGCTTACATTGGTTTTGACGCTGTGGCCTGTGCCGCTGAAGAAACCAAAAACCCCTCACGCGACGTACCCATTGGTATCCTCGGCTCGTTGGCATTGTGTACCGTGCTGTATATTTTGGTAGCGGGTCTCATTACTGCCCTTGTACCCCTAGATCAAATTAACCGAGAAGCCGCCGTCACCCATGCCATGAACATTATGCATATACCCTTTGCTGGGTTGGTGGTTAATCTAGGTGCATTAGCGGGTCTCACCTCAGTATTATTAGTGCTACAAATGGCTGGCATCCGTATTTTCTATTCCATCGCTCGGGATGGGCTGTTGCCTAGGGTGTTGGCACAAGTTCACCCCAAATTTGCTACCCCACATATTACCACTATCTTAGTAGGCTTATTTGTCGCCATAGGCTCAGGCATGTTACCCATTACCATGCTAGCGCACATGTGTAACATTGGCACGCTGGCCGCTTTTATGGTGGTGTGCTTTGGCGTGGGGATGCTTCGCTTTACCGACCCTCAACGGCATCGCCCATTTAAAGCACCTTTGGGGCTGACCCTACCCCTGTTAGGCGTAGCGGGTTGTCTGTTTGTTGGGCAAGGCTTACCACCCGAAACGTGGTTTATTTCGGGGCTTTGGTTTTTACTGGGGCTGGTAATTTACTTTTTGTACGGCTATAAGCACAGTATGTTGGCTCCTAAGTGAGTTTAAACTAGCCTAGGTTATCTAGCCCAAAGGTTGCAATTTTTAAGTTTTTAGATTTTTAAAGCTTCCGTCTCTTGGCAATTTTTTTGGACTTACGCAGAGGGTGCTAGATTGAGCCAATAATGAGGAAAGATGATATGAGATGTAAGGATTTTATACGTAATAAATGACGCATATCGTTATTGTCTTGACAAAATTAGTGGCCAAGATAGTACCGTCTGCGTAAGTCCTACTTTCTTTTTTTAGGTGTTTTTTGCCACCACCTGCCCGCTCAATGGCTTGTTTGCACAAGGGGTATACCCTTAAAACTCGGGGCTGGTGGCTTGTAACATAGGCGTAGGTGCGCTCGTCTCTTGGGTTGAGTTGGGCGACGGCTGAGGGGTTGGCACAGGTGCCGAAGAAGCTGACGTAGGCTTGGGTTGGCTGGGTGGCAGCTGCCACGCCTTACGCTCTTGGGCTTCTACCCGCCACAACCGCAAGCCCGTAGTAGGGTCGGTAGCACGCAAGTGTGCCAAATGGGGGTACATAGCAATGAGCGGTTGCCACCCCTTACGACTGGCTCGGCTGTCGGGGTTTTCAATCACCCATTGGGCGGGACGCACCCACTGGGCGAGTTGCTCGGTTAAAGCGTGTTTGGGTAGCTCGTGCGCCTGCATGGCTAAGGGACCGAGTTGCTCAATGGCATCTACCCCCACCGTCAGTACGGCATGGCTTTTGGGGATGGCTTGACTAGCGAAGGGCGAGGGTGCCACCGCCAACGAAGGCACAGGGTGAGCCGCCTTCGCCTCTGGTGCAGCGGTGGTGCTTGGGGGCGTGTCGCCCGTAGGGTCAGCTTCAGGAGCGGGAGGCGGAGCAGCTAAGGTAGCACTGCCTAAAGTGGGAACGTAGGCGGTTAACGCCATAGCGGGTAATAACCTAGGCGCATTGGGCGACAATGCACCCCCAGCTTGTGTTGAGCCACGCTCAAGCAAGGCAGCGTACTGCAACACGTTGGCTACCACAACAATGGTCAGCAAAGCGGGGATGACGGTGGTCACCACGGGTACACGGTAACCACGCAACATCTCGCCAAGGGTTTTAAGGGCGACGAGCGTGGCCAGTAACAGCAAAGGGCCACAGGCCGTCACCCATTGGGTAAAGCTTAAGCCTCCCCCCAGCAACCCACCCGCCGAAACAATCAGCAGGTACCACCCCACAATGCCTGCTCGCCTAAAGGCTAGCAACACCGTACCCCAAACCGTCAGCACTAAAGCCAGCCAGTGCAAAGGTTTGGCTTGGTGAACTAAACCTTGCCAACCCGCCACTACACGCTCCAGCCAAGGCAATTGGGGAGGCGGTTGCAGTGTCGCCTCACTACTGTCAGGGTTAGCCAAGGGGAGGGCAAACAAGGTTTCGGCGGCACCACGGCCTAGGGTTTGTAAGCGGTAACGTAGCCCCTTCCAGCTAGTGGGGGGGTAGCGTTGCCAGTCTTGGGCTTCGTCGGGGGTCAGGCCTTGGTGAGGTGTCGCTTCGGGGGCTTGGGCGTAACCAGGGTGCAGTGGGGCATACAGCCCTGTTAAATACACCCCTCGTATCAGCCATGGGGACAACACAGCAAGCGCAAGCCAGACAATCGTCATGCCCGTATGTAGGCCTCGCCAGCGTAGGGCTAGGGCAAGGTACAGCACCACTAACGCCCAACCAGCGGGGTGAGTACCCACGGTAAGCAACACCCACACGCCCGAATTGATTAAGGCGGCACGCTTGGGGGGCTTACCATCGGCAGCTTTGCCATAGGCTTGCTCAAGGGCAACTAAGCTCACCATGGTAAGTGCCAAAAGGAGTAACCCTCGGGTGCCTTCGGCCATGGCCCACCACGCCAAAGGTGTAAGGGTAACGAGTAAGGCCACCAAGCTAGGGTAAGGCGGCTTAAAAAACAGGTTGGTCAGCTGATGTGCAGTCACCACTAAACTCAGCAACAGCAACCATTGCACAGTTTGCACCAAAGGCCACACGGCAAATGCGTCGGTACTACCTGCTAACAACATCAGCCCCGCTAATAGTAAAGGCCATACTGGATAAACATGGGCTTGTGGCCACCATTGGGGCGGGCTGCCAGCTGGCAGGCTAAAGCCTTGCCCCACCGCTACCGATTGCGCTAATTGCCAATGCCGCAACCCATCAGCCGAAAAAACGGGAGCTTGCTGCCCATGCGCCAACAACCACCACAACCCAGAAGCTAGCAGCAAGCAGGCCAATAAAGCCACGGCCGTAAAGGCAGGGTGTTCGTATAGGCGATACACCTTGCGCCAGCGGTCACCGCTAACGGGGTCTACTTTTTCTGGCGGAGGAGGAAACACGACACCTACCCTAGGGGCAACTAACAACCCCCCTACTATAGCGGAGCTTAACCAAGATTGCACGCCAAAACTTAACGATTAGTTTGCCTAGTGTAACCCTATGTTACAACTTTTGAATGATTAAACAGGAAAAGGCAATTATACTAAATATATTGTTTTTATATTAGCATGAGACACGGCACACGCCTCAAGGTACACACCACACACACACCGAGGCGGTAACACACTCGCCCCACACGGGTACTTCATCTGCTTAACCTGCCAGTAAGCAGTAGGGCTACTTGCTTAGCCATGCCTCAACCACACACTACATTATTGCAACCCCATAGCACCAAACCCCTTGGTGGGTGCGTGGGTTTGTTACACAAGTTTTTGCTAAGGTTATATGGGTTTTTACCGCTTCCGCACCGCGAGAGGCGGTTTTTTATTGGCAAGCATGTCTTGATAAAGCTAACAGCAGCCAGTAAAAGCACCCAAGCAGCTACCTTAAAAAGTCAATCGCACAGCCTAAACGCCACGGCGGGGCTTGACCCCCAAGTTTCTCGCCGTATACTCTGTAGTTAGAGTAATGGGGTGTCGCCAAGCGGTAAGGCATCGGTTTTTGGTACCGACATTCCTAGGTTCGAATCCTAGCGCCCCAGCTTACCTCCCACTCACCCTGCCCTTTGGTAAGACGTGCCTCGGCAGAGTTAATTTGATAATCCCCTTTATCAGCGTCTGTTTTAAGCGATTGAACAGGACAGGCACACACGCCCCCTTATGGTTACTTCCTCACCCGCTGAAGTTTCGGCCTACCGAGATACGGATACTGGCTTAGTTGCCTTTAATTACGGTTTAATTAAACGCTTAGCCCGCCAAGGTAGTTGGCGCAGAGGCTACGACTATTTTAAACAAAGCCAAGTGCAGGACATCAGCCTAACCAAACAAGGCGTGGCTGCCAAGGTGAAGGGCAAATTTAAACAATTTTATGACACCAAGCTCACCTTTACCCCCGACGGGCTTGAACCCACCTGCACCTGCCCGCTTGAAGAAGTGTGGTGTAAGCACGCCGTGGCCGTAGCCCTTACCGTGGCCGACCAGCAACTGTGGGAAGCCTACTGGGGGCTTCCCGAACCGCCCCACCTGCCCGAACCACTCACCCACCACGAAGGGCGGTATCGCTTTTTGCTGGATTGGCACAAGCAACCTGGCAAAGCCATAGGTATTAAAGTGTATGACCGCCAACGCAACCAAGGCGTACGAGACACCGAAGCGACGCTAAAAACCCTGTTAATGGAAACCAGCAAACGCTACACACCCATTGAAAAAGCCGAAATTGCTGTATTACAAGCCTTGGTTAAAGCTGGGGCTAAAACCACGCACGACAAAGCTGGCTGGTTTATCCTCAACCATAAATACGCCACGGACTTAATGGCACAACTCGCCCGCTGCGAAGAAGTGACCGACAAACTAGGCAACCGCTATCTGTTTAGCACCCACCCGCTCACCATGCAAGTGGGCGTTGCGCCCTTTAATGCGGGGCAACTGATGCTAAGTGTGCATTGGTGTCACCCCGTTACGGGTGACGAATTGCCGACCTCTGAACTCGCCTTTGCACACCCCACCGTAGCATGGGCCAAGCGAGACCAAACCTTTTACCCCTTAACGCCAGCCCTATCGGCGTTGCCCATGGCGTATCAACCCAACGCCTTTAGCGATTTGTCTGATGCAGATGTGGGGCCTTTTATCATCGACACCTTGCCTAAGCTTGAAGCCATGGGAGTCCTGCTTGACGACCCCGAGAGTATCAATCAGCTTCGCCCCAAAAAACTTGAACCCAAAGCAGGCTTTAGCATTGAGATGGTGGATATTGCCGCCATGCGCCTGCGAGCCACACTCAACTTTAACTATGACAAGCACAAAATACCCTTTAATAAGGTCATACCCCCCACGCCTTATATGGTGGTGCTTAACAAAAAGAAAGAACCCCAAGGCTGGGTTGAACGTGATTACGACGGCGAGCGTGCCATTTTAGGCCGCCTGCTAGATGCGGGGATGCAGCACCTGCAAAACAATCACTTTCAAGTAGAGGGCGATGCTGCCGTTGATTTTTACAACAGCATCCTGCCACAGCTTGAAAAAAGCGGTTGGGCTGTTCACCGCATCAACCCCAAAGAGATGATGGTGCTACGTGCCTCGCGCGAGACGCTGAAGCTGGTGGCACGCATTGAGTTTGACGAGGCCAGTGTGTCGCACTTTACGCTTAACATTGGCTGCCGTATTGGCAAACAAACCATGGATATGGGTGAGGTACAATCGCACCTACTGAGCGGTAAAAAGTTTTTTATGGTCAATGGCGTGGGCTTTGTGGAGATTCCCCTTGCGCCCCTGCTACAATTTAACCGCACTCTGCAAGCTTTTGAACCCGAAAACCTTGACCTTGACCTCTACCGCATACAAACCTATAAAGCGGGTTTGCTAGGCGAAATGATTGACCAAGGCGTGGAGATGAGCTTCAGCCGTAAGTTTAAAAAGTTTTGGGATGTCCTTACTGCTGGCAAAAGCATGGAAGAACTTAAAATCCCCGACAGTATTCACGCCGAACTGCGCCCCTACCAAGAGCGGGGCTTCCACTGGTTGTGGTTCCTCTACACCTACGGGCTAAACGGCGTACTGGCCGACGATATGGGCTTGGGTAAAACCCTGCAAGCCCTCGTCATGCTGCAACAAGCGCACGAACGCCACGACTCGCTCCCCTCGCTCATCGTTTGCCCCACCACGCTGGTGTATAACTGGATGAACGAGATACGCAAGTTTACGCCTGGCCTTAGCGTGATGAACCTGACAGGCTCTGAACGGTTTGACCGCTACCAAGAGATTAAAAACCACGACTTAGTGATTACCAGCTACGCCATTTTACGCCGAGACATAAACGCCCTAAAAGATTACGAGTTTCGCTTCGTCATCTTGGATGAATCGCAAAACATTAAAAACCACGAATCGCAAACGGCCATGGCGGCCAAACAACTGCAAAGCCGAGCCAGACTCGCCCTCTCAGGTACGCCCATTGAAAACCGCCTCAGCGAGTTATGGTCGTTGTTTGACTTCCTCATGCCAGGCTTTTTAGACGAGTACAGCGAGTTCCGTCGGAGGTTTATACAGCCCATTGAAGAACGTGGCAACCGAGACATGGAACGTCGCCTTAAAAAGCAGGTGTTCCCCTTTATGTTGCGCCGCATGAAGCGAGACGTACTGCAAGACCTGCCGCCCAAACTCGAGATGTTGCAATACTGCGACCTCACCGACGACCAATACGGCCTCTACATGCGCATCCTCGAAAAAACACGGGATGAACTCATGGAAGAAGCCATCCTCAAGGGTGGTAAGCCTAACCAAAATGCCGTGTTTAGGGCGTTGGTACGCTTGCGCCAAGTGTGTAACCATCCCTCGCTGTTGGGCGAGGAGTTGAGCGAAGGCATACGCCACAGTGGTAAGTTTGAGGCGTTGAAAGACCTGCTAGAATCTGCCGTGGACAATGGCCACCGTATATTAGTGTTTAGCCAATTTGTCGAGATGCTCAAACTCATTAAGCCGTGGCTTGAGAAAAAAGGCTACCGCTACGAGATGCTGACAGGGCAAACCAAAAACCGCCAAGAGGCCGTCGACCGTTTTAATAATGACGAGGGCATCCCCATCTTTTTGGTGAGCTTGAAGGCTGGCGGTACGGGGCTTAACCTGACTGGGGCTGATTGCGTCATCCATTATGACCCGTGGTGGAACCCCGCCGCTGAAGACCAAGCGACGGATAGGGTGCATCGTATTGGGCAAACCAAAAAGGTGTTTGTTTATAGGCTCATTACTCGTGGCACGGTGGAAGAGAAGATTATGCGCCTAAAAGACCGTAAGCGTGATTTGGTGGATAGCATCATCGCTGCGGATCGTACCATGGGCAAGAAACTCTCGTTAGACGATCTAAAAGATATTTTAAGCGTCGATTTTTAACAGTAAAAGTTAGATAGTACTTAAGGACTAAAGCCTAATGCCAAAATAAATTCATTAAATTAAAGACAATGGAAAATGGCGGTTCTCAACCTCAATTAAAAACAATTCTTCATTCATACCAAAAACCTCCAAATACTTTAGCAATACTATAGCTAAACATAAAGTATTTGCTACAGCGCATCTACGTTGTCGCTACGATTCTCGCTCAGTCATTTAGTTCTGTCTAAACTCCTGTCGCTGCGAGTCTAAGCTCCTAGTAGCTGCATCTGTTTCAAACACTTTCTGTTCAGCTATAAGACGTAGTAAAGTTTCTTAACCTCGTATCGTAGATCCTCATCAACATTATGTGGCTTTCCGTGTGCAACATTATTTCTTTCTTTTATAAAAAGTTT
>JBIKUS010000156.1:0-4073 GCA_044347425.1 Vampirovibrionales bacterium | reverse complement strand
AGCTTTGCGTGTTGAAGCCATCACCCCGCCTAATCTCATCGACAATGCTAATCAGGGTTTCGCTGTCATGCGTGGCTACCACGGTAGGGTTGGCCAAGTTGCGGGCTTTACCTTGCCGCATGAGGGCTTGTAACCTAAAGGCAAACAACGATTCGGGGTTAATGTTGTCAGAAATCAACCCTGCCAACCCTGCCGAAGCGTTACCACCGTTGAGCAAGGTATTACCCAACGCCCCAAGGTTGTTAAAACTCCAGATGGTTTTACCACCTTGGGCGGCAAAACTGCTACCCAACTCTTTGGCGGCTGTTTGGCTTAATTCCACCAAGCTGGCTTCAATGCTCACTTGCGGGGGGCGAGCATCAATCATTGGTAGCAAGCGTTCAGCATCGGCCAATTGCGAGGCTGTGGCAAAGATGGTGAGGGTGTTTTGACGCGTGTCAGGTATCACCATGGGGCCGTCGGGGTTGATGTTAAAGAAGGTCGATTCTTTAACGATGTTACGAATGGCCACGCCAGAGCCAATAATGCTGCCTTGGCCGCCACCGCTACTACCCGAATCGCTACTACCACTGCTACCACCAGAGGATTCGCCGCCTGAAGAGCTGCCACCCCCAGAGCTTAACAGGTTAATGCCTACGCCTTCCTCTACCTTCTCTTGGGTGACGCGTAAGGGCGAAGGTTGAGCGTCTTGCTGCATTTGCCCTTGACCGCCACCGCCACCACCAGCACCACCGCCTTGGCCGCCACCGCCACCGCCGCCACCACCGCCCATTAGGGGCATCATGGGGTTAACGCCGTCGTTAAATACGCTGCTGCTTAGCTGTAAGGCCGCATCCAGCGCATTGGCATAACTCAGTTGGTAGGTACGCATTTCACGGGGTTGGTCAAGCGATTGAGCCAAGCGGCGAGCCGTGGCGATTTGGGCATCCGTCCCCGAAGCCACGAGGCTGTTGGTACGCATATCTGCCCTAACCGCCTGCTGAGGGTCTTGCTGGCCACCTGTTGCACCAGCGGCTTGGGTCAACCCGCCACCTTGCTGTTGTAAGGGGTCGCTAAACACGGTGCGGTTAAGCAAGCGTGCTAAACGGGCAGCATTGGCGTGCTTTAAGGGGATAATAGCCACACTACGCCTGCTTAAGCCCTTAGCCACAGCTTGGTCTTGCGGAACGAGGAGGTAAATATCGCCAGGTTTCGCCACAATATCTAGGTGGTTCATCATGGCAATGGCCTTAATGGCCTCGTTCACCGTCACGCCAGAAAGCGAGATGCTCACGAAGCCTTCCATGGCGGGGTCTAGCACCAAGTTAATACCCGAACGTTGGGCTAGGCGTAGTAGTACCAAGCGCACATCTTCGCCGTCGGCTTCAATACTGGTAATCATACGCCCCCGTGGCGGGTCAAAGGTGGGGAGTATAGAGGATTCATAGTCAAACCCTCGGCTGGCCACACCCGCTGGCGAGGTGGTGGGTTGGCTCCAGCTGGTGTTGGCGGCTAAGGCCAGCGCAGGTGCCAGTTGTGTCATCAGCAGGCTAAGCACCAAGCTTAACGCCATGCTTTTAAGGGTTAATGCCTGCCGTGGTTGTGGCACATTCATAAGGGTAACCTCCGCTAGGGGGATGAGGGGATAAGACTAAGACGCACACAGGCAACTAACAGACACACTTGCCGTTGTTACACACAGATAAAGGGGGTGGTAGTGGAGGGAGGGGGAGTCGTCCAACAGGTCACCAATCACACACAACACACAGCCAACGGTTTAAAGAGGGAGGGCAAGGCGACGATTTGGCTGGCATCATCGCCTTGCGGGGGCAGAAACGGGGGTTGCGGGGTTGAGGAGGGCTATTCCTCTAAGTCTTCTACTGTGGGCAGCTTATCAGCAGAGACGGTGGCACTGGTCTCCTTAATGGTGGCCTTCTGCTGTCCATCGCTCAACGGTAAAAACCGAGATTTGCCGTTAATGGCCAAGGTAATTTGGTTAGGCGATGCCGACATCAGCTTAACGGGCATCCCATTTACCAAAAACGATTGGCCTAGGGCTTTGACCATGGTTTTAACGTTTTGCGTGGCTTCGTCAATGTATTCAATCAAGGCTACATTGGCGTTAGCGGTACTGCCTTTCAGCATCCCCACGTAGGCCACACCCGCCAAGGGGTCAAGCTCCACCGATTCTTCGTAACTGGCTTGGGCTGATTGCACGAGGGGCATCATAGGGTCGTTACGGCCATAGTTAACACTAAGCTGGTGCGTACCATTGCTGGGTGTCGCCAAAAAAGCCTTTGCTTTACCAGTTTTTACACCGTTGGCCAAGGCTAAGAATTCGGCGTGTTGTTGCTGGGTGCTAACTATGGGGTTATGGCTGGCGGGTTGCCACTGTTGCTTAAGCTGGCTTAGCCCTTGTTGCCACTGCCCTAAGTTGGGCGAAGCACCGCCGATGGTGCCGCCTACCCCAACTTTAGGGGCAAGCCATGCCACGGCCAAAACGGCTACCAATGCACTACCCATGATAACAGGAGCCAACAAGATGCCCCGCTGGTGGCGACAGGGCTTAGGGTAAAGGGGCGAAGGGTGAGGCTTCATGGCAAACGGCTCCTGTGTGAGACACGATAAGGTGTAAAACTGAGTGTGGGGGTAACGGTGGCTAGGCAGACTTCTAGCGCATGTTACTAGCGTACTTAATAGTTAGCGTAACAGGTGCGGGGGGGCTTTGTTATCCGCCAGATAGGCGACGTACTGACGTTAAGTGCTTAGCTTTTGCTATACTTGGGGTATGCTCAGCTCGCCTTTACCCCCCACCCCGCCCGATTTATGGGCGTTACTGGCCGACTACACGGCCTACTTGGCGCACGACCGCCGACGATCGCCCCACACCGTGGCCGCCTACCAGCGAGACGTGGTGCAGTTTTTGGAGCTTTCTCAATGGCAGCCCGTGGCCGTTACTGCACCTACGGTGGGCGATACGACTCCCCTGCTCCCGCCTAACCGCTTGGTGATGACGCACTATTTGTCGGCCTTGCGTCAACAGGGGCTTGCCTCACGCTCGGTGTTGCGTAAGCTGAGTAGCCTTCGGGGGTTTCTCAACTGGTTGGTGTACCAAGGCTGGCTGCCCCAAGCCGACCCGCTGGCGTGGCTAGAGGCTCCTCGTCGCCAACGCCTGCTGCCCAAACTCCTCACCCCCACCGAGATGACGACCCTGATGAGTACCTTGGTGGATGCGACCCAAGCCCTACAACTGGCCTTGCTCTACGCCACGGGGCTTAGGGTGAGCGAGTTGACCCAACTACGGGTGGCGCACTTTGTACCTGCGGGTAACTACTTGCGGGTGGTGGGTAAGGGCAATAAGGAGCGGTTGCTCCCCTTGCCTGAGGGGGTGTGCCAACGCTTGCACCGCTATTGCTTGCAGCACCAACGCTTACAGGCGGGGCAAAGCCTATGGGCAGGCGACGAAGCACCTACCCGCTACCACGTGTGGGCGTGGTTGCGTGAGCATGGGCAGGCGCAACTGGGTAAACGAGTCACCCCACACATGGTGCGGCATAGCTTTGCGTCGCATCTGTTGGCCAACGGTGCCGATTTGCGTGTGGTGCAGGAGCTGCTGGGGCATAGTGATGTGTCGACCACGCAATTGTACACCCACGTTAGCCCCACTCAGCTAGAGCGTGCCTACCGCACCGTGTTTGAGTAAACCCGCACAATAACCAGTTGAAACACCTTTGTGTTTAGTCTGTACTTAAGATAACATCCCATGCTTTGTCCTCTCCCTAACTCGTCAACGAGAAACCCACCATGCCCCACACGTTTGACGAAACCCTTACCCGCATACCGCCCGAGCTGGACGGCCTGTTTACCCCCCAACAAGCCGAACTCCTGCTCACCATCCATCACGAAGCCTGTTTGTGGGTAGACCCTACCACCGCCCGCATCTTGTGGCTCACCCCAAGGGCGAGGCTGTGGCTTAACTTTGCCCCCACCCTGCCCACCGCCGACATGCCCTCCCTTACGGAGCTGTGGCAAGTGCCGCAACACCAAAAGCCTTGCCTACCTCACCTTAACGGGGGCAGTACGCCCCAACGCCA
>JBIKUS010000151.1:0-4337 GCA_044347425.1 Vampirovibrionales bacterium | reverse complement strand
ATAACTTGGCTGTTTCAGCGGTAGGGTTATCATACCATTGGATGAGGGTTTTGTATCGCCTTAGGTGAGTGTAACCTTAACATTAAGCTAAAAAACCAGTATTGGCTTGACATTTACACACTTACATTTAGTTACAATCTGTTACAAAATGGGAACCTCGATCATTCTTGAACGACACCCTTGCACAATGGCGCATTAAGTGGCCTAAAAAACAGCTTACAGGGCTTCCCCTAATTGAAAAAAGCCTTATACTAGCCCTTAAGCCTTGTGCTGTTGTGTTAAACCTGCCCCCTCGGGGTGCATACCCAAAGGAGACGACCATGAATAAAGATGCTTTAGTGCAAGAAGTGGCCAAGCAAACCAACGCCACTCAAAAACAAGTTGCCGAAACCTTGACAGCTACTCTTGAAATTATTGAAAAACAAGTGGCTAAAGGCGAGAAAGTAGCCTTAGTAGGTTTTGGTACCTTTGAAGCCCGTAAGCGTAACGCTCGCGAAGGCCGTAACCCACAAACGGGCGAAGCCATTAAAATTGAAGCCAAAGTGGTGCCTGCCTTTACCGCTGGCAAACGCTTTAAAGAGACTGTCTCCAACTAAGCGTTGTTGATACGGTTTCGTCAAACCCAAAATGCTCCTTGTCTTTAAATGATGAGGAGCATTTTTGTTGATGGCAACACTCGCTTCCACAAAGCACCCAGCACCCTTATACTGGTAGGATACTTTGTTACGCTTACCACTTGCTTGAGGCTTTAACACATGACACACCTACTGGCTAACGTCCGCCATGCTATTGGCAACACGCCCCTTGTTTTGCTCAACCGCTTGGGGCAAGGCCTCCCCGCCCAAGTGGCCGTTAAGTTAGAATCGCAAGGGCCTGGCAACAGTGTTAAAGACCGTATTGCCCTAGGTATGTTACAAGCCGCCGAAGCCCAAGGCCTACTAACCCCCGCCACCACCCTCATTGAACCGACCAGTGGCAATACGGGTATCGCCTTAGCCATGTTGTGCGCCGCCAAGGGCTATAAATTGATATTGACCATGCCCGATAGTATGAGCCTTGAGCGCAGGGCGTTGTTACGAGCCTATGGGGCGCACTTGGTACTCACCCCCGCAGCCCAAGGCATGAAGGCCGCCATAGCCAAGGCCGAACAGTTAGTAGCCTCCACCCCCAACGCCTTGATGTTGCAACAGTTTGCCAACCCCGCCAACCCACAGAGTCATTTTACGACCACAGGCCCCGAGGTGTGGCAGGCTTGCCAAGAGGCAGGGGTGACCTTAGGGGCATTTGTAGCAGGCGTGGGTACGGGTGGCACCATTACAGGCGTGGGGCGATATTTGCGCCAGCATCTGCCCAACTTGCCCCTTATTGCCGTAGAACCCGCCGAAAGCCCCGTGCTACAAGGTGGGCAGCCTTCGCCGCATAAAATACAGGGGATAGGCGCAGGCTTTGTACCGCCCGTGCTGGACGTAAGCCTGCTGAGCGAGATACTGAGTGTGAGTAGCGACGATGCTTTGGCAATGTCTCGGCGGTTGGCAGCTGAAGAAGGGCTATTTTCGGGGATATCGGCGGGGGCAAATGCTGTGGCGGCTTTACAGGTAGCGGCTCGGCCAGAGATGGCGGGTAAGCTCATCGTCACCATACAATGTTCATACGGCGAGCGTTATTTGAGCAGTGCGTTGTTTCAACCCATTGTAGATGATGTCAGGCAGATGTCGGCAGAGCCTGTTGTCCTATAATAAGATGACCCTCACCCTAGCCCTCTCCCAAAGAGAGAGGGTAAGAAGGCAAAAAAAAGCAACACGCTGTTGGTGTTGCCTCTCGTTGCTATGTCCCCCTGTAAAAGGTCTGGTTTAGCGGGTGGCTGGCCGTAGGCGGGGGTTGGTGTTGCCTAGGCTTGCTGGGTGATACTTTGCTTTCGGCCAAAAGGCGTTAAGGTTAAGAGCAAAACGTAAAAAGCGTTACAAACTGTTATAAGCCTTGGTGGTCAGGCTACAAAAAGCCCAAAGCTTAACAGCACCTTAGCTTGCTTAAGTTAGGTGGTGGGTTGATTGGTAACGAGAACTCCAAAGCTGTATATAAATAGTGTATTCTAACTTGAGCCGTTGGCAAGCTCCTTTTCTATTTTATTTATAAAGTGGCCTATGGCACGGTTTAAGGTATACTAGCGTTACCTTGTTGCCTCCTGTTTGCTTTAGGATGTTACCCCATGACACAGCCAACACCTACCCCCGCTCTGCCCCATGCCCACGGAGCCATTGACTTAATGAAGCAACGCTGGCTATTTATGGCTATATCCGCAGTGTTACTGGTGCCTGGTGTGGTGTTTATGGGCATCAACATGGTTAAAACCCCCACCCATACCCCCCTTAAATTAGGTATTGATTTTGTGGGCGGTACCTTGGTGGACTACACCCTGACCACCCCCCCAACCCCCGCCGCCGTGGAGACGCTTACCCAAGCCTTTGCCTCGGTGGGGCTTAGAGAAGTGACCGTGCAGCCCCAGCAAGGCGTGTTGCAACAAGCGGCCGACAAACAAGCCAAAACGCCCGAGTTGCTCCATTTAGTCTCTGTACGGCTACCTGCCACGCCCGATGCCACCCTAGCCCAAGCCGAAGCCGCCGCCACCCAAGCGTTGCCTAGCTTGGTACGCATACAAAAAAGTGCCATTGGCCCCACCATGGCCACAGAATTACTCCAAAATGGCTTGCTGGCCTTGGGTTTAGCGTTTTTAATGATTGTGGCCTACTTGGCCTATCGTTTTAGGTGGGATTATGCCCTAGCCGCCATGATTGCCCTAGCCCACGATGCCTTGTTTGTGCTGGGTGCGTTTGCCACGTTTGGCGCACTGTTTGGCACCGAGATTAACAGCCTGTTTATTACAGGTATTTTAACGGTAATTGGCTTTAGTGTGCATGATTCTATCGTGGTGTTTGACCGCTTGCGCGAGAACACTCGGCTTTACTTTGCCAAACGGTTGCCCTTTGCTACCATCGCCAACATGAGCGTGAACCAGACGTTGGCTCGTAGTATTAACACCTCGCTTACAGCGGTGTTGGCTTTGCTGGCCTTGTACGTGCTGGGCGGAGCCTCGACCCGAGACTTTGTACTGGTGATGCTGTTGGGGATTGTGGCGGGTACGTATTCAAGTATTTTTGTGGCCAGCTTAATTTTGGTATGGTGGCAGCCCAAGCAACCTGCTACAACGTCAGCCTCTGCCGAGGCAACACCGTTACCTGCTTAAACCCTCGACAACACAACCACTTATCAAAGAGAGTACCCCTGATGACGATCACACCCACTGCTTCCGACGCTGTCCTTCTGTTTTTAAAGGGGCTGGCTACCCCCGTGGTACTTTACGTACCTGATGCCCCTGCCCTGTACGCCGAGTTGAAGGGCGTGTTGTCTACCACGCAAAGCCTTAGCCCTAAAGTGATAGAGAAAAAAGGCCACGGCCCCATTGGCCACGTGTGCTTTAAGGATGTTGACCTAGTAGGCGTGGCTCTACAAACGGAGCCACCACTGGCTAGCTTGCAAGGCTAAGCTACTTTATCCCTACCATTCGTTCGCCTAACCATAGGCCAAAGGCGACACCTGCTAGCCCCAGTAACACTTGCACGCCAACCCAAGCAGTGGCAGCCCCAACCCCTGCACTTTGGCCGAGTTGTACCGTCTCTAGCCCTAAGGCCGAAAACGTCGTCCACCCGCCTAATAAACCTGTCAACACCACAGGGCGCAACCAACCCGAAGGGCTACCCAGCACGGGTAAGGCTACAGCAGCTATGCCTATGGCCACACAGCCAGACACATTGACGAGTAGCGTCGCCCAGCCCAAGCCACTTAAGCCTGCCCCCAGCCAAGGCAAGCACCTGGCCACGGCCAAGCCCATCCCATAACGAGCCAAGCTACCCAGCCCGCCAGCGGTGGCCACGAGTAAAGCAACTGCCCAGCCTTGCATTAGCGTTGCGCCCCTGTATTTGGCGAGGGCGAGGTTTTGTTTTGCCACCACTCCACAAAGCGGAGCTTAGGTTGGGGTAAGGCTTTGTTGACTTGTGGCGGGGGCGTTGAAGGCGACGGTTTAGGTTGAGGCGATGCGGGCGGTGCGTCCAGTTGGTCGAGCAAGTCCTCATCGCCAATGCGGCGGCCAAGGTTAGGCGACGGGGTAGGGCCAGCGTCGGGGAGTTTGCCACGGCGGTCGGCGGGGTTGTTACCAAGCGAGGCCACGGGGGCTTGCACGTTGGCTTTTTTCAGGGCTTTATCGGCTCGTTTTTGAGCGTTGAGGGCTTTTTTCTCTAGCTTTTTGTAGCGTTTAGCTAACGCTGGCGATTGTAACAAACCAG
>JBIKUS010000044.1:0-15539 GCA_044347425.1 Vampirovibrionales bacterium | reverse complement strand
GCAGCACGTTGAAGCCTTGGTGCTTGCGGACTCGGGCGATCACGTCGGTGATGGTGTAGTTACGCACATGCCCCATGTGCAGGCGGCCGCTGGGGTAGGGGAACATGGAGAGGGCGTAAAAGGTGGGTTTGCTGGTGTCGTGCAGAGGGGTGGCGTGTTGGGCGGTTTGCTCCCACACGGCTTGCCAGTGGGGTTCGGCTTGCTGGGGGATGTAGCTGTTGTTGCGGGTGATGGAGGGGGTGGGCTGGCTCATGGCGGTGGGCTTTCTGGGTAAAGAGGAGAGTACAGGTTGTGGGGTGATGGTAGCACAAGGGCAGGGCGTTAGGGGGGTACTAAAATACAGCGTTCAAAGGTACTTTTAGTTCTTTTTTTGTTGCTTCTCTAATTCTTGTGATTAACTTTAATCCCTTGGGCAATAACTCATCGTCAAGTAGCACAGATGCTTCTTCATAGGACATATTTACCCATGATGGATTTGGATGATGAAGCCTTTCGTTGAACTCCAGTATATCTTGAGTTAGTTGATCATCACTGCAATACAAAGTGAAAATTGCAAGATGCCTAATCCCTGCGATATAACAAGTATCCAAATCTTTAAAGTGTTCTGCTTTTGTGTTTTCTAAAATTTCAATAGCAGTAAAGATCGGATTTTCATCGGAAACGTCACTAGAACGACTTAAAATATCGTTAATCATCCTTTGTTTTTGTGGCAACTCAATATTTAACCCTTTACATATAACATCTCTTGATCTAATCCAATTTTCAATAATTGCTTTTGAAGCTTCAAGCATGGATGGAGCAATACTCATTACATACTGATGTTTATGCTCGAGTCGTTTAGTTGCAATATGAGTGAACCATACAATAATAATTGCACCTATTGCAGATAAAATAGAGTTCATATTGTCTACGAGAAACAAAATTATATGAGAATAATTTTCCATAATTCAATCAACCCTTTAGCTTGTTAAAAAACTTTCTAGGTAATCCCTTAAAGCCTGTAGGTTAGGCCAAGCATCGGGGGTTAGGTGGCCTTGTTGGCAGGCCAAGCCCAGCTCGCTTCGGCAGTTAGCCAAGTCGTCGGGTGGGTTGGCCAGCAACATCACCGCCGAAAGCCACTTGGCTTGGGCATTCTCTAGGTCAAGGGGCGGTGTTTCCGCACCCCACCACGGCGGGCTAAACACACTGTTATGAAACTGCTGGCAAGGCTCAAGGTGGGCAAGGGCTTGGGTTTGATACTCCACAAAGTAGTGTTCAAACGTCCCCTGCCTGTTTTGCACGGTTTTAGCGTCATCAGCATACACGGCAGGCATTAAAAAGTAAGACACATCAAGGCTAGCGTCGGCGTTGGTGGGTGGTACTTCGCCAAAGTGATAGGGCGCGTTGATAATCTCACTCGCACGCCAGTTGCCGAACAAGTCCCTTAAAAACGTGACCGTAGCGTCTTTACGTTGAGAGACCGTGTGCTTGTCCATATCTGCAAGTAACGCAACTTTTTGTAGTTGTGCATCTGGGTTTCTCAAGTAGTTTACGAATACTTTTTTATTTTTGGTGATGATATCACCATCACATACCAGTAGCTCAATCGTGGCTTGTGGGGCATCAATAGGTTTGACTAATGTTTCAATAAACTTAGCATCAGAGATACCTTCCACGAAGATGAGGTGAGTGGTGTTTGTTTCAATTCTCGCACGTTGGGTATACCTACCAGGCAAAATGTCTCGGTATTTAATCTTAGCCATGGTTACGTCAACTCCACGCCATCTTCGAGTAATTCGGCCAGTTCTTGGGCATTACTTATCAGGGCTTCGTGGTTACGAGCATAAGGCTTGTTGATGTTTATCAGTCTAGCTTCGGTGGGGGCGAGTTGGTTGGCTACTTCGCTGAAAGCCCGCACGCATTCCATGCTGTGGGTGGTGGCAAACAGTTGCACGTTATGCTCTTTAGCCAATTTCATGGCGTGTTGCCACACCTTCACCATCGACGAATAATGCAGGCCGTCGTCTATTTCATCAACGAGTAAAATACCATTTTCGCACTCATATATCAACACCACTAGGTTTAGAAAGCATAAAGTTCCTTGACCAAAAACCTTAAACGGAACCATCTCATCACCATAAGATTCAATAGCAAGCATAAGCCCCATGGTGTTAGTAAACTGACAATCTTTAATCTCTATATTCGTAAATGATGACAAAACATTTAGAAATTTCTTCTTAATACTCGGCGTAATTAAAAGATTTTCTAAATTAACGCTATTTTCACTAGCTGCTTCTAAAAAACCACTTCCCAGTGTCGCTAGTTTAATATTTACAGGGCGTTGTTGAGGCTCTTGATCCTCAAAATAACCAAGTTGCCCTAAATACAAAGAGTCTGTGCGTTCATTTTTAGTGATCCAAGATAATAGATAGTCAATTTTATTATCGGGATAGAGCGTTTTTGTTTTCATCCCTACAAGCAGTGAATTGCTCAAATTAAAAATGGATAAAAAATTCTTACGCACATTTTCATCTAAATTACGATGTCCGTAAGCTGCCAATAAGTCGTCTTTATTAAGTAAGCTACATTCTAAAGAATAATTCATCAATGGCTCATGAGGATTTTCTGAAAAACTCATGCCTAATTTTATTGTATTTTCAAATTGAAAATTATGAAAAAAATACTTAAAGTAACGATTTGATAGAGAGAGGTGTCTCATCGTTTCTAAGATAAGTAGCGAATCTTTTTCAAATTGAGAAACAGTTAAAAACATTGCCTCTAACAAGCTGCTTTTGCCCACGTTGTTGCGCCCCGTCAGCAGATTAAACTGCCCGAGGTCGGCCAGCTCCAACCGCTCAAAGCACTTGAAGTTTTCGATAGTCATGGCTCGTAACATGGCAAAGGCTCCGTATGGTGGGGTAACATAGTGCTAGTTTACCCTACCCTAGCCCGCCAAGCAAAGGCCACGACATGCCACCCCTGATGCCCAACCACGTTACCATTAAGCTCACCCCCAAAGCGGCCAGCAACCGCATTGGCGACACCACTACCCTACCCGACGGTACGCCCGTCCTCAAAGTCTACGTGACCGCCCCGCCCGAAAATAACAAGGCCAACCAAGCCATGTTGGCTCTGCTGGCCAAGCACTGGGGCATCCCCCAAAGCCAGTTGGTGCTGGTACAAGGTGCCACCAGCAGGCTCAAAGTTATTCAACGCCTTAGCTAAACATCGGCTTAGCGTTTAATGAGCCACATGCCCACCAGCAACAAGCCCACGCCCAATAGTCGACTCCCCGACACGGCCTGCTGAGGGAACCCCAGCCAACCAAAATGATCCAACATGACCGACACCAACAATTGTGCCGTAACCAAGGCGGCCGTAAACGTACCCGCCCCTATCACAGGGCCAGCAATCACGGCAGAGAGTACAAAACAACTGCCTAACACGCCCCCTAGCCACGCATACCAAGGTAAGCTGTGCCAAGCCGCAACCCACGGCACCGCAGGGAACCACCCAGCCCACACCGATACACCCAACACCGAAGCTAAGCACAACGTACCCACACTAAAGTTGACGGTGGCCGCCGCTAACGGGTTAAGCAAACCTCTACCCAGTAGGCCATTGCAACCCACCTGCACGGCAGAGAGTCCGCCTACAATAAACACCAAAAAAGTAAGCCATTGGGCTAACGTCATAAGCTAACCCAATGGTAACACTGCAAAGCTCACGTTAGGCCAAGCTAACCAAAGCACGCCGCTGAGACGACAAACTGATAAAAGGGTAAGGGCATGAGGCGGGTGCTTTCCCCTGCACAGGAGCAGTCTCAGCCAACATCACTTCTGCTTGTACTAGATTAAGGTAGCTTGCCCACTCAGCAGCAGGGCGGCTACGCCATGCACGGCCTACACCCACGCCCGAAGCTCCGTGAGCAATGGCTTGGCTGGCATTATCTACAGCAATACCTGTAGAACAAATAACAGGGATGCTAACGGCAGCCGTCAATCGAGCAGCATTGACCATACTTTGTTCGGCTTTTGAGCGAGGGGGCAAGCTCACCATTTCGGCTTGGCGAGAGAGCTTACGGGCAGCTCCTTCGGTTTGCAGCATGTCAACACCCATCGCTTCAAGGCGTTGGGCTAGCTCAACTTGGCTATCACTGTGCAAGTGGCCAGGTATGGTCACACACAACAAAGCATCAGCGGGAAGCAACTGTAAGGTAATCTCAGCCAAACTCAAAACAGATTCGGCACTGATGTACTGGTGACGGTCGTACAACTCATCATAGTTGCCTAGCTCGGCAATATCAGCACCAGCCACAATGGCATTTGCCAAATCTTGCGGGTCAAGCGATGAGGCAAACAGCACACCATCAAACACAGCACGCACTGCTTTTACCAAGGCAGGCGTCGCTTGAATATCCAAAGCAATGGCCTCAGAGGCATTGGCAGCTTCGGCCAATTGCACCACTTGTTGTTTGTTGCTATTGCCAATACCAGCAATAGCCTTAACTAGGCGGCCAGCCTTTAGTTGCGATAGCGCATAATGGTGACGTGGGGAATTCATGGTAAGCACCTCCGTGGGGCTTGGCTCTTAGGCATACAATTTATTAGTCAGGGGATAGGTGGGTAGCCACACTGTAAACAACCGCAGTGTAGCAGGGTTTTGCTAAGGGATGAGCTAAAGCACATCTCTATCAAAATAAGTATACACCAAACAGTGTAAAATAGCCAGCACCAAGTGGCTAATGTTGGGGCAAAAGGTTCGTTAGCCCTGTTAAGGTTTCAAGTTGTTGCGCTGCTTGTAATAAGATGTTTTCGCCTTGGTGCGTAGCCATCAGTTGTAGCCCCATGGGCAGGCCTTGCTCGTCAAACCCGCAAGGGATGCTAATAGCAGGGATACCCGCCAAGTTGACGGGGATGGTGGCTACATCGCTAAGATACATTTGAATGGGGTCGTCCGTCTTGTCGCCCAAGGCAAAAGCAGTACTGGGCGAGGTGGGGCAAATCAACACATCCACTTGGCTAAAGGCGTGGTTAAACTGTTGCACCAGTAGTTGCCTTGCCCGTTGCGCCTTGCCGTAGTAGGCATCGTAATACCCCGAACTCAAGGCAAAGGTGCCGAGCATAATACGCCGTTTGACTTCGGGGCCAAAGCCTTGGCTACGGGTTTTGGCGTACATATCGGCCACGTTGGCCACGGCATCGCCCGTGCGGTAGCCGTAGCGCACACCGTCAAACCGAGCCAAGTTAGAGCTGGCTTCGGCGGGGGCGATGACGTAATAGGCGGCAATGGCCTCTTTAATGGAGGGGATGCTGATGCTGTGGAGGCTGATATGAGGCTGTTCGGCAAATTGGGCTTGCAGGGCTTTAAAGTTGGCCTCCACGGCAGGCGACATGCCTGTGCCGTCCAGTTGAGTAATCACCCCAATACGCAAAGGAGCCGTGGGCGAGGCTTTGGCCAAGGTGTCAGCGTAATGCGTATGGCCGTGCTGCACAGCGGGCAACGAGGTGTTATCCATGGGGTCGTGGCCTGCTAACACGTCGAGCAGTAAGGCGCAATCCATCACGGTGCGAGAGAAGGGGCTGATTTGGTCGAGGCTACTGGCAAAGGCAACCAACCCATACCGAGACACCAAACCATAAGTGGGTTTTAGCCCCACCAAACCGCACAAAGCAGCGGGCTGGCGCACACTTCCGCCCGTGTCGCTACCTAGGCTAAGGGGTGCGCTACCAAAGGCGACGGCAGCAGCCGATCCGCCCGAACTGCCCCCAGGTACACGGTTAGTGTCCCATGGGTTACGCACGGCACCGTAGGCCGAAAACTCGTTGGAGCTACCCATGGCGAACTCGTCCATATTGGTTTTGCCGATGATGGGCAGACCGTGGGCTTTCAGGCGTTGCACGATGGTGGCATCGTAAGGGGCAATGTAGTTTTGTAGGATTTTGCTACCGCATGTGGTGGCCGTGCCAATAAGGTTAAGGTTGTCTTTAATGGCGATGGGGACACCTGCCAGCGGGGCAAGGGCTTGGCCGTTGGCACGTTGGGCATCCACCTCGGCGGCTTGCTCAAGGGCAAGTTCGGGGGTGAGGCAGAGGTAGGCGTTGGTTTGGCGTTGGGCTTCGGCGGCTTGCGCTAGGGCAAGTTGGGTCAGCTCAACGGCGGTGGTTTCGCCCAAGGCGAGGGCTTGTGCCAACTGGCTGGCCGAACGGTGTAATAGGGGCTGCGTGGCAGTTGACGACATGGTGAAACACTCCTACCAAAGGCTAAACAAGGTACGCCCAGTATACGCCAAACACGGCAAAAGGTAACAGCACCCAACTGACTTGATTTTTGCTTAGCTGGGGCAAGAGGGGAGTTCTTCGTCGTTAATGTAGGCACCAATAATTTGAATGTTTTTAAGCACTTCGGCTTTGGTGGCTTCATCAGGAAAGGACAGTTCTTCAAAACGTTCTAAGGCTTCTTTGTATTGCTCTTTTGACTTTTCAGTCAAAGCATTGTTTAAACTCTGTATAAATATAACTGACGCTCCTTTATCATCTACAAGCGTACCCTCTGCTCTCAGCTTGTTAACTAGGTTGTTTATTGCTTTAAGAATTTCAAAAGCATACCTAAGTCTAATCATTTTATTGTACTGATTAAAAGTGACATCGATTTTAGTTTGAGGAACCCCCATGCGCTGGTAGTATTCCTCTAATTTATGCCGATAATCGATCAACTCTTGAATACTAAAACCTGAGTTCCAAGTACCAACTTTTAACACAACTTCTGAAAGTGGTTGACCTAAAAGCAAAGCGAGTTCTTTCACTTGCTCTATCGTTGCTTCGGCTTCTTTAATGGTTTCTTTGAGTTTAACAGTTAGCCCCAAAACAGATAACTCTTGTAGTTTTTCAAACTGTGCCAGCACAATCAAAAACAAGCCCACGCCCAAAATCACTGTCATTTGTGCCGTATCGGTCGCTTTGCCCATAAAATGGCGGTAAAGCTCAAAGCCAACAATCAACACCCCCGAAATAAAGGGTAGGATTTTTAAAAATAAAGTCAAGAAAAATGACTTGACTTCATCCCAAGACGGTATCCTCACGCCCCCGCCTCCTGAACCTTCCGTAGCTCCTCAAACAGGCTGAGCAAAAAGGCCACTTGTCCCGCTGGCGACAGTGCCGTGTGCCGCAACACCAACGTGGGGCAACCCGACCCCTCCCCCGCCGATGAGCGCACCGCTGCCATCCACCGCAACTTGTCCACGTGCGTCACATGGCCTAGCTTGGCCTGTAGCCCCATCCACGCTTGCAGGTTATACGGCACACTAATCCGTAGGCTTGTCTCGTCGTTACGCACCAAGGGGATGCCCAACAACGTGGCCAGTACCCGCAACCGAGCGAGGCGCACCAACTGCTCGGCCTGTTCTGGCACGGGACCAAAACGGTCTCGCCATTCGGCCAGCAACAACTCTAGCCCCTTCAGGCTGTTAATGTTGGCCAAGCGTTTGTATTCGCTCAGCTTCACGTCCCTGTCGCCCACCCACTTTTCGGGGATGAGGGCGGTCACGTTGAGGTCAATAATACTCGGCTCCTTCTCCTCCTCAAGCAGGGGCGACTTACCCGCCTGCACCGCCTCAACGGCTTGGTTGAGCATATCGCAATATAGGTCAAAGCCCACCTGTATCATGTGGCCGTGTTGTTCGGCACCTAAAATGTTGCCTACGCCCCGAATCTCCATGTCTCGCATGGCAATATGGTAGCCACTACCCAAGGCGGTCAACTCTCGTATGGCACGCAGACGATTTTTAGCGTCGTCCGTCAGTTGGGTATCGGGTGGGTAATACAGGTAGGCGTAGGCTTGGTGGTCGCTCCGCCCGACACGCCCCCGTATTTGGTAGAGTTGCGCCAGCCCGTAGCGGTTGGCATCGTCCATAATCAGCGTGTTAGCGTTGGGGATGTCCACACCGCTTTCTACAATGGTAGTACACAGTAGCACGTCAAATTCGTGGTTGGCAAAGGCCAGCATGACACTCTCCAACTCGTGGGGGGGCATTTGCCCATGCGCCACGGCCACTCTGGCTTCTGGCACCAACGCCTCCACCTCGGCAGCTACGCTGTAAATGCTTTGCACACGGTTATGCAGATAATAGACCTGTCCGTTGCGGTCAATCTCTTGCCTTATGGCCATGCGTACTTGAGCGGCGTTGTAAGGCCCCACCAGCGTTTGCACAGGCAAGCGGTTGACGGGCGGGGTGGTAATGAGCGTCATCTCTCGCACGCCACTTAACGACATATATAAGGTGCGAGGGATGGGCGTGGCCGACATGGTCAGCACGTCCACATGGGTACGCATTTGCTTGATTTTTTCTTTGTGCGAGACACCAAAGCGGTGTTCTTCGTCTATCACCAACAGACCAAGGTCTTTAAACTTAATATCTTTTTGCAACAGGCGATGCGTACCCACGATGACATCCACGTCGCCCTCTCGCATCCGCTGCACAATGTCGGCTTGCTCTTTAGGGCTTCTAAAGCGAGAAAGTAGCCCCACCTTAACCCCATACGGCTGAAATCGCTCCACCACGGTGTTAAAGTGCTGTTGCGCCAAAATCGTCGTCGGTACTAAAATAGCCGACTGTTTACCACTCAACACACACTTAAATAAGGCACGCAGGGCAACCTCCGTCTTACCAAAGCCCACGTCGCCACATATCAGCCGATCCATGGGTTTGTCGCTCTCCATGTCGGCCTTGGTTTCGACAATGGCCTTAAATTGGTCGGGCGTTTCTTCAAAGGGGAAGGCTTCCTCCATCTCCACCTGCCACGGCGAATCAGGCTCAAAGCAGAAGCCCTTGACCTTTTGCCGAGCGGCGTAGAGTTGCACCAGCTCCGTCGCCACTTGAGCGATGGACTGTGTTACCTTCTTTTTAACTCGGCTCCAATCGGTACCGCCCATTTTGCTGAGCTGGGGCTTGGTGTCGCCCGCTCCACGGTAGCGAGTCAGCAGATTGACCTGATCCACAGGCACAAAGAGCTTGTCTTTGCCTCGGTATTGTATGGTGAGGTATTCTCGGTGTTGCTTGTCGAGCTTAATGGTTTGCAGTTCGACAAATTGGCCAATGCCGTGCTTGATATGCACCACGTAATCGCCTGGGCGCAGCTCGGCCAAGCTCTGAATCACGTCGGCATCGTCTCGGCGTTTGCGGGTTTTAGGGTCGGTGGCCACCATGCGCCTTGCCCGCATACGGCCAAACAGTTCGGCATCGGTAATGTGAAGCAACTTGGTCTCAGTCAGGCAAAAACCGTCGGGCAAGCCTACTTTGGTGATAATGACAGGAAGCCCCAGCAGGCCAGCGTCGGGGTTGCTCCACAGGTGAGCGTGCGTATCGGGGTCAAGTTCAGCCCCTAAATCAGGCCAATACTCGGCAGGGATGTCGGCCTCTTTGCACAAATCAAGCAGGCGTTGGGGATAGTCGGAGGTGACGAGGACTTGTAGCCCTTGCTTGCGCCACCCCTTCATGGCAACGAGTGCCTTGGGCAAATCGGCCTGAAACCGTGGCACCTCTGTTAAGGGTAGGGCAGCGAAGCTCCCTCTCCCTTCGGGGGGGCTTTGCATAAGTCCGTCTTTAACCAGAAGCGCATCTTCACCTCTCCCTTCGGGAGAGGTCGCTGCGGGAGCAGCGGGTGAGGGACGGCCAGAAAAAGTTGGTAAATGGTCGTCCCTCACCCTGCCCTCTCCCGAAGGGAGAGGGTGTGAAGGCACGCCTTCAGGTTGGAGCAGTACTCGCCTACTCAGCGTTGAAGCCGACAGTCCTCCCACCAAATCAGCCAAGGACACATGATGCGCCTTACCGACATCCAGCAGTCGCCCTTTGGCAATGCCTTCGGTATGTTGCGCCTCTAGCCGTGCGGTCAAGCTCTCCCACTGCACCAACAGTTGAGGCATGTCATCCAGCAGTAACAGTGCATTGTCGGGGAAGTCAGCCACTAAATGGCTCGTCTCATGCCCTGCCAATGGAGCGAAAAAGTCTAGCCCATCAGGCCAAAAGGTGGGGTCTTCAAGAGCCGTCAGATGATTAGCCACCGTGGCGGCCAACCCTTCTAGGGCTTCGCCGTTGAGGGCTTTGGCTTGCGCTTGCAGAGCTTCGGTGAGCAGGGCGGGCAGGGTTTGCCGACGTTCGGGGGTGAGTACCAGTTGCGATCGGGGCAAAATCGTCACGCTCTCCAGCACACCCACCGAGCGTTGATTGTCCACGTCTAACACCCTGATATTGTCCACCGTATCGCCAAAAAACGAGAGGCGTACCGGTTGGCCATTCAGCGGATACACGTCCACAATATCGCCCCGCCGCGAGATGTCGCCCGCCTCCAGCACCAGCCCTACGGTATGGTAGCCCATAGCTTGTGCTTGGGCGACAAAGTCGTCGGGTTCAAGGTCGGTGGTGTCGGTGGTGAGGGTCAGGGCGTGGCGTTGGCGGTCATGCCAGCTAGGGTAAGCCAGTGTCAGGCTTCTGGCGGTAACGGCAAACAGCTTGGGCGACGTTTGGGGGGCGTGTAAGGCCTCTAAAAACTGGTAATGCGCCTGCAGCACGGGGGCGGGTAGCACGGCCATATCGTAGGGAGAAAACACCTCGGCGGGGTAGCGTATAAAGTGTGTGGCGAGGCGGTTGGGTTGGCCGTGCCACAGTTTTTCAAGGGCGGTTTGTACGGCGAGGATGCTTTGATTGTCGGGCGTGACCCATACCACGGGCTGGCTTTGCTGGGTGAGCAGGGCATCAAACAGCAGGGCTAGCACGCTGGGGTTATGCGGGTGAGGCAGTACCACGTCGTGGTGGGCGAGGCGCAGGCGGGGGAGGAGGTTGGCTAGCCAAGGGCTATGGCCAAGAGCGTGGCGTAGCCATTGCGTGGTGGTAAGTGGTGGGTGAGCGGTGGGTAGTGGGTTCATTAAGCTAGACTACACGCCAAACCCGCTTTATGGCAAGGGGCTTGGGCTAAATGATAGGAGGCGATACTGTTTTACAAACGGTTAAGTGGCGTTGAAGCGTTACGTTGTTTGGCCTAATTTTATACTACGCTTTACTCTCTAATTTAAAATTATAGGTTTTAAACATTATGGGAATCGATGTTTTTACGTTTCATGGTGCCATTGATGAGATTAAAACTGAAATAAAAGAAAATGCAGAACGCACTAACGGTAATATTGTATTACTCAACCAGCGATTAGACGCTCTGGCAACCAAACAAGCCTCAATCGCTAAGGCACTTATGCAATTATCATCCCCTCAAGCTGATCAGTTTACACCTTCAATTACCCCACCCTCCCTCTACGCAACCACAGGCATTACCTCAACCTAAAACGCCTGTTAGCTTTGGGAGAGCGTGACTGTTTTACAAACCGTTAAGTGGTGTTGAAACGTTACGTTTTTTGGGCTAAGTTTATACTACGCTTTACTCTCTAATTTAAAATTGTAGGTTTTAAACATTATGGCAACTGATATTTGGGACTTTGTTTTGGATCGTTCTGCAATGGTTAGTGACATCAAAAGGCTTAATGATGAGCGAAAAGAAGATGAAAAGCTTACCAACAATAACATTGCCCTACTTAGCCAGCGTTTAGATAGGATAGACGCAAACCAAACCCTAATCACTAAGGCACTGATGCAATTATCATCCCCTCAAGCTGATCAATTTGCCCTGTCATCCCCACCCTCATCTACGCAACCACAGGCGGTACCTCAGACTAAAACGCATGCTAGCTTTGGGAGAACGTGACTGTTTTACAAACCGTTAAGTGGCGTTGAATTATCACCTTGTTTGGCCTAATTTTATACCATGCTTTACTCTCTAATTTAAAATTGTAGGTTTAACACATTATGGGAATAGATGTTTTTACGTTTCATGGTGCCATTGATGAGATTAAAACTGAAATAAAAGAAAATGCAGAACGCACTAACGGTAATATTGTATTACTCAACCAGCGATTAGACGCTCTGGCAACTAACCAAGCATCAATCGCTAAGGCACTTATGCAATTATCATCCCCTCAAGCTGATCAATTTGCCCTGTCGTCCCCCCCCCTCATCTACGCAACCACAGGCATTACCTCAACCTAAAACGCCTGTTAGCTTTGGGATGGCTATCCCCTATTTAGCAGGTGTTTTGTCTGGGATTAAGGAAGCTTTTCAAAATAGTGCACAAGACTTAGCCGCTACCACGGCCATTACGCATATTCTTGAGGATGTCGCCCGTAGCAAACCGAGCAAAGCCTTAAAAAGAAGAAACAATGATTTTACAGAGGCCGTTGAGAACTTAACCGTTGCCAGCAAACAAGCTAACCCTAACGACAAAGTAGCCTACCTTAGAACGGCAGAAGCAAGGCTGTTGCGTGTCGTCAGTAGTAGCAAAACGACGGATGCTCAAAAAGCCGTGGCTGCACACTATGGTATTGTAGCTTCGGAGGGGTTGGGTAAGCGAGACACGGCAAAGCATTTTTATGATGCTGCTGTTGAGGGTGTTAAGGCTCACCATCAAAAGAAAGAACAAGCAGACACCAATGACGCAAAAATAGGTCTAGCGGCCGCATCTGCTTGTATTATTCCGCATGCAGCACCAGTAGCAGCCCCTGTGTATATCGGTTCAGGCCTTCGTATGTGGTTCAGAGACATTCGTACAAATGTAACTGGCGAACGTTCAGAAGTTTCAGGGATTGAAGGCGAACTCAACAAAGTAAAAGGCCTTTATCGTTAGCTAACCTTGCACAGCTAGCCCGAGGGGTGGGGTTGTGTTAAAAAAGAAGGGTTCTACCCCCTCCGCTTTAAAGGAAGCTACCCTTGCTGTACGCCGTGCGTGGTGCCACCACCCTTACCGCCAATACCACCGATGCCATGCTTGATGCCGTGGGCAACCTGCTCACCCCGCTAATGGCCAACAATGGCCTGCAACCCCACCATCTGCTCACCGTGTTTTTTACCACCACGCCCGATATTACCGCCTGTTCGGCAGCCAAGGCGGCTCGGCTAACGCAAGAGGGTTGGCAACACGTCCCTCTCCTCTGCGCCGTAGAGCCTACCATTGAAGGCCTGCCCACCCTCTGCGTTAGGGTGTTGCTCCAAGTACAAGGGATTGACGAAACACACCTCCCCCTAAAGCCTCTTTACCTAAACGGTGCAACCGTTTTACGGCCTGATTTAGCGGGTTAGCTCTTGGTACAAAGCCACTTCTTCTAGCGTGAGGTAGGGGGCATGTTGGCCATTGGCATGGTAGCCCAATAGCTTGTTTTCGGGGTGAAGCATGTGGCCTGTGGCCTCAAACACTCGGGTTTGCACCAGTTGCATGAGGCCTAACACGTGGCTGGCTGTGGCGTTGCCTGTGTTAATCATAAAATTGCCGTGCTTGGGGCTGATAAGCGCATCGCCTACACGCCATAGGCCTTTACCGCCCAATTCATCCACCAGTTGGCCAGCAGGTTTGGCGGCTTGCCCCGTGGCCGAGTCCGCCGTGGGGTTGCGAAACACACTACCGCCGTTGGGTTCGGTGGGGTGGTGTGCCTTTCTAAAGGTGACGTTAGCCTGCATCCTCGCCTTGGCTTCGGCAATGTCGCCAGCGGTAAAGGCCAAGTCAGCCTCTAAAATCACATAACGGGCAGGGTCTAGGTTGGAGTGTCGGTAGTCAAACGTCAACGCCTCAACAGGGAGCCAATAAGCTTCGCCCGTGAGCCAGTCAAATACATGCACCTGTCGTACCAAGGGAGCCGTGTCTTGCCCCATGGCTCCCGCATTCATCACCAAAGCTCCGCCCAAAGTGCCAGGTATGCCGATAAAGAACTCGCCGCCGCTGAGGCCGTGCTTTACCGTCTCGTTGGCCAGTTGGGCAAGGTGCGTGCCTGCTAAAATGCGCCACTGCAACGGCACACCCTCGGGCGTGGTGGGGCTATTGGGTAACGGAGCCATGCCCGACAGTTGACGCAACACAAGGCAGGGCGTGGTCAGGTCGGCTTCGCCCACAAGCGTATTGCTCCCCCAACCCAACACCAAGGGCGGGGTGGGTTGTTGCGGGTGTAACTGGCAAAGCACCACAAGCAATTGCTCCACCGTAGCGGGGGTGTAGGCTTGTTGTAACGTACCGCCCAACTTATAGGTGGTCACTTTGCTGGCGGGTACTTGGGTGGGGGGTAACGCTACAGAGGAGGTCATCATAGGGTAGCCAACCACGCTTTTAGCCCGCTGCTGTTGTCGCCTGCCCCCATGTTGAGAAGCAGGGTTGGGGTGGAGGTATTCATCTCCGCTAACCAAGGGCTAAGCGTTGTGGTGAGCGCACTCGCCCCACCCAAACACGCCACAGGGAGGCTGGGCGCAAGAGAGGCCAGCTTTTCGGCCAGTTGCGTCGTGGTGGCATGAGTAAAAGCCTCGGGGTTTTCGCCAGCAGGGTACACGTCAATCAGGCCAACAGCATCAGCCAAGGTGAGGGCTTGGGCAAAACCTGCCATAAACGTGGCCAGCCTGCTAAAACGGTGTGGCTGGCACAAAGCTACCAACTTGTGAGAGGGGTAGGCTGCCCGAGCCGCTTTGAGGGTAGCTTCAATCTCGGTGGGGTGGTGGGCGTAGTCGTCAATCACGGTCAGGGCGGGCGAGGTGTGCAGGGTTTCAAAACGCCGACCCATACCGCTAAAGCCGTTAATATGAGGCGCAATGGCCGAAGCTGGCACGCCACACGCCCATGTGGCCACAGTAGCCAAGGCAGCATTGCTCAAGCTATGGTAGCCCAACAAAGCGGGGTTAAGGGTTATCGCCCCCTCTCTCTCTTGAGACCTTTGCCCAAGTACGTTTTTAACCAAAAGCGCATCATCACCTCTCCCTTCGGGAGAGGTCGCTGCGGGAGCAGCGGGTGAGGGACGACCCTCTAACACCTTCGACTGGCTGTCCCTCACCCTTCCCTCTCCCGAAGGGAGAGGGTGTGAAGGCAAATGCAACTGCCCTATAAACGTGCCATTGGCCTGCACTTGGGCATGGCTAAGGGTAATCAGTTCGCCGTGGGCTTGGGCGTTGGGCGGTAACGCTTCAAGGTGTTGCGCCTCGCCGACCCAAAGCACCCGCAACCGCCCCACAAACGGAGCCACCACGGCCACGGTGTTGGCACAGCCCGCCCACGCCACAACACATTTTTTAACTCTCTCCCTCTGGGAGAGGGCAGGGTGAGGGTCACAAGCCTGTGCCATGCCCTCAAGGGTTTGGGTAAAGGTGGCCAGCAGGGTGTCTATCCCTTGGCCGTAGTGGTCGGCATGGTCTAGCTCAAGGTTAGCCACTACCAGCACGCTCGGCCGATAATTCACCAGTGTGCCGTCGCTTTCGTCCAATTCGGCCACGGCGTAGCAGGGTTGGCCTTGTGCTTTGCCATAATTAGGCGATACATATAAGTTGCTGGCCTGTGGCGCGTAGGGGAGTTTACCCCCAGCCAAAACAGCAACGTTGTGCATGGCTTGCTCTAGCAGATAACCCACCCAGCCCGTGAGTGTGGTTTTGCCATGCGTCCCCGACAAGCCCACCCAGTGGTAGGGGGCGTTAGCTTGGCTGGCCGTGTGCGCTAAGG
>JBIKUS010000150.1:0-4385 GCA_044347425.1 Vampirovibrionales bacterium | reverse complement strand
ATGCTCGTGTTTAATTCATAGCTAAATTGAATACCAAACCCCGCCCTCGTCAACTTGTCTGTCGAGGTTGTAGAAAGAGGTAAAGGGATAACACAAGAACACACTTGATGCTTGCTTGGCCTAGCTTGAGGTGTAGGCAGAGTAAACAGCATTAACACAACCAAGCCCTTTGCATTAAAAGGAAAGTAACCGTATAAGTCGATACTAAAGTAACACCCTAACACGGTGACAAATGCTAGAGCTGGGATAGGGGCTGAAGTATGGCTCGGGTGGGTGCGCCGTCGCCGCCAGCAATGCGTAGCGGGGCAGCACTGAGGTGATACCACCCTTGTGGCACGTGGCAGAGGTTTAAGCCCTCTAACAAGCCCACCTGTTGCCCCAATAAGGCGTGATGCACAGGCGCGCCCGTGGCCGCGTAAGCGTCGATAGATAAATAATCAATCCCCACCAAACACAAAGCGGGTAGGGTGAGCAAGCGTTGAGCAGCAGGCAGAGTAAGGTGAACAAAGCTGGTGTTAAAGGGCTGGTGCCACCACTCGCTTTGGCTATTGCCCGTTTTAAACAACACCCGTTGCGGTAGCCGAGGCAGGGCAAACAAGGCATCCAAATGCTCGGCCTCTACGGCGGGGGCGTGGGGGTCAATCGCTAGCACGTAGGTCTCGCCCACCCACGTGGTTAGGGGGATGTCGTCTAGCGTGGCGGCGTGAGGGATGAAGTGGCAAGGGGCATCCACGTGCGTACCCGTGTGCGACCCCATAAGGAGCTGGCGCACCGTAGCAGCATCGCCTTGGGTCACATCACACAGCGTGGTAATGCTTACGGCAGGGTCGTTAGGCCAATGAATCATGCCATCAGTTAAGGGGATAGTAATATCCAACATGAGAGCGACTAAGCCTTAAAGCCAAAAAACAACAGGTCACTCACTTAAGAGCAACCTGTTGTTAAGTTTAGCATTAAGCCGTAAGCTTAGCCAGCATGTTTGCTAGCGGCATGTTCAGCCTTAGCGGCAGCGTCTTTTACGCTACCAGCAGCGGTTGTGGCGGCAGAGGCACTGGCTGCTTTAGCACGAGCAGCAGCTTCTTTGGTATTTTGTGTAGCGGTTTCTGCTGCACTTTTAGTGGCTTCTTTCGCACTGTGGGCGGCATCTTTCAAATGGTCGCCAGCAGTTTGAGCGTGGGCTTTGGCCACTTCACCCGAAGGAGCTTCGGCTTGAGAAGTGGTGTTTTCCATGGGGTCAGCAGCACCTTCCATAGGTTCGGCAGGTTCGGTGGGCTCCATGGCTTCACCTTCGGTAGGCATAGCTTCATCGTCGCCGTACATACCTTCTTCGGCAGGGGCGGGCATGGGGGCTACTTGGGTGGCGGGTTTTTCAAAACAACCACTTAGGCCAACAACGCTAACACCCAAAACAGCTACAAGGGCTAAGGTTAAAACAGAGGAATTTTTCATGGGGGCAAGGCTCCAACAGCAAACGAGAACAACACAACACGCCTAACATCACACAACTTAAGTGGGTAGTTAGCATACCCTACTCTAACGCTAGTGCCTGTGGTTTGACAACGCTTACAGCCCTAGACTTAATACCTTCTTAATACCTAAGCACAGAGCTTATGCACCTTTTGTAAACCTGCCACCAGCGCATCCACATCGGCATAGGTGGTATACACCCCAAACGATGCCCGAGCCGTAGCCGACACTTGCAACTGCCGCATCAGCGGTTGGGCGCAGTGGTGACCTGTACGCAAGGCAATGCCTTCATGGTCTAGCAAGGTGCCAATATCCAGCGGATGTGCGCTGGCGAGGCTAAAGCTAACCAATCCACATTTATGCGGAGCCGTGCCGTAAATCGTCAACCCTGGCACGTCTTGTAGTAGGCGAGGGGTGGCGTAGGCCAGCAAGGCTTCCTCGGTAGCGGCAAGGCGAGCCATACCCAAGTTTTGCATAAAGCTAAGGGCAGCCCCTAGGCCAATCACTTGGGCAATGGGGGGCGTACCCGCTTCAAACTTCTTGGGGGCATCAGCAAAAGTGGTGCGCTCTAGGGTGACGACATCAATCATATCGCCCCCAAACTGGTAGGGGGGCATATCGGCCAAGTGTTGCGCCTTGGCATACAGCACACCCACGCCCGTGGGGCCATACAGCTTATGCGCCGAAAACGTCATAAAGTCGCAATCCAACGCTTGCACGTCCACGGGGATGTGGGGGACGGATTGTGCGCCATCCAGCAAAACAAGTGCGCCTGCAGCATGGGCTTTTTGGCACAACGCTTGGGCGGGGTTGATAGTACCTAACACGTTAGACACGTGGATAAGCGCCACGAGTTTAACATTGCCCTTGGCCAGTAGCGCATCGTAAGCCTCTAAGTCAAGCTCGCCCTCGGGGGTGACGGGGACGACTTCAAGCGAGGCTCCCGTTTGTTGAGCCACCTGTTGCCAAGGCACCAAGTTAGCGTGATGCTCCATGCCCGAAATCACAATGGCGTCGCCTGCTTTAAGGAAGGTATTGCCCCAGCAGTGGGCAACCAAGTTAATGGCCTCGGTACAGCCACGGGTAAACACGCAGGTATCGGCCGAAGGGGCGTTGATAAAGCTGGCCACCTGCTCTCGCACCTTGTCAAACGCCACGGTGGAGCCTTCGGCAAGGGCGTACACGCCTCGGCGCACAGTGCCGTAGTCGTGGGCGTAAAACTGAGTGATGGCATCAATGACGCACTGGGGCTTTTGGGTGGTGGCGCCACTATCAAGGTAGACGAGGGGCTTGCCATACACCTGCCGTTGCAGTACGGGGAACTGTGCCTTAATGGCCTCCATCTCGGCGGGGGTGAAGGGTTGGGCTTGGGCGACAGGGGGGCTAAGTGGCGTAAGTGACGACATGATGAACGCATCCTAAGGGTGGTGTACGGCTAGGCTATGTTACACCAAAGTCAACCCTGCTACAAACCAACGGTGGGGCAACCTGTGGCCAGCCACGCCTCGGCCCATTGCCAAAAAATGCACGGCTTTTGCTTATTAGGCTTACCCGCTCCCTTAGCCGTGAGCCACGTGGTACTCTGCGGGTAACTCATCTGCAAGGCACGCTTAGCCCGAGTCACGCCCACATACAACAGTCTCGCCTCCTCTTGCGCTACCCGTAGCTGATAGGCCTGCTTGGCGGCCTCGGCACTGCACGTGGGTTGCCCCCCTGCTTGGCGCACCTGCTCGGCCAGTCGTTCAAGGCCAATTAGGCTGTCATCGTCTGCCCGTAGCGTTACCTGGCTCGGCTTTAGGGGATAGTTGCGTTGGGTCAGCCCCGCCAGCCACACCCAATCAAACTCTTGGCCTTTAGCCTTATGTAGGCTCATCACCTGTATCAAGCCTCCCCCTGCGCCAGCCTCTTGTGTGGCCGTGTCGTGGGCAGCCAAGTGAGCTTCCGTCAGCCATTGCAACCCGCCGCTGGCGGTGCGTTGCGCTCGCCGAAGTTGGTCAATGAGCCTATCCAGCGGGGTGGCCTCGGTACTACTGGCCGAAGGGTTGGCGGTGGCAGGGTCGCTTATCTCGTGCAGTAAGCCTTGGTAGAACCGCCTAGCGTACAGGGCTACCAGTAAGGCGTTGCTCCGAGCGAGTATCTCGTGGGCAAAGGCTTTCTCGCCCAGTTGTGCCAAACTATCGGCCACGGCAGGCGTGTGAGAGAGAGCAAGCCCTTCGTGCCAATGCGCCTTAAGCAGAGGCCAATCGACAGCTTCGGCACCGTCGGTGGCGTTAAGTAAGTCGTCGGTGTGCCAACGCAACAGCATACTGGCCGAAGCTTGGGTACACAGGGTTTCAAAACTGGCGAGTGGCAAGTGATGCAAGCCGTAGCAACCGTGTTGGCGAAGCACCTTCAACAGCCCCACCCTCGCCTTAGCATTGTGGGGGCTTTGCCACGTGAGCAACCACGCAAGCGCATAATTCAGCACGGCCTGCTGGTCGGCGGTGGGAGCATTGGTAGCGCACCACACGGGCAAACCTGCTTCGGCAAGGGCATTGGCTACCAAGCCCGCCTCTCGGTTGTTGCGAGTAAGTACGGCCAACTGATGAGCGGGATACTCGGCCAGCCACGCCCGTGCGGCTTCGACGATGGCTTGGCGTTCGTGCAGATCGCTCTCGTAAGTGTGGGTTTGCAGCGGGGCGAGCAGACTGGGGTTAAAGCCTGCCACAGGCTGCATGGCCGTAGGCCAAAAGGCGTCGCTTAACGGCGAAGCAGGAGCAGAAGCCACGGTGAGCCACGCATTGGCCAAGGTGATAATCGGCTCGGCGCACCGTCCGCTTTGGGTCATGCTCACCTTGCGTTGCGCTTGGGTAATAAACTGCCGAAACACCTGCGTATCCGCCGTAGAAAACGTGGTGGTGATGGATTGGTTGGTATCG
>JBIKUS010000198.1:0-4396 GCA_044347425.1 Vampirovibrionales bacterium | reverse complement strand
CTGTCTCCAACTTGAATTGTCCAAGTTTTTGTGCCTGCGTCCCAGGTTTCAACATTGTGCTCAAGTCCGCCCTTAGCTGTTCGTTGGCTTTTAACAACTTGAATATTTTTGATTGGTTTTGAAAATCCATTTAGTGTACCTACAATTGGTTTGAATCCTACACCACATCCTTGTAGTAGTAGCCATAACACATCTACTACATCATATACTGTTTCTACCTGTGTAAAACTACAGTTAAATTGTGATGCTTCACGTGTTTGTGCTACGTTTGTACCACCCAACCACAGAGTCCTACCACTCATTAACACTTTTCTAGCCAGCATTAACTGCTCTAGCTGTTCTAATTCTGCTACTTCATTAAAATATAATTGGCGACCTACACTGCGTTCCCACAGCCAGTGTTGATGATCACGTACTCGTCTGACTGTTTGCGCCCATGTTTCAAATTGTTTACCATCATCACTAGTGGGTCTATTATATGTTCTTCGTGTAATGACTTGTGCTCTTGTACTTACCTGCATAATTACTCCTATTTTCCTGTGCTACCAAATCCTCCAGTACCACGTTCTGTATCATTCCAGCTGTCGACGAAATCACATAAGATAACTGGCATAATAACCAGCTGTGCAATTCTATCGCCAACCTCTATTGTATATCTGTTGTCACTAATATTTTTTAGCGGAATTTTTATATTTCCACGATAATCACTGTCAATAACGCCTACGCCATTAAGCAGCATAATTCCCTTTAAGCCTTGTCCCGATCTGTTAAATACAAAGCCGCCGAAGCCCTGTGGAATTTTGATCGCTACACCACTATCAACAAGTTTTGTTTCGCCAGGATATATTTCACACTTTTCAGTGCTGCGTAAATCTGCACCTGCATCAGTGCGGTTAGCCCGTTTGGGCAAGTAGGCTGCGTTATCTACTCTACACTCTACAACTTGCTTGATCGTTACATCACGAGCGTGATCATAGCTACTGTTAATATTAAAAAATTGTGTACTGTGTTTCATTTGATAGTTAACTCTAGTGTTTCATCAATTTGTTTGCAATTCTCAGTACCTATTGCATCCTTACAATAGGTAACAAGATCCATAAGTTGGTAGTTGAGCTCTAATTGCTCTCGGTTTTGGTTGAGTGCTTCAATATATTTGAAGCGACCATGTAGAGGAATACTGTTAATAATATCCCAGGTAGTACCATACTCTTCAACAAGCTGCTGAGCACGTTTAGGCCCAACACCAGGCACACCAGGGACATTATCGCCACTATCGCCCATAAGACACTTAACAGAAATATATTGTTCGGGTTCAAATGCGTAGTGATCATTCCAGTTATCCCACGTAACTTCTTTTCTAGTAACATAGCTAAATCGTCCTACGCCAGGTTTAATTAATAAATCCCAATCTTTATCACTGCTCATTAACCAAATTTCATCTACTGCTAGCTTACGCTTTTTGCCGACAATATAAGCAGCAATATCATCTGCTTCAACGCCTTGAAATCGTAACACTGGATAATGTTCCCCTAGAAGTTCTAATGTATTAGTAAAATCTTCAAAGAATAGCTCAAATTCTATGCGTTCTGCTTCGCTTTGTTGATCATACTTATCTTTACGATTTTGCTTGTAGAGTGGATAAATATTTTTACGATAGCTGCTAGACCCTTGATCTGCCGCTATGATAACCCACTTGGCTTTATAACTCTTTTTTAAGCTTTCAACAGTGCGTAGGTAATCTTCAGCAAAATTTCTAGCTCCACTATGTTTATAGCGAAAAGCAAGATTAAGCGCATCAACTACCATCAGTGTTTTTTCAGTTGTTTCAAATTGTTTAAAAGGTTTCATATGATTTTTAGAGTGTAATCTATTATTATATCACTGTTGATAGGACTTGTCAAGATACAAATTTAATTGTGCTTATGTTAAGCCAATCTTCGAGCAGGAAGATATAAAACTCATAATCATCAGCATTATACATTAGCCAGCGTTTTTCAAGTAGTGCATCATCGTCAAATACTACAGTAGCCACAAACAATTTACTGCGATCGTGTTTGAATATAAGTAGTGGTAATTTATCTACTTGTGTGGCTTGACGCTGTGTTTGTTGCCACCACTCAATTAGCTGCGGAGTTTTATGCGTTAGCAATCCACTATTAATATGGTCTTCCGCATAACCTTTTACTTCCACACAAAATCTATTAGTTTGCCCAGGTACATAAAGGTCGCCCTTAAGCTGATGTTTAGGGTCAAGAGCACCTGATCCAGGTACTCGCTCCCAATTTAGTTTAGTATGTTTACGAAGCATATCACGTGCTAAGGTTTCAGTACGCGCACCTTTCTGACGACTATCGACCACTAGTAGCTTCCTTTACATGTATAGCTAACTTTTGCCAGTCAATATTTCCAGCACTGTCCATATATAAATGGTTATGTTGTTGGTCTTCCAAATCTAGTCTTTCTAGCATATCAGCTACTTTTTGTGAACGTTTTTCACGTTTACTCATAATTTTTTCATAGTGTTTTCTTATCATACTATCCCTCAATACGAGATACGTTATTACGCTTGATAACATTAATTTTCTCTAATAGTGGGTGACTAAAACCGTGGCTGACTAGGAATGTATTTAGGTGTTCTTCACCAAGTAGTACTTCTACTAACTTATCTTTACCATCTACATCTAGTGCTTCTACAGTTTCGTCTAGTATAAGTAGATTGATACGACTACTGCTTAATGTCTGCATTAGCTTTCTAATAGCAAGGAGTGTGGCTACATTTACACGAGCTTTTTCACCTCCACTTAGCGCATTAATATCTATATCTTTACCGTTATCTGTAATAATAACGTTTAGCTTATCACTGCTATTTACTTTAAAACTAATTTGAAATCTACCATCACTTAGATCTACTAAATATTTATTAGTAATTTCTTCTAGGTCTTTAACTAAACATTCTATTTTGTAGGCTACTAGTCCAGTTGTTGAGAACGTTTTTGTAAGCACTTGTAGTATACTCATACGTTCATTCATAATATTAAGCTGATCACTATGTTCTTCTAGTTCTTCAGTCATTTCTTTTAACTGCTGCTTAATAGTTTCTACACGGCTATTGTGTTGCTGAACTTTTAGATTGTGTTCTTCAGCAAGTTTGATTCGCTGCTGAGTATCTTTAAGTGTTTTAGCTAAATCGTCATATTTAGTTTGTAGATCGTCTTTAATAAGTGTTTTTAATGGTAGTGATTCATCTACTAATAAATGTAATTTTTCCCATTCTGCTTGCTGCTTAACGGCATTTTGATATAATTTATCTTGCTGTTCTAACTCATTGCTGATTACAACTGAATTAGCAGCACTGGCTCTGGCACTTTCAATTTCATCTGTTTTTTCGTTTACCAGTTGAGCTACTTTTGTTTCATCTATTGCACTAAAACAAGTGGGGCATATTCCATGTAAACTATTTAACTTTTTAATAAATGCTTCACCATCTCGCACAGTTTTCATGTGTTCAGCCTGTTGCTGCTGTAATTTCTTTAGATGATCTTTATCAATCTTAGCAGGACCTGGTAGTGCAAGATCTATACTATTAAGTTGTTGTCTATAAGTATTATTCTGTATAATTTTTCTATTGGTTTTGTCTAAGTTTGCTATTTCTAATTCAAGTTCTGCTACTTGTTTAGGTAAGCCATCATCTAGTACTTCTACTCTATGAAAACTTTTAACCGTTAAATCACTTCTTTCATATTTATCTAACCAATTATTTATAGTGGTTATTTTAGCCTGACATTCAGCAATTTCTTTACCAAGCCCCAGTGTAACTTCTTTAAAAACCTCACTAGCACGAGTATACTTTGTTAAATTTAATATTTCTATAAGAAACTTTTTACGAGCAGTATCAGCACTAGTTAAAAACTCTAGACTACTAGCATTACTTTGGTAGACTATTTGTGCAAAACTTTTATGATCTATACCTATAATATCTTCTATAATTTTATAGGTCTGTGTGGCTGTGTGACCACTAATATCATTACCATTTTTTAATAGTTTTACTGTTTGCTGTGTACCACGCGTACACTTAATTGTATACTCGTTGCCGTCACGCTCTAAATCTAGCTCAATGCTATAACTTTTATCTTTGATATATCTATTAAGAATATCTGCTTTTTTAATACTTTTGCTATTTTTATTAAATAGCACTTCTTCTAAGATCAATGCAATACTACTCTTACCATGACCATTTTTACCAACTAGTTGTGTTAGTGGAGCTTTTACAAAGTTGATAACATTACCAGCTCCATAACTAAAACAATTATTCCAACGTAGTTCTTTGATTGTTATCATTTTTCCAAAACTTCTTTTTATTTAAAAAGCCCAATTGTTCTATTAGCAGTATAATTTC
>JBIKUS010000149.1:0-4430 GCA_044347425.1 Vampirovibrionales bacterium | reverse complement strand
TTGGCTAACACGTCTGGCACTAACTGGCTAAGGGGTTTGCCTTCTCGGGCGAGTAAGTTAAGCAACAACAAGTTAGCCAGCAAGCCGTCCTTTTCGGGGATGTGTTGGCTGATGCTCAACCCGCCACTGCTTTCGCCGCCGAGTACCACGTTGTCTTCTTCTAAGAAGGTTTCGGCAATGTACTTGTAGCCCACAGGCGTCGCCACGGTGGCCATGCCATGCTGCCGAGCATACGCATCAAGCCAGTGCGTGGTAGCTTGCGAGCGTACCACCACACCGCTCATGTGGCGGTGTTCGGTCAACTCATACAGCAACAAGGCCAACACCTCGTTGGGGTGAAGAAAGCGACCAGTTTCGTCAACCACGCCAAAGCGATCGCTGTCGCCGTCGTTGCTTAAGCCCACCACGTTGTGGCCAGCTTGGGCAAGGGTACGCACCCTTGCAGCCAGTTCTTCCAGTTGTTCGGGGCCAGGTTCGGGCATGAGGGTAGGGTCGTTGGGGCGTTCGTCGGTGTCGTGTAGTACCTCGCAGGTGAGGCCAGCTTCGGCCAACAAACGGGGGAACACCTTGCGTCCTGTGGCATAGAGTGGGTCATACACAACATGCAAGCCTGATTGGCCGAGGCTTGCGGGCAGCAGGTTTAAGCTCCGTAGATGCTCGGTATAGGCTGGCATAGGGTCAAACCAGCTATGCACGGGCGTGGGTGTGCTGGCGTGTAAGGCTTTGCGGTTGGCTGGTTTAAGGTTGGGGTTAGCTTGGAAGTATTCAAACCGCTTGGTGATGGTGGCAGGAGCCACGGCACCATCGGGGGTAAGGAAGTTGATACCGCCGTAGTCCCATGGGTTGTGGCTAGCGGTCAGCAATATTGCCCCTGCACACGCACCTACATCTGGGCGGATTTTGCCAAAGTGGGCAGCGGCATAAGCCAAGATAGGGGTAGCCACATCGCCTTGGACTTCCATCACGTCTAGCCCACGCTCAAACAACACTTGGCGCAAAATGGGTAAGGCAGCCTTGGTCTTATCCCGAGTATCGCCCCCTAACAGCACGGGACGAAGGGTTTGCCTGCTGTTGGCTTGCTCAATCAGCGCATCAGCAATGGCGTGGCCTAATTGCGTAATGACCGTATCGCCAAAGCCAGCGTCTGTGTTGTCTCGGTAACCCGAGGTGCCAAAGGCGTAGACGTGTGGGGCATCTGAAGGGGAGTGGGGCGTGGGTGAGGGGGAGGTGGGCAGAGCCATGGGGGAGAACATCCAATAAGATAGACTAAAACTAAGAGGGGATAAACAGAAGCATGAGCAGGCCACTAAGGCTAGTGTTTGGTATTAAAGCGTGAGACGTTACGTGAGGCAAGGGGAGTCCTCTAACAAGCTGACAGCTTGGGCAGCTGCTTGGCGTTGCTTGAGTGTTGTTAGTATAGCATGGTTCGCCTTGGGGAAGGCGAGCGACTCACATTCAGTAAGGGTGGCCCAGCGGTAGGCTTGGGCAGCGTTGAGGCGGAGGGAGGCTAGCTCACCTTGTAACTGGCAGATAAACACGTGGAGTGTCACCTTAAAGTGGGTGTAGGCGTGTTTAACGATGCACAGGGGTTCGGTGGCGGTAACGTGGAGGTTGAGTTCCTCGAGCCATTCGCGGGTGAGGGCTTGTTCGAGGGTTTCGCCCTCTTCTTGCTTACCACCGGGGAACTCCCAGAGATTGGGGAGGAGCCCCGTGTCGGGGCGTTGTTGAATCAGCACATGGCCAGCCTCATTAAAGAGTACCCCCACGGAGATGTGCTTGTGGGGCGTGGGTGCTTTGGCCTTGCGTACAGGTCGTTGAGCGACCGTACCGTTGGCCAAGGCTTGGCAGTGCTGCGCCACAGGGCAGAGCAAGCAGGTGGGGTTGTGGCGGGTGCAACAAGTAGCTCCTAGCTCCATCAGGGCTTGGTTAAGGTGGTAAGCGTCTGTGGTGGCCTCTACCAAGGTGGAGCTGGCCTGCCAAATGGCGGCATCGCCTACGGGTGCGTCGGTGCAGAGGGGCAGGTCGAGGACTCTGGCCAGCACTCGCTTGACGTTGCCATCGGCGATGGGGTGCGCTTGCCCGTAGGCAAAGGTGAGAATGGCTCCCGCTGTGCTACGCCCAATACCGGGGAGTGCCAGCACGTCTTCAAACTGGGTGGGGAAGCGGCCGCCGTGGTGCTGTACGATGTGTTGGGCGGCTTGCTTTAGGCGACGGCCTCGGTTGTAGTAGCCAAGACCTTCCCATAGCTTCATCAGGGTGGCATCGTCTACGGCGGCAAGGCTGGCGAGGGTGGGTAGGGCTTGTATCCAGCGGTGGTAGTAGGGCAGTACCGTGGCCACTTGCGTCTGCTGTAGCATCACCTCGCTGACCCAAATGGCGTAGGGGTCGTGGGTGGTGCGCCACGGCAAGGTGCGGGCGTTGTGGCCGTACCAGTCAATCAGCTGGCTGGCAAAGGCTTCGGCAAGGGCAGGGGTGAGGGCAAGGTCATTCATGCCGAAAGCGTAACATAAAGGCAAACACTCCCGCACGGTTTGACTTTAAGGGGCATTCGTGGCTCACTTGAGGGATGATGACCATTGACACACCTCGCCTGCCTAACCAACCCAAACGCTGCGGTTTTATTGCGCTTTTGGGGCGACCCAACGTGGGCAAATCCTCGTTGCTTAACCGCTTTGTGGGGCAGAAGGTGGCCATTACCTCAAGCGTGGTACAAACCACTCGCCACCGTATGAAGGGTATCGCCAATGTGGGATCGGCACAGCTTATCTTTCTGGATTCGCCTGGGTTGAGTAAACCGCTTGACACCCTTGGGCAATGGCTGGTAGACGAAGCCAAAGCCGCCCTTGCCGATGCCGACACTGTGGCCTTAGTGGTGGATGGCACCCTTGACCCTGGCCCTGGTGAGGCGTGGCTGGCCGAACAGCTCCATGCGAGTGGTAAGCCCATGGCGTTGATTGTGAATAAGATTGACCGCCTGAAGCAAAACCCCGACCTCATACGCCAGCGGATACAGGCCTATGAGAACTTGGTAAAACCCACCAACACCGACCAACGCTGGCTGGGCAGCGTGGGCGTTTCGGCTAAAACGGGGCTTAAGGCTGATAAGGCTTTGGGTTTACTGGTGAGTGGTTTGCCTTACGGTGCTTGGCACTATGATGAGGACACCGTGACCGACCAACGCTTACGAGAGTTGGCCGCCGAGTTTATACGTGAGCAGGTGATGCGCCAACTGTATGATGAACTGCCCCACAGCGTGGCCGTGGTGATTGATAGCTACACGGAACCGACCTCGCCCAAGCAGCCGATTAGGGTGGTGGCCAGTTTACTGGTTGACCAAACCTCGCAAAAGGGGATGGTGATTGGCAAAGGTGGACATCAGCTCAAGGCGATACGGCTGGCGGCACAAACGGCGTTTGCTAAGCTGGCAGGCCAAACCGTCGCCATGGAATTGCATGTTTCTGTGCGTAAAAATTGGCGCAAAGACCCCTCTTTTTTAAAACAGTTGGGGGTAGCGACTGATACCCTTGGGTTAAAAAGCTAGGCCTTAGCCTGCTCGTTCTTGTTTGGCGGAGAGGAGTTCGCTGGCGAGTTGCCAGTGTTCGGGGGTGAGTCGGGCTTGGAGTTCGGTGGGGTCGATTTGTTCGAGTACGTGGATGAGTTGCGCTTGAAAGCGAGCCAGTACCTCTGGCGGAACGTCGTCATCGTGGATGAGGGCTTCAGCGGGGATGATTTTGGGTGGTACGGGCGATTCGTGCATCGCCCTAACGGGGGTGGGGGTGTGTTTAACCAGAGGCCCATCATCGCCTCTCCCCTCGGGAGAGGCCGCTGCGGGAGCAGCGGGTGAGGGACGACCAGTCTCGGCGAAAGCTTGGTGAGGGTTGCTCCCTTTTTGGCTGTCCCTCACCCTTCCCTCTCCCGAGGGGAGAGGGTGGGAGGCGTTGTCGACTTCAGCAAGTGGGGTCACTTTTTTAATAACAAAGCGGTGGCTGGGGGTGGGGGGTGTACAATACAACAACCGTTTGCCCTTAGGGGCAGTACGTTCTAGTCTTTTTGGCAACTTAATGGGCGACCACACTTCATACGCTTTACGGTAGTAGGGGTAATAAGTTGTTTTCCAGTTGGCCAACATGTCGCCCACGGTTTGAGGCATAGGGAAGCGGCCTTGGTAAGCGTGCAGGCGCATTTGGTAAGGCAAGTTGTCATGGGGTAGCAGGGTGTTGGGGGGCAATTCGCTGGGTTTGCTATAAACCTTGGGCTTGGGTGGATGGAGGAGTTCGGGTTGTTGAACTTCGAGGGCGAGGCGGGTGGCTTTAAAGGTGTCGTAAAGTTTTTGGTAGTCTGATTTTAGTGTGGTGATAACGCTGTTGGTACTTTTGAGGTTGCAAGTTCGCATAACAGTAGCAGCAGCTTTACGTTTAACCGTATCGTCG